>NZ_JAAKZV010000083.1 GCF_011044975.1 Streptomyces coryli | reverse complement strand
CACCGGCTTCGCCGAGTGCCGGCCGGTCCTGGAGAAGCCGAGCGCGGCGAGCATGCCGTGCAGCGGCTCCGTATCCGCGACGGCCAGCTCGGCGAAGGCGACGCCGGCGGGGACGACCGGCGCGGGCGCGGGCGTCCTTGCGCTCGCCGCCGCCGAGCATTCCCGCACCTCCCCCGCTGCCGCCGCAGCAGCCGGAACGGGCCCCGGCCCGCCCGGCCGCGGCACCGCCGCAGCCCGCCGCCCCGGTGGCAAACGGGCGGCAGGACACCAGCAGCTGGCGCCCGTCCCCCAACGACGAGCGCTGGCGCCGCGCTGAGCAGTTGCGCGCCTCCGGCCCCCAGGCCGGCGGCGTCACCACCTCCGGCCTGCCGCGCCGGGTCCCGCGGGCGAACCTCGTGGACGGCACGGCGCAGCAGCGACCGGCTCCCGCAGAGAGCGGTCCCGCGGTCTCCCGCACGCCTGACGACGTGCGCGGCCGGCTGACCAACCTCCGCCGCGGTATCCAGCAGGGCCGGCAGGCCGGCGGGACCCTCGGCAGTAACAACAGCGGCTTCGGCCCCACCTATCAGCAGGAGCGTTAGTTGAGTCCGATGAGCCAGGCGGCGCAGAATCTGAACTGGTTGATCACGAACTTCGTGGACAACACCCCCGGGGTGTCCCACACGGTCGTGGTCTCCGCCGATGGTCTTCTGCTGGCGATGTCCGAGGGCTTCCCGCGCGACCGCGCGGATCAGCTGGCGGCCGTGGCCTCCGGGCTGACGTCCCTCACCGCGGGTGCCTCGCGCATCTTCGAGGGCGGCAGCGTGAACCAGACGGTCGTGGAGATGGAGCGCGGCTTCCTCTTCCTGATGGCCGTCTCCGACGGGTCCTCGCTGGCGGTGCTGGCGCACCCGGAGTGCGACATCGGCCTCGTCGGCTACGAGATGGCGCTGCTGGTCGACCGGGCGGGCGCCGTGCTCACCCCCGACCTGCGCGCCGAACTGCAGGGCAGCCTGCTGAACTGAAGCTCTTCGCGAGCACGAAACTCCCCCCACAGGCCATTCGTACACAGGCCGCCGCAGCGGCCGTGTCACAGCCCGGAGGATCCATGACCCCGCCACCCGCCTCACCCGACTCGTACGGCGGTGCGCACGCTCCCTACGACGGTGATGGCAGCGACCAGCCGCTGGTCCGCCCGTACGCCATGACGGGCGGCCGCACCCGGCCGCGCTACCAGCTCGCCATCGAGGCGCTGGTCAGCACCACCGCCGATCCGGTACGGCTGCAGGGCATGCTCCCCGAGCACCAGCGCATCTGCCACCTGTGCCGGGAGATCAAGTCGGTCGCGGAGGTTTCCGCACTGCTCGCGATCCCGCTGGGGGTGGCCCGTATCCTCGTGGCCGACCTGGCGGAGGCCGGCATGGTGGCGATCCACCAGCCGGGCGGCGGCCAGGGGGCCGACGGAACACCAGATGTGACTTTGCTCGAAAGGGTTCTCAGTGGACTTCGCAAGCTCTAGCGGCGGCTACGGACAGGAGGCGCGGTCCACGACTTCGGCGAAGATCGTGGTCGCCGGGGGCTTCGGCGTGGGCAAGACCACGTTCGTGGGGTCCGTGTCCGAGATCAACCCGCTTCGTACCGAGGCCGTGATGACCTCCGCCTCGGCCGGCATCGACGACCTCTCGCAGGTGTCGAACAAGACGACCACCACGGTCGCCATGGACTTCGGCCGTATCACCCTCGACCAGGACCTGATCCTGTACCTGTTCGGCACCCCCGGGCAGGATCGTTTCTGGTTCATGTGGGACGACCTCGTGAAGGGCGCCATCGGCGCCGTCGTGCTGGTCGACACCAGACGTCTGGCCGACTGCTTCCCCGCCGTCGACTACTTCGAGAACAGCGGCCTCCCCTTCATCATCGCCCTCAACGGCTTCGACGGGCACCAGCCGTACGCCCCCGAAGAGGTCCGCGAGGCGCTGCAGATCGGCCCCGAGACTCCGATCATCACGACCGACGCCCGCCAGCGCGCCGAGTCCAAGAGCTCTCTGATCACGCTGGTCGAGCATGCACTCATGGCACGGCTCAAGTAGCCACAGCGGTACCGGAGTTAAGGAAGGGCGGGGTGTGTCGCATGACACACTCCGCCCTTCCCGGTTCATAACGTTTCGAAAGAGAATTGCAGGCCCCGGCCGCAACCGCGTGCAGCAGGCCGGTTTCGCTGCGCATACCCCGGGATGGCCATTTGCCGGTGCTCAGCGCTTATGTCCCTTTTATTACGGGCGGTTCGGGCAACGGCCTTTGCCGACCCGACGTTTGGAAACCGCCGCCTGGCGTGCTGCAATTCGTTTAACCGACTAGTAGGAGCAGGGCGAGAGGTTTGGTCCGGTGAGCCGCAGCAATAAGGCAGTCCCGCAGCAGGACCCGCGGGGCAACTTCACGCCGCCGCGCGCGGCCGCGCCCGCCCCTTCGGCGGCGCCCGATCCGCTGCCGCCCAGCGGCAGCCGGATGTCCCCGCGCAACTGGCGGGTGCGCACCCGGCTGAACGCGATCCTGCTGATCCCGGTGATCGTCGCCCTGGTCTTCGCGGGGCTCCGGGTGAACGAGTCGATCGAGACCTGGCGCTCGGCCCAGGACGCGGAGCAGGTCGCCCGCCTGGTGCAGGTCGCCGGCGACTACTCCAACGCGATCATGAACGAGCGCGACATCACCACCGCGCCGCTGCTCGCCGGCAAGCAGAACTCGCCGCTGGTGCAGAAGGCCCGCGCGCAGACCAACGAGGCCGCCGAGGCCTTCGCAGAGCAGAAGAAGGACGTCCCGGACACCGACGCCCTCAAGCGCCGCCTGGAGCACATCGACTCGGCCACGGCCAAGCTGGACGGGATCCGCGCCAAGGCCTTCAGCAAGGGCATGAAGGGCGTGGACACCCAGGAGGCGTACGCGCTCGTCTACCGCCCGCTGATGGCCCTGAGCAACGACCTCGGCCTCGGCACGGACAACGTCACCTCCTTCGGCCGCACCATCTACGCCATCGCCCTGACCTCGTCGGCCGCCTCCCTGGACCGGTCGATCGGCATGCAGCTGCTGAACACCAAGGACAGCGCCCAGCTGCCGGTCGTCCGCGAGGCCTTCTCCTCGTACGCGCGCCTCGAGGTCATCGCCTCCGAGGAGTACGAGTTCGGCGGCCGCCCGAAGGACCTGGCCCGGCTGAACGAGGCCCTGCAGGCCGCCCAGGCCACCGGCAAGAAGCAGCTGCAGCAGAAGGCCGTCGAGGCCAAGGAGAAGGGGCAGCGCTTCGTCCCGCCGCCCGGCGTCTCCGACACCACCCGGGCCATGTTCGCGCCCGGCTCCAACCCGTCGGCGCTCGCCCGCAAGGGCATCACGCCTCAGACCTGGTGGGCGATGTCCACCGGCAAGTTCCAGGCCTACCTGGAGGTGGAGAAGGAGCTGTCCCAGGAGGCGGTGAACGAGGCGAACAAGGTCGCCAAGGACGCCGAGCAGGACACCTACATCAACTCCGCCGCCGCCATCGCCGCCCTGCTGCTCGCCTTCATCGTCGCCGCGATGATGGCCCGTTCGATGGGCCGGGCGATGCGCCGGCTGCGCAACGCCGCCTTCGGCGTCGCCGAGCAGCGCCTGCCGATGCTGGTCGACCAGCTCTCCCGTACGGACCCGGGCCGCGTCGACACCCGCGTCACCCCGATCCCGATCAACTCCCGCGACGAGATCGGCGAGGTCGCCCGCGCCTTCGACCAGGTGCACCGCGAGGCCGTCCGACTGGCCTCCGAGCAGGCGCTTCTCCGCGGCAACATCAACGCGATCTTCACCAACCTCTCCCGCCGCAACCAGGGCCTCATCGAGCGCCAGCTGGAGCTGGTCTCCGGCCTGGAGGAGAGCGAGGCGGACCCGGACCAGCTGGAGCACCTGTTCCAGATGGACCACCTGGCCACCCGCATGCGCCGCAACGGCGAGAACCTCCTGGTCCTCGCCGGCGAGGACACCGGGCGGCACTGGGACCAGCCGGTCCCGCTGCTGGACGTGCTGCGCGCCGCGACCTCCGAGGTGGAGTCGTACGAGCGCGTGGAGCTCTCCGGCGTGCCGGACTGCGAGATCCACGGCACCGCGGTCTCCGACCTGGTGCACCTCCTCGCCGAGCTGCTGGAGAACGCCACCACCTTCTCCTCGCCGCACACCAAGGTCCGCGTCACCGCGACCCGGCTGCCCGACCGCCGCGTGATGATCGAGATCCACGACAAGGGCATCGGCCTCACCGCCGAGGACTTCGCGGACATCAACCACCGGCTGGCCAACCCGCCGGTCGTGGACGCGGCGATATCCCAGCGCATGGGCCTGTTCGTGGTCGGCCGGCTTGCCGACCGGCACGGCATCCGGGTGCAGCTGCGCCCGTCCGGCGAGCAGTCCGGCACCACCTCGCTGGTCATGCTCCCCGAGGCGATCACGCACGGCGGCGGCGGCGACCCGATGGGCGCGCAGCCGGAGGAGGAGTTCACGGTCTCCCGCATCGTCGGCGACAACCCGACGCTGACCAACGCCTTCGACCCCAAGATGGCCGTCGGCCAGCGCACCGCCGCCGAACTGGGCTTCAACGACGGGGCGTACGCCGGGGCGCAGTCCGACGCGTCCCACCCTGGCGCGGCCTTCGGCGGAGCGAACGGCGCCGCCCCCTACCCCGTCGACGACCCGATCGGTCGCTCGCTGCAGCGCGAGGAGCGCAGGGCGGCACTGGAGGCGCGCGCCGCCCAGCAGGAGGCGGCCGCCCGCGAGACGTACCAGGAGCGCGAGCAGTACGGCCAGGAGCGCGAGCAGCGCGAGCAGTACGGGCCGCCCGCCGGCGCCTCGTACCCGGAGCCGCAGCAGGCACCGCAGCAGGCACCCCAGCAGGACGCCTACCAGCAGCAACAGGGCGCTCAGTACGGATCGTACGAAGCTTCGGATTCGTCCGGTGCGCCTGATGCGTCCGAAGATGCCCGTGCCGGAAACGGCCTGCAGAGCGTAGGCTTCCCCCGGGCAGGGGAACCTTCGGCAGGGGCACCCGCCCCCATTACTGACTCCGAGTGGCGGTCGGACAACGACGAGCGCTGGGAGCGGGCCGCCAGGGCCCGCGAACCGGAGGCCGGCGGCATCACATCCGCCGGTCTGCCGAAGCGGGTGCCGCGGGCCAACCTGGTCGACGGCACCGCCACGCAGACACCGCAGGGTGGCCCCCAGGTCTCCCGCGCACCCGAGGACGTCCGCGGCAGACTCGCCAATCTGCGCCGCGGAGTTCAGCAGGGACGCGGCCAGGGGACCACAGAGAATGACCGACCGGGCTCCGATAACTGGGGCCCCGGCAGCAGCTACGATCAGGAGCGTTAGTGTGAGCCCGATGAGCCAGGCGGCGCAGAACCTGAACTGGTTGATCACGAACTTCGTGGACAACACCCCCGGGGTTTCCCACACGGTCGTGGTCTCCGCCGACGGACTCCTGCTGGCGATGTCCGAGGGCTTCCCGCGCGACCGCGCGGACCAGCTCGCGGCCGTCGCGTCAGGGCTGACGTCCCTCACCGCCGGTGCCTCGCGCATCTTCGAGGGCGGCAGCGTCAACCAGACGGTCGTGGAGATGGAGCGCGGCTTCCTCTTCATCATGTCCATCTCGGACGGCTCCTCGCTGGCCGTGCTGGCGCACCCGGAGTGCGACATCGGCCTCGTCGGCTACGAGATGGCTCTCCTGGTGGACCGCGCGGGCGCCGTGCTGACCCCGGACCTGCGCGCCGAGCTGCAGGGAAGCCTTCTCAACTAGCAGACATCCGGTGCGGATTGCGCGCGGTCCGGGCTAAGGTGCGTCAAGCACAAAAGTCCGGTGGCCGGAGGGACAACGGTCATTCGGACGGAAGGGGAGCGAAGTGGCGAGCCACCAGGGCGGGCCGTACGAGAACGACGGTGAGTGGGCTTATGGCTACGGCTACGACCAGCAGCCGCAGCAGGAGCAGCCCGGGCTGAAGCACTACGACTTCCCCTCCGCCCCCACTCCCCACGAGGGGCAGCACAGCAGACCCGACCAGCAGTACGGGCAGCCCGGACAGCACCCCCAGCAGCCGTACAACGCACCGCACCAGCAGCAGAGCCAGCAGCCCCAGCAGGGCGCGCCGGCGGCGCGGGGTGCCAAGCGCCCCCAGTCGCGCCTGGTCCGCCCGTACGCCATGACGGGCGGCCGCACCCGCCCCCGCTATCAGCTCGCCATCGAGGCGCTGGTGCAGACGACAGCCGACCCCGGCCGGCTGCAGTCCCAGCTCCCCGAGCACCAGCGGATCTGCCAGCTCTGCTACGAGATCAAGTCGGTCGCCGAGATCTCGGCGCTGCTGACCATGCCGCTCGGGGTCGCCCGGATCCTGGTGGCTGACCTGGCCGAGGCCGGTCTGGTCACCATCCACCAGCCGGGCGCGGCCGAGAACGCCAGCGGCCAGCCAGATGTGACGTTGCTCGAAAGGGTGCTCAGTGGACTTCGCAAGCTCTAGCGCCGGCGCAGGTGTCGGCCAGCAGCCGGAGCGCTCCACGACGTCCGCGAAGATCGTGGTCGCGGGTGGCTTCGGCGTGGGCAAGACCACGTTCGTCGGGTCCGTGTCGGAGATCAACCCGCTGCGCACCGAGGCCGTGATGACCTCGGCGTCCGCGGGCATCGACGACCTGTCGCAGGTGTCGAACAAGACGACCACCACGGTCGCCATGGACTTCGGCCGCATCACGCTGGACCAGGACCTGATCCTGTACCTGTTCGGCACGCCCGGGCAGGACCGCTTCTGGTTCATGTGGGACGACCTGGTCAAGGGCGCCATCGGCGCCATCGTCCTCGTCGACACCCGCCGGCTGGCGGACTGCTTCCCGGCGGTGGACTACTTCGAGAACTCCGGGCTTCCGTTCATCATCGCCTTGAACGGCTTCGAAGGACACCAGCCGTACGCCCCGGAGGAAGTCCGCGAGGCGCTGCAGATCGGTCCCGAGACCCCGATCATCACGACCGACGCCCGCCAGCGCGCCGAGTCCAAGAGCTCGCTGATCACCCTGGTCGAGCACGCCCTCATGGCGCGCTTGCGCTGAGGTCGGCCGCCGTCCACGCCATCGCGATCGCGCCGTCGAGTACGGCGCGATCCGCGTTTTCGGTGACGCAGGCCGCCGTGAACTCCGGCTGGTGGTTGACCGCCGGGGCGCAGTCCAGGCCCAGCAGCGGGTGGATGACCGGCACCTTGTGCGAGACGTTCCCCATGTCGGTCGCCGCGCCCGCGGGCGCCCCCGCCTCCGGGAACACCCGCCCCAGCGCCTCCGCGTTGGCCCGGTAAAGGCGCGCCATCCGCGCGTCCGTGCGCACATCCGCGTAATCGGGCGCCGACGGCTCGATCGTCAGCTCGCAGCCCGTCGCCAGCGCGCCCGCCTCGAAGCACCGGTGCACCCGTTCCTTCAGCGGCGTGAGGGACTCCAGGGTGTCGGAGCGTACGACCCAGCGGCCGCTGCTCGCGTCGGGGATCACGTTCGGCGCCGTGCCCGCCGCCGTCACGATGCCCTGGATCCGGTCCGCCGCCGTCGTCTGCTGCCGCAGCAGCCCGATCGCCACCTGGGCGACGGTCATGGCGTCGGCGGCGTTGACCCCGAGCTCGGGGGCGGCGCCCGCGTGGGCCGGCTTGCCGCGGTAGGACACGTCGAACATGGCCATCGCGGTCGGGGGCATCACGACCGACTCGACGGCGGCCGGGTGCACCATCATGGCGGCGTCGAGCCCGTCGAAGGCGCCCCGCTCCAGCATCAGCACCTTGCCGCCGCCGCCCTCCTCCGCGGGCGTGCCGAGCACGGTCACGGTGAGCCCCAACGCATCGGCGTACGGGGCCAGGCCGAGCCCCGCGCCGACGGCGGCCGCCGCGATGACGTTGTGGCCGCAGGCGTGCCCGATGCCCGGCAGCGCGTCGTACTCGGCGCAGATCGCGATATGCAGCGGCCCGGACCCGGCGGTGGCCCGCACGGCCGTGGGCAGCCCGTAGCAGCCGTGCTCGACCGCGAAGCCGCCCTTGCTCAGGGCCTCCGCCACCCAGGCGCTCGCCCGCTCCTCCTCGTAGCCGAGCTCGGGGTGGGCGTGGATGCGGTGGGAAAGGCCCAGCAGGTCGCCCTCGGCCGCCCGGATGCGGCGCTCGATCTCGCTCTTCATGGCCGCATTCTCTCCTGCCGCGATCATGCGAGCCGGTCGGCCATCAGCTCGCCCGCCATGATCGTGGCGAGGTTCGTATTGGCGCGCGGCACGGACGGGAAGACCGAGGCGTCGACCACCCGCAGCCCGTCCACGCCCAGCACCCGGCACTCGCTGTCGACGACCGTCTCCGGGGCGTCGGAGGCGCCCATGCGGCAGGTGCTGGTGCCGTGTTGGGCGTCCAGGACCGTGGCCAGAAGGTGGTCGTCGAGCGCGGCGTCGCTGTCCAGCGCGGCGAAGAGCGCCGGGTTCTCCTTCTCGAGCGAGCCCTCGGTGATACGGGCCGTCTCGGGCCGCAGCGCGAGCTCCACCAGGGCCCGTACGCCCGCGCGCATCCGGGCCAGGTCGCGCGGGTCCGACAGCATCCGCTGGCGCACCACGGGGTCGGCCGCCGGGTCGGCGGAGGCGAGGGTCAGCTCGCCGCGGGAGTCGTTCTTGTTCAGCCACACCCCGTACGAGCCGGTGGGGAGGCCGGGGGTGGCGGCGGCCATGGCGAGGACGCTCTCGTTGAGGCCGACGAACATCATGTCGTTCTCGGGCGCGTCCGGGCCGCTGGTCCAGCGCACGCAGACGTTGGTGTGCCGGTCGTGCGGCGTCCGGCGGCGGGCGTGCTCCGCGAGCGGGATGGCGACGAGGGCCAGCGGATGGTCCTGCATGCCCTGCCCGACGGGGAGTTGGTGCCGTACGCCGATGCCGAGCTCCCGCAGCCGCGCCGCCGGGCCGATGCCGGAGCGCAGCAGGATCGCCGGCGAGTGGATGACGCCGGCGCTGAGCACGACAGTGCCGGCGCGCAGCTCTCCCCCGTCCGCCAGCCGCACCCCGACCGCCCGGTCCCCGTCGAAGAGCACCCGGTCCACCAGGGCATCGCCGCGTACGGTCAGCGTGCCGAGGTCGCGCGCCCGCTCCAGATAGGCGTCGTTGACCGATACCCGCCGCCCGTCGCGCGAGTTGATCGGGTACGGCGAAACCCCGCTCCCCCGCGGCGCGTTGACGTCCTCGGTCCAGCCGTGCCCGGCCGCGCGGGCGGCCTGCGCGAGGGCGGTGTCGACGGCGCCCCAGTCCGCCCGCGGCATCCGCCACACCGGCGTCGGCCCGCCGCGGCCGTGGTACGGCTCGTCGCCGAACTGCGCGTCGTCCTCCAGCTTCGCGAAGTACGGCAGCACGTCGTCGGGCGCCCAGCCGGGCAGCCCCCACTCCTCGAAGTCCGCCATCGGCGGCCGGATCGCGATCTGCCCGTTGATCGCCGAGCTGCCGCCCGCTCCCCGGCCGCGCCAGTAGAGACCCGGCTGCTGCCGGTCCGTACGCGCGGTGGCGAGCTCCGTCCACACCAGCCCCTCGGCTGCCTGCGGATCCAGCAGCGCCACCGCCGGATTGGGCGACCGCCACGCCTCATGCATCTCCGCGGACCGGTAGTCGGGCCCCGCCTCCACCAGCAGCACCCGCGCGCCCTTCTCGGCCGTACGAGCCGCCAGCGCCGCCCCCGCGGAGCCGGCCCCGACCACGATGATGTCCCACCCAGTGCTCGCCATATCCCATCCCTCCCGCCAGAGTTGCTACTGTCGACCCAGGCGAGAGTTCAGTCAAGACTGAACGTTCACTTTTTACCGACCACTTGGAGCCGCCCGTGCACGCGCTCGTCGATGAGTTCGGCATCCATATCGGCCGCGCGATGGGCTGGCCCCGGATGGCCGGACGGGCCGCGGGGCTGCTGATGCTGAGCGAGCAGCCGCTCACGCTGACCGAGTTGCAGGAGGCGCTCGGCGCGAGCAAGGGGTCCGTATCGGAGATGACGCGGCTGCTCATCGAGCAGGGCACCGTGGAGCGCTACAAGCCCGAGGGCCGGCGGCACTTCGTCTACCGCTGGCGCGAGGACGCCTGGGCCGGCTGCCTGCAGCACCTGGTCGCGGCCACGACGCAGCTGCGCGGCCTCGCCGAGCGGGCGGAGGCGCAGGACGCCGGACTGTCCGCGGTGCAGCGCCGGCGACTGCGGGAGATGCGCGAGTACTACCGCTTCATGGTGCGGCACCTGGAGGCGCTGCTCACGGAGTACGCGGACTCCCTTGGCACAGCTCCCGGCGCAGCGTCCGGTACGCCCAGTCCTCCCAGCGCTCGGGCGTCCAGCCCCGGTCCCGTACGAACAGCAGATACAGCTCGGGGCTGAGCACCCCGTAGAGGACGTCGGCCGCCTCCTCCGCCGCTACGTCCTCCCGGGCCCCTGGCTTGCCCGTGAGCGCCTCGGCGGCGGCCGTCTGGACCGTGTGCCGCGGATCGGCCTCCTGCGGCCACAGACCGGCGACCTCGGGATCCACGGCGGTGGCCGCCGCAAGCATCTGCGTGATGGGCGCGACCCGCTCCAGCACCTTCCGCGTGCCCGCCACGTGGGCACGCAGCTGCGCCTCCGCGGTGTCCTGCGCGAGGACGTCCCGGAACCACGGCCGGTCCATGGTGGCGACCGGCTCGTCATCCCCGGCGACGGTGACGTCGACCAACTCCTTCAGCAGGGCGCGCTTGTTGCCGAACGTGAAGTAGATCGTCTGCACCGCGACGCCCGCCCGCTCGGCGACGCCCTTGAGCGTCGTCGCCCCGTATCCGTCGGCGATGAACAACTCCCGTGCGGCGTCGAGCATCCGCCGCCGCGTCTCCCGCGCTTTTTCCGCTCGCTTGCTCTTGACGGCTGCCATGACTAGAGCTTAACTCTAATTACGAAGCTAGAGTCAAGCTCTAGAGAGGAACTCTAACCATGTCGTACATCCGGATCACCCGCTTCAGCGTCGACCCGAGCAAGGCGGACCTGGCCATCGAGCGCCGCGCCACCCTCATCAAGACGGTCCGCGCCGGCCACCCCGGCCTCATCGACGCCCGCCTGGTGCGCGTCGACGAGCGCTCTTACCTGGACATCTGGCGCTGGGAGTCCCAGGCGGCGCTGGACGCCGCCAGCGCGACCGTGCCGGGCTCGCCCGAGGCCGGAGCGGCGTTCTCCGTGGTGGAGAACCCGACGCTGGAGGCGCAGGGCGAGCTCGTGGACGAGTCCTGAGCAGGTACGCGGACAGCGCGAAGCCCCCGCCCTGAAGGGACGGGGGCTTCGCGCTGGGTCGGCTGGGGCTCAGCCCTGCCAGCTGTGCGGCGCACGGAAGCCGTGCTGCCGCTCCAGGCGGCGCCAGCGGGCGGCGCCGGCGTGGCGGCGCTGGGTCGGCACCGAAGACGGCTGCGCGGCAGCGCGAGCGAGCAGCACCGCGGTCAGCGCGGCGAGCTCCTCTTCGCTCGCCTCGCCCTTCTCGACCCGGACGAGGTTCTCGGCGTTCACTGTCTGCGTCTCCTTACTGGGGCGGGTTGCCGTGCTTGCGCTGCGGCAGCTCCGCGTGCTTGGTCTTGAGCATCGCGAGGGAGCGGATGAGCACCTCGCGGGTCTCGGCGGGGTCGATGACGTCGTCGACAAGGCCCCGCTCGGCCGCGTAATACGGGTGCATCAGCTCGGTCTTGTAGGCCTTGACCATCTCGGCGCGCTTGGCGTCCGAATCGTCGGCCTCGGCGATCTGCCTGCGGAAGATGACGTTGGCGGCACCCTCGGCGCCCATCACCGCGATCTCGTTCGTGGGCCAGGCGTAGGTCAGGTCGGCGCCGATGGACTGGGAGTCCATCACGATGTACGCGCCGCCGTAGGCCTTACGCAGGACGACCGAGATCCGCGGCACGGTGGCGTTGCAGTACGCGTACAGCAGCTTGGCCCCGTGCCGGATGATCCCGCCGTGCTCCTGGTCGACCCCCGGCAGAAAGCCCGGGACGTCCAGCAGCGTCAGGATCGGGATATTGAAAGCATCGCACATCTGGACGAATCGTGCAGCTTTTTCGCTCGCCTCGATGTCCAGCACGCCGGCCAGGGCCTGCGGCTGGTTGGCGATGATGCCCACGACCTGGCCGTCCATCCGGGCCAGGGTGCAGATGATGTTGGTAGCCCAGCGCTCGTGGACCTCGAGCACCTCGCCGTCGTCGACCAGCTCGGCGATCACGGCGTGCATGTCGTAGGGACGGTTGCCGTCGGCGGGCACCAGGTCGAGCAGCTCGTCGCTGCGCCGCTCGGCCGGGTCCTCGGACTCCACCACCGGGGGGTTCTCCCGGTTGTTCTGCGGGAGCAGGCTGAGCAGGTAGCGGACCTCTTCGAGACAGGTGATCTCGTCGTCGTACGCGAAGTGGCAGACGCCGCTCTTCTCGGCGTGCACATCCGCGCCGCCGAGCCCGTTCTGGGTGATCTCCTCGCCGGTGACGGCCTTGACCACGTCAGGCCCGGTGATGAACATCTGCGAGGTCTCGCGGACCATGAAGACGAAGTCGGTCAGCGCCGGCGAGTACGCCGCGCCGCCGGCGCACGGGCCGAGCATCACGCTGATCTGCGGGATGACGCCGGACGCCTTGGTGTTCCGCTGGAAGATCCCGCCGTAGCCGGCGAGGGCCGCGACGCCCTCCTGGATACGGGCCCCGGCGCCGTCGTTCAACGACACCAGCGGCGCCCCCGCCGCGATCGCCTTGTCCATCAGCTTGTGGATCTTGTTGGCGTGGGCCTCGCCCAGCGCGCCGCCGAAGATCCGGAAGTCGTGCGCGTAGACGAAGACCGTCCGGCCGTGGACGGTGCCCCAGCCGGTGATGACGCCGTCGGTGTAGGGCTTCTTGTTCTCGAGGCCGAAGCCGGTGGCGCGGTGCCGCCGCAGCGGCTCCATCTCACAGAACGACCCCTCGTCGAGGAGGAGGTCGATGCGCTCGCGGGCGGTCAGCTTGCCCTTGGCCTTCTGGGCCTGGGTGGCGCGCTCACTCGGACCGGCGTGCACCTGCTCCTTGATCTTGCGGAGCTCGGCGGCGCGCCCGCGGGCCTCGTTCGCCTCGACGGGCGCGTCATCCAGAGTGGTCATGTATCGACGGTACGGTGCCAGGTGCCCCGGAGCTTATGTCGATCCCCTACAAGGTCCGGCACGAAATCCTGCGCACGCGGCACTAAACCGTTGTGGGTGGGCCCCACAACGGCCAAACGCGAGCGCTGCGGCGCTGTGGAGCTCCGACAAAGACTCGGCAAAGGCCGGGGACGGCGGCACTACTCCTGCGACTCGACCCCGGCCCGCAGCAGCCCGTACGCATACGCGTCGTCCAGGGCCTGCCACGAGGCGGCGATGACGTTGTCCGCGACGCCGACGGTGGACCACTCCGACTTCCCGTCGCTCGTCGTCACGAGCACCCGCGTCGTGGATTCCGTGCCGTGCGTGCCCTCCAGGATGCGCACCTTGTAGTCGACCAGTTCGAACTCCGCCAGCTGCGGATAGATCTGCTCCAGCGCCACCCGCAGCGCCCGGTCCAGGGCGTGCACCGGGCCCTTGCCCTCCGCGGTGGCGACGATCCGCTCGCCCTTGGCCCACAGCTTCACCGTGGCCTCGTTGGCGTGGCTGCCGTCCGGGCGGTCCTCGACGATCGCGCGCCACGATTCGGTACGGAAATAGCGCACCGGCGCGCCGTCGGCCTCGGCCCGCAGCAGCAGTTCGAAGGAGGCGTCGGCGGCCTCGTACGAATAGCCCTTGAGCTCCTGCTCCTTCACCCGGTCGACGACCCGGCCGACCAGCGCGCGGTCGCCGCTGAGGTCGATGCCGAGCTCCCGGCCCTTCAGCTCCACCGAGGCCCGGCCCGCCATGTCGGAGACCAGCATCCGCATGGTGTTGCCGACCTCTTCCGGGTCGATGTGCTGGTACAGGTCCGGGTCCACCTTGATCGCGGAGGCGTGCAGGCCCGCCTTGTGGGCGAAGGCGGAGACGCCGACGTACGGCTGGTGGGTGGAGGGGGTGAGGTTCACGACCTCGGCGATGGCGTGCGAGATCCGGGTCATCTCCCGCAGCGCGCCGTCGGGGAGGACCTTCATGCCGCGCTTGAGCTCCAGCGCGGCGACCACCGGGAAGAGGTTGGCGTTGCCGACCCGCTCGCCGTAGCCGTTGGCGGTGCACTGCACATGGGTGGCGCCGGCGTCCACCGCGGCGAGGGTGTTGGCGACGGCGCAGCCGGTGTCGTCCTGGGCGTGCATGCCGAGCCGGGCGCCGGTCGCGGCCAGTACCTCGGCGACGACGTCGCGGACGCCGTCGGGCAGCATGCCGCCGTTGGTGTCGCACAGCACGACGACCTCGGCCCCTGCCTCGTGCGCCGCGCTCACGACCTGCTTCGCGTACGCCGCGTTGCCCTTGTACCCGTCGAAGAAGTGCTCGCAGTCGACGAAGACCCGGCGGCCCTGCTCGCGCAGGAAGGCCACGGTGTCCGCCACCATCGCGAGGTTCTCCTCGAGCGTGGTGCGCAACGCCAGCTCCACATGCCGGTCGTGCGACTTCGCGACCAGGCAGACCACCGGCGCCTTGGACTCCAGCAGGGCGAGGACCTGCGGGTCGTCCTCGGCCCGTACGCCCGCCTTGCGGGTGGAGCCGAAGGCGACCAGCTCGGCGTTGCGGAACGGGACCTCCTCGCGGGCGCGGCGGAAGAACTCCGTGTCCCGCGGCACCGCGCCGGGCCAGCCGCCCTCGATGAAGCCCACGCCGAAGTCGTCCAGGTGCCGGGCGATGGCGAGCTTGTCGGACACGGAGAGGTTGATGCCTTCGCGCTGGGCGCCGTCGCGCAGCGTGGTGTCGAAGACGTGGAAGCGATCTTCGGGCGTTTCCGTCATGGTCCTGGGAGTCCTCTCGCTCTGCCGGCCCTGGGCTGCATCTTCCAAGAAATGAAAAAACCCCTCGCGGATGCGAGAGGTCTGCGCGCGGGCCTGGGGAGAAGCGGTGTGTTCACCGCCGGCCGGCGCGCCTGCTCGTAATGATCACGTCGTACGAGGGCACGCACGCAGTCTTGCACAGGGTGCCGCCGTGGCCACCCCCTGTCTCAGAATGCGGTCTTGCGCACGCGGAATGTACATGCCAATCTCCCGGATGCATCGTTCCGTTCATTGGCCTGGGCCAAAGGAGACCCCCACGATGAGACGCACTCTGTGCGCACGAATAGGCCTGCCCGCACTGCTCGTTGCGGCACTGATCGGCGGCATCACCTCCGCCGCCGCGCAGGACGAGCCCTCCCCCGCCACCTCCGCCGGCGACCTCCGGCTCGCGGGACAGCTGAAGCAGGACCTCGGCGCCGCCAGCCCCGGCGCCTATCTCGACGCCGACGGCGGCCTCGTCGTCACCGTCACGACGGACGCCGCCGCCGAGAAGGCCGAGGCGGCAGGCGCCAAGGCCGAGCGCGTCCAGCGCAGCGCGGCCCAGCTCAAGACCGCCATGGACACCCTGAGCGCCAAGGCGGCCATCCCCGGCACCACGTGGGGCGTGAACCCGCGGACGAACCAGGTCGCGGCCACGTACGACAGCACGGTCTCGAAGCGCGAGCTGGCCCGCCTGAAGAAGGTCGCCGCCGGCCTCGACGGCGCCGTCAAGCTCTCCCGCGCGCCCGGCAAGCTGACCCGCGAGGTCAACGGCGGCGACGCGATCTACGGCGGCGGCTACCGCTGCTCGGCGGCGTTCAACGTCGCCAAGGGGACCGCCCGCTACTTCCTGACCGCGGGCCACTGCACCGAGTCCGGCGCCACCTGGTCGGCCACCTCCGGCGGCGCCACCATCGGCACCCGCGAGGGGACCAGCTTCCCGACGAATGACTACGGGCTGGTCAAGTACGCCAGCACGTCCGGGACGCCCGGGACGGTCAATCTCTACAACGGCTCCTCGCAGGACATCACCGGCTCCGCGAACGCGGTGGTCGGCCAGTCCCTGAAGAAGAGCGGCTCCACGACCAAGGTCACCAGCGGCAAGGTCGAGGCGGTCAATGTCACCGCGAACTACGGCGGCGGCGACATCGTCAGCGGCCTCGTCCGTACGACCGCCTGCTCGGCCGGCGGCGACAGCGGCGGCGCGCACTTCGCCGGCGCGACGGCGCTGGGCATCCACTCCGGCAGCTCCGGCTGCTCGGGTACGGCGGGCACGGCGCTGCACCAGCCGGTGAAGGAGGCGCTGAGCGCGTACGGGGTGAACGTCTACTAAGAGAAAGCCGGGGTCTGGGGGCTTCTTCGGCCCCCAGACCCCTCAGCTCAGCTCAGCTCAGCTTCCCAGCGGGTGCATCCACCCGTGCGGGTCCGGCGCCTGGCCGGTCTGGATGTCGACCAGGGCCTTGCGCATCTGGGCCGTGATCGGGCCCATCTCGCCGCCCGCCACCGTCCACTCCGCGTCGGCGGTCTTGGCGTGACCCACCGGAGTGATGACGGCGGCCGTGCCGCAGCCGAACACCTCGGTGATCGAGCCGTCGGCGCAGCCCTCCTGCCACTCCTCCTTGGAGATGCGGGTCTCGGTCACCTTGTAGCCGAGGTCCTGGGCGATGCTCAGGAGCGAGTCGCGGGTGATGCCGGGCAGCAGCGTGCCGGTCAGGGCCGGCGTGATGATCTCCGCGTCCGGCCCGGTGCCGCGCACGAAGTACAGGTTGTTGCTGCCCATCTCCTCGATCCAGCGGCGCTCGGTCGGGTCGAGCCAGACCACCTGGTCGCAGCCCTTCTCGACGGCCTGCTGGGTGGCGAGCATGGCGCCGGCGTAGTTGCCGGAGCACTTGGCCTCGCCGGTGCCGCCGGGGGCGGCCCGCACGTAGTCCTCGGAGAGCCAGACGGTGACCGGCTTGACGCCGCCCTTGAAGTACGCGCCGGCGGGCGAGGCGAGCACCATGAACAGGTACTCCTTGGCGGGCGAGTTCACGCCGAGGCCGACCTCGGTGGCGAACATGAACGGGCGCAGGTAGAGCGACTCCTCACCGGCCTGCGGCACCCAGTCGATGTCCTGCTTCACGAGCGCGTCGACCGCCGCGATGAACGTCTCCTCCGGCAGCTCCGGCATCGCCATCCGGCGCGCGGACCGGTTCAGCCGGGCGGCGTTCGCGTCCGGGCGGAAGGAGGCGACGGACCCGTCCGGCTGCCGGTAGGCCTTCAGGCCCTCGAAGATCGACTGGCCGTAGTGCAGCACCATGGCCGCGGGATCCATGGTCAGCGGGGCGTACGGCGAGAGCTGCGCGTCGTGCCAGCCGCGGCCCTCGGAGTACTTGATCGTGACCATGTTGTCCGTGAAGTACCGGCCGAACCCCGGATTGGCCAGGATCTTCTCCCGCTCCGCCGCGGACAGCGGGTGCGCGGAGGGCTTGAGCTCGATCGGGATCTGCTGAGTCATGAGTGCGTGTCCTTCACCGTTTCCGTATGTCGGCGGACCGCGCCCATGTACGTACGGGGGTACTAGGACGTCCGAGCTTTCCCTCGTGCAGCGGCCCCACGACCGATTATCTACGGGGTGGGGGCTGCAGCGAAACGGGGGCGAGCGCGGCCCGATGGTCATCGTCGCACTGACTGCCGGGTAAGGCAGCAGTCAGGTCAGCTCGAGCGGTGCGTGCGCTGACCGGCCGGGCGGCTGATTTCTGAAGCGAGTGCCCCGGCGGTCAGCCGGCTACTCGGGCGGCGATCGCGTCGCCGATCTCGCTGGTGGTACGCGGCGAGCCGTCGCGGGCGGTGACGTCCGCGGTGACGGCCTCCTCGATCCGGGCGGCCTCGGCGGTGAAGCCGAGGTGCTCCAGCAGCAGGGCGACCGAGCGGATGGTGGCGGCCGGGTCGGCCTTGCCGGTGCCGGCGATGTCCGGCGCGGAGCCGTGCACCGGCTCGAACATCGACGGGAAGTCGCGGGTCGGGTTCACATTGCCCGAGGCGGCCAGGCCGATGCCGCCGGAGACGGCCGCGGCGAGGTCGGTGATGATGTCGCCGAAGAGGTTGTCGGTGACGATCACGTCGAACCGGGCCGGGTCGTTGACCATGTAGATGGTGGCCGCGTCGACGTGCATGTAGTCGGTGGTCACCTCCGGGTACTCCTTGCCCACCCGGTCGAAGGTGTCCTTCCACAGCTTGCCGGCGAAGACCAGCACATTGGTCTTGTGGACCAGCGTGAGCTTCTTCCGCGGCCGGGCCTTGGCGCGCTCGTACGCGTCCCTGACCACCCGCTCGACGCCGTATGCCGTGTTCACGCTGACCTCGGTGGCCACCTCGGCCGGGGTGCCGGTGCGGAGGCTGCCGCCGTTGCCCGTGTACGGGCCCTCGGTGCCCTCGCGGACCACGACGAAGTCGATCGACGGGTCACCGGCCAGCGGAGTGGCGGTGTTCGGCAGCAGCCGCGACGGGCGCAGGTTCACGTAGTGGTCGAAGAGGAAGCGCAGCTTCAGCAGCAGCCCGCGCTCCAGCACGCCCGAGGGCACGGACGGGTCGCCGATGGCGCCGAGCAGGATCGCGTCGTGCGTCTTGAGCGCCGCGGTGTCCTCGTCGGTGAGCAGGTCACCGGTGGCGTGCCAGCGCTTGGCGCCGAGATCGTATTCCTTGGTCTCCAGCTTCGCGTCCTGCGGAAGGACCGCGGTCAGGACCTTGAGGCCCTGGGCCACGACCTCCGGGCCGATACCGTCACCGGGAATCACTGCGAGGCTGATGCTTCGAGACATGGTGGAAACCCTACGCTGCCGTCTTGATTGCTGACACCGTCGTCCAGCATGTGGACCTGAGGTTGCAGTTCACCCACCGTATTCCGGCAGGCCTACCGCGGTACCCCGGGCATGGGAAAGAGTCGCGGAATGGCTGACGTACCAGGGATCGGCATCCCGGCCCAGCTCGCCGAGCGCATGAGCATGGCCGAACAGCACGAGTACGTGCGCCGCGCGCTGTCCCGGCGCCGCGTGATCGGCTCCGCGGGCGGACTCGCCGCGGGCGGGCTGCTGGCGGCATGCTCGGACGACGGCGGCAAGCCCACCGACACACCCTCCCCCGCCACGGGAGACACGACCGGCTCCGCGACCGCCCCCTTCGGCCGCCACCTGGCGCTCGGCACGGACCCGCGCACCCAGATGCGGATCAGCTGGCAGGTCCCGAACGCGGTCAAGAAGCCCTTCGTCCGCTACGGCACCGAGCCCGGCGAACTGACCGAGCGGGCGGCCGCGGAGCTGCGCCCGCTGAAGACCCCGTCCCTGGGCCCGAAGCTCCCGGGCATCGAGCAGTACTACGTCCACGCCGCGCTGAACGACCTCGACCCCGGCACGACGTACCACTACGCGCTGGGCCATGAGGGCTACGACGACGGCAAGGCCTCGGCGTCCTTCCGGACGGCTCCCGCCATGGCCCGCGCCTTCACCTTCACCGCCTTCGGCGACCAGGGCATCACCCGCGCCGCCCGCACCATGGGCAAGCTGATCGGCGACCGCGACCCCGCCTTCCACCTGCACGCGGGCGACATCTGCTACGCGGAGGAGACCGGGCACGGCCGCGAGGACGACTCGAAGTACGACGCCCGGGTCTGGGACGCCTTCCTGAAGCAGATCGACCCGGTGGCGGCGAAGGTCCCGTGGATGATCGCGACCGGCAACCACGACATGGAGGCGTACTACTCGCCCGACGGCTACGGCGGCCAGTTCGCCCGCTGGTCCTTCCCGGCGCGGCAGACGTACTACTCCTTCGTCTACGGCAACGTCGCCGTCGTATCGCTCGACGCCAACGACGTCTCGTACGAGATCCCGGCGAATCTCGGCTATACGGACGGCAAGCAGACCCGCTGGCTGGACGAGACGCTGGGCCGGCTGCGCGCGGACTCCGGCGTGGACTTCATCGTGGTCTTCTTCCACCACTGCGCCTACTCGTCCAGCACCCACGCCTCGGACGGCGGCGTCCGCTCGCAATGGGTTCCGCTCTTCGACAAGCACCGGGTGGACCTGGTCATCAACGGCCACAACCACGTCTACGAGCGCACCGACGCGATCCGCTCCGACGCGCTGCAGCGCCCGCTCCCGGTCGGCGGCTCGGCGGAGCCGGCCAGGGACGGCACGGTGTACGTGACGGCGGGCGGCGGCGGCCGCGAGCTCTTCGACTTCTCGGCCCCGGACTCGTACGCGGGCCACCAGGAGCACCGCGACTCCGTCCGCACCTTCACCTGGCGCCGGGGGCGCGAGAAGGACCGCGCGGAGGTCGAGTGGTCGCGGGTGCGCTACACGGGCTACTCGTTCCTGACCGTGGAGGCCGTCCCGGGTGCGCGCCCGCGCCTGAAGTGCTCGGCGCATTCGGACGGCGGAATGAAGATCGACAGCTTCGAGTTGGTAGGTGCATGACCGAGATCCGTACCCCCCGCCTGATCCTGCGCCGCTGGTCGGACGACGACCTCGCGCCCATGGCCGACATCAACGCGGACCCGGCGGTCATGCGGTGGATCCGTGACGGTTCGGTGCGCGACCTCGAGGAGACCGCGGCGGACATCGAGCGGTGGGAGGACGAGTGGGACGACGAGGGCTTCGGCCTGTTCGCCGTCGAGCTGCTCGCCTCCGGTGAACTGGCGGGTTTCACCGGCCTGTCGGTGCCGGAGTTCCTCCCGGAGGTGCTGCCCGCCGTGGAGATCGGCTGGCGGCTCGGCCGCCCTTTCTGGGGCCAGGGCTACGCCTCCGAAGCCGCCCAGGCGACGCTGGAGTTCGCCCTCCAGGACCGCGGCCTCGACCGGGTCGTCAGCATCGCCCGCACCGGCAACACCGCCTCCGAGAACGTGATGCGCAAGCTGGGCATGACCCTGGAGCGCGAGACGACCCATCCGGTGTACGGGCATCCGCTGCGCGTGCATGAGATCGATCTGACCGAGTACGCGGGGTAGCTCTCACCGCCCCCGCGCCCGCTCCGCGTGCACGCGCACCTTCGTGCGATTGCCGCAGCGGGCCATCGAGCACCACCGCCGGTTGCCCGCCGGCGAGCGGTCCACGTAGCGCAGCCCGCACGTGCCGGAGCCGCAGATCCGCACCCGGCGGGCCTCGGCCGCCAGCATCAGCTCGACCGCGTCCTGGGCGATCAGCCCGAGCGCCCCGGCGACGTCGTCGGCCGTACGCGGCGGCGCCGAGGCGACCAGCCGACCCTCGTCCACGACGGCCTGCACCGCGGGGCGCGGGGCGTCCGCGGCAGCCTCGTTGACGAGCGCGAGGTCGGCAGCTGCCGGCAACTCACCGCCGGCCACGGCCCGTACGCAGCGATCGATCGTCTCGCGCAGCCGCCGCACGCGGGCGAGATCCGCCTCGCCAGCGCCTTCCGCGATCAGCCCGCCCTCGTGCAGCCACCGCTCCAGATCCGCCGGCTCCGCCAGCGTCTCCCGGGGCTCCTGCTTGCGGTCCCGCAGCGTGTTGACGAAGTCCAGACAGACCCGTCCCCCGTCCCAGATCCACTCCATGACTGCTAGCGTACGTGCTAACCGTCTAAGGAGGTTAATCATGGACACAGGTGTTGCCACGGTCGGCGACGGCATACGCATGCACTACGTGCGGGCCGGCGAGGGCCCGCTCATCGTGCTGCTGCACGGCTGGCCGCAGACCAGCCACTGCTGGCGCAAGGTGATCCCGGAGCTGGCCCGTACGCACACGGTCGTCGCCCCGGACCTGCGCGGATACGGGCTCACGGACAAGCCGGCGGCGGGCTACGCCAAGCGGCGGATGGCCGCCGACGTATCGGAGCTGATCCGTGCCCTCGGCTTCGAGCGGGCGGCGGCGGTGGTCGGCCACGACCGCGGCGGGCGGGTCGCGCACCGGTGGGCGCTGGACCGGCCGGAGGAGATCGAGCGGCTCATGGTCCTCGACATCATCCCGACGCGGGAGATGTTCGCGCGCATGGACGGCCCGCTGGCCGCCTCGCACTGGCACTGGCTCTTTCACGTGCAGCCGGATCTGCCGGAGCGGCTGGTGGGCCGGGACGTGCGCGGGTATCTGGAGTACTTCTACGAGCGCTGGACGTACGACCGGCACGGCCTGGAGCCGTCGGCGGTGGACGCGTATGTGCGCGCCTTCTCACGCCCGGGCGCGGTGCGGGCGGGCTTCGACGACTACCGGGCGGTCGACGAGGATCTGGCGCACGACGAGGCCGACTTCACCGCCGGGCGGCGGCTGGAGATGCCGCTGCTCGCGCTCTGGGGCTCGACCGGGCTGCCGGCCCAGCTGCCCGCACTGGACATCTGGCAGACGTACGCGAAGGACGTACGCGGCGCGCAGCTCCAGGACTGCGGGCACTTCATCGCGGAGGAACGGCCGCAGGCGCTGCTGGAGCACCTGCGGGGGTTCGTCGGCTGATCAGTGACCCGTGATGCCGCCGTTGTCGCGGCGGTCGAAGGAGCGCTGGAGGGCGGCCGCGGCGTTCTTGCGGGCGTTCTCGCGCTCGGCCGCTGCGGCGGCGCGGGAGGCGTGGCGGACGCGGCGGGTGGTGGTGCTGGGAGCCATAGCAGTCTCCTCGGATGGTGCACAAGGATGGAGGGGTCGCCGGCTCGATGGCGGGAGACGTGCGCCGCAGGGGTGGCTGCGTAGGAGCGCGGGCCTCTACCGCCGTTCGCTGATGAGCGAGACGTTCGGCTACTCATAAAAGTAGGACGTCCAAGCGTTATTGTCTCGCCAAATACTCGGGCTTCCTACTATCTGAGACGACGGCCCGGGCCTCTCAGGGCTTTTCCCAGGTCAGCGTGTATCGGCGCAATATGTGACGTCGGTAACGGAACCCCGGCAGCAGCCGCCCCGCGGCCGCCCGCACCTCCCCGTAGCTCATCCGCGCATCGGCTACGGGCATCCCCACCGGGCCGCGCGCCCGCCGCACCAGCTTCACGATCCGTACGATCGGCGCCCCCGCCACCCGCACCGTCCAGTCCGCCACCGTCGCGTCCCGCGCCAGCCCGACCACCACCAGCCGCCCGCCCGGCCGCAGCAGCTCGCGCATGCGGAGCAGCGCGGCCTCGAAGTCCATGTGGTGGATCACGGTGACGGAGCAGATGAAGTCGTAGCCGGCGGAGGGCAGTTCGGCCGTCAGGAAGTCGCCCTCGGCCAGAGTGACCCCGTCGAGACCCGCCGTCCGCAGCCTCGCCTGCGAGATCATCTCCGGGTCCGCGTCCATCCCGGTGACCCGCTTCGACCGCCCCGCCAGCTTCGCCACCAGCAGCCCGTCCCCGCACCCCACGTCCAGCGCATCGCCGCAGTCGTCCGGTACGGCACGCAGGATCTCGCGATGGCGGGCGACATTGGTGTTCCAGTACGGGTCGGCCATCGGGTCACCGTAGTGCCGCCGGCGGCCCGCCGGACATGGAAGCGCCCCCGGCCGCCAGGGGAAAGCGGCCGGGGGCGAGTCTCAGGTGCGGGCGGTCAGCCCATGTGCGGGTAGCGGTAGTCCGTCGGGGCGACCATCGTCTCCTTGATGGCGCGCGGCGAGGACCAGCGCAGCAGGTTGAACTTCGAGCCCGCCTTGTCGTTGGTGCCCGAGGCGCGGGCGCCGCCGAAGGGCTGCTGGCCGACGATCGAGCCGGTGGGGCGGTCGTTGATGTAGAAGTTGCCGGCCGCGAAGCGGAGCTTCTCGCCCGCCTCCTTGATCACCTGGACGTCCTTCGCCAGGACGGCGCCGGTCAGGGCGTACGCCGAGGCCGACTCCATCTGGTCGAGCATCGCGTCCCAGTCGGCGTCCTCGTAGACGTGGACGGCCATGATCGGGCCGAAGTACTCCTCCTTGAAGACCTCGTTCTCGGGGTCGGAGCACTCGATGACGGTCGGGCGGACGAAGTAGCCGACCGAGTCGTCGTACGTGCCGCCGGCCACGATCTCGCAGCTCGGGTCGGCCTTGGCGCGGTCGATCGCGGCCTTGTTCTTGGCGAAGGCGCGGTCGTCGATGACGGCGCCGATGAAGTTCGACAGGTCCGCCACGTCGCCCATCGCCAGGCCGTCGGCCTCCTCGGCGAGGGCGGTCTTCAGGCCGCCGTCCCAGATGGAGCGCGGGATGTACGCGCGGGAGGCCGCGGAGCACTTCTGGCCCTGGTACTCGAAGGCGCCGCGGGTGATCGCGGTCTTCAGGATCGCCGGGTCGGCGGTCGGGTGGGCGACGATGAAGTCCTTGCCGCCGGTCTCGCCGACGATGCGCGGGTACGCCTTGTAGCCGCTGATGTTCTTGCCGACCTCGCCCCACAGCATCTGGAAGGTCTTGGTCGAGCCGGTGAAGTGCACGCCGGCCAGGTCCGGGTGCGGCAGCGCGACCTCGGAGACCTCGCGGCCGCTGCCGGTGACGAGGTTGATGACGCCCTTGGGCATCCCCGCCTCCTCCAGCAGCTGCATCAGCAGCACCGCGGAGTGGGTCTGGGTCTCGGACGGCTTCCAGACGACCACGTTGCCCATCAGGGCGGGGGCGGTCGGCAGGTTGCCGGCGATGGCGGTGAAGTTGAACGGGGTGATCGCGTAGACGAAGCCCTCCAGCGGGCGGTGGTCCATGCGGTTCCACACGCCGTGCGGCTGGATCAGCGGCTGCTCGTTCATGATCTCGCGGGCGAAGTGCACGTTGAAGCGCCAGAAGTCCACGAGCTCGCACGGGGCGTCGATCTCCGCCTGCTGGGCGGTCTTCGACTGGCCGAGCATCGTCGAGGCGGCGATGGTCTCGCGCCACGGCCCTGCGAGCAGCTCGGCGGCCTTGAGGATGATCGCGGCGCGGTCGTCGAAGGACATCGCGCGCCAGGCCGGGGCGGCGGCGAGGGCGGCGTCGATCGCGTCCTGGGCGTCCTGCCGGTTGGCGTCGGCGTACGTACCGAGGACGGCCTTGTGGTTGTGCGGCTGCACGACGTCGTGGCGGGCGCCGCCGCCCATCCGCTTCTCGCCGTTGATGGTCATCGGGAGCTCGACCGGGTTCTCCGAGAGCTCCTTGAGCTTGGCCTCAAGACGGGCGCGCTCCGGGCTGCCGGGCGCGTAGGAGTGCACCGGCTCGTTGTACGGGGCGGGGACCTGGGTCACAGCGTCCATCGGGGGTCTCCTCTAAGGGTTGGAGGGGTCGTTCAGCCGCGGGAAGCGAGCGAGCGGAGGAAGAAGGCGAGGTTCGCCGGGCGCTCCGCGAGGCGCCGCATGAAGTATCCGTACCAGTCCGTGCCGTAAGGGATGTACGTACGCACCCGGTGTCCCTCGGATACGAGCCGCTCCTGCTCCTGCTCGCGGATGCCGAAGAGCATCTGGAACTCGTACTCGTCCTGCTTGCGCCCGAAGCGGCGGGCGAGGTCCTGGGTGATGGCGACCATGCGCGGGTCGTGGGAGCCGACCATCGGGTAGCCGTCCCCCGCCATCAGGATCTTCAGGCAGCGGACGTACGCGCGGTCGACTTCCTTCTTGTCCTGGAAGGCGACGGTGGCGGGCTCCTTGTACGCGCCCTTCACCAGCCGCACCCGGGAGCCTGCCCCGGCGAGCCGGTGGCAGTCGTCCTCGGTGCGGAAGAGGTACGACTGGACGACGGCGCCGGTCTGCGGGAAGCGCTCGCGCAGGGTGTCCAGGATGGCGAGGGTGGAGTCGACCGTGGTGTGGTCCTCCATGTCCAGGGTGACCGTGGTGTTCGCCTCGGCCGCGGCCTCGACCACCGGGGTGATGTTGGCGAGCGCGAGGTCGTGGCCGCCCGGCAGCGCCTGGCCGAAGGCGGAGAGCTTGACCGACATCTCGGCGCGTACGCCCAGGCCCTCACCCTTCAGCGCCTCGGCGAGGTAGAGGTAGGCGTCGCGGTTGCGCGTCGCCTCGGCCGGGTCGGTGATGTCCTCGCCGAGGTAGTCGAGGGTGACCTCCATGCCGCGGGCGTCGAGGCTCCGGATGGTCTCCAGCGCGTCGTCCAGCTGCTCACCGGCGACGAATCGGTCCACCACCGGGCGGGTGACCGGGGCTGCCGAGACAAGCTTGCGGATCTGTTCGCTGCGCGCGGCGGCGAGGAGCACGGGACCCAGCACGGGGCACCTCCAGCTGTACGAGGGGTGACGTTCGAGGCGCGGCGGCAGGTGCCGCGGGCCGCGCATGTCGGCCCACCGTGAAATCTAAGGATCGCTCCGATCCTGGGCTATCGACACCTGTCACGCATCCGGGAGCGGCGCTTCATACATATGTATGAGAGAGTTCCCGCATGCGCGGCGACTATCAGTATTTGGTGGACGAAATCTCCGCGGCGCTGCAGTCGCCGGCGACGCTGGAGGACCGGGATTTCGGCCTGATCGCCTTCGGCGTGCACGAGGCCGAGGACGACTCCGCGGCGATGGACCCGGTCCGTACGAAATCGATCCTCACCCGGCGCTCGACGGCGGCGGTGAAGGCGTGGTTCGAGGCGTACGGGATCGCGCGGGCGCGGGGGCCGGTGCGGATCGCGCCCGACCCGTCGGCCGGGGTGCTGCGGGGTCGGATCTGCTTGCCGGCGCGGCACGCGGGGGTGGTGCAGGGCTATGTGTGGCTGCTGGACGACGGGCATCTGGCGGAGGTGTCGCTGGGGGACGCTCCCGGCACGGAGCCGGATCCGCGGATCGTGCGAGCGATGGAGACCGCGGACCGGATCGGCGCGCTGCTGGCGGCGGAGGCACGGTCGGGGGCGGAAGCCGGGGCGCTGCTGCGCGAGCTGATCAGCGGGCCGGTGGGCGGGCGGGACGCGGCGGGGACGTCGCTGGCGACGATGCTGGGGGCCTCCGGCGAGGGGCCGTTGGCGATGGTGGCGGTGCTGCCGTGGGAGACGGACGAGGCCGGGCCGTCGCTTCCGGGGGCGCCTGGGGTGGCGGCGCTGTGCGATGTCCGCGTGGCGGCGGGGGGCGGGCGAGCGCTCGCCGCACTGGTGCGCTTGCGCGGGGGCGCGCTGGATCCCGCCCGGGAGGCGGCGCGGCGGTTGCTGGAGTCGCCGCGGGCGGCGCGGCCGGAGGGCGGCGCGGCCGGCGGCCCGCCCGGCGGTGCGACGGGAGCCGCCCCGCGGGCGGCCCGATCGGTCGTGGGCTCGGCTGGGCAGGCGCCCGGGGGCTCGGCGACGCGGTCTGACGGAGGCTCGACTCGAGCGTCAGCGGCATCAGCCCGGTCAGACGCGGGCTCGGCGCGCTCAGGCGCGGGCTCGGCGCGCTCAGGCGCGGGCTCGGCGCGGGCGTCAGCGGCCTCAGCACGGTCAGGCGCGGGCACAGCGCGCTCGGGCTCGGCGCAGTCGGGCGCGGGCTCAGCACGGTCGGGCCCGGGCCCCGCCGCCGCCCCGCCTCCGCTCGGAGCCGGAGTCAGCGCCCCGCGCCAAGGCACCAGCGACCTCGCCGCGGCCTGGCGCGAAGCGTATTGCGCGGCGCGGGCCGCTCGGGCTGATGAGCGGCTCGGGCCGGTTGTCGAGTGGGGGGACGCCGGGGCGTATCGGCTGCTGACCTGGTTGCCTGCCGGTACGCCGACCGACCCCGCGGTGCGGAAGCTGCTCCTGCCCGCGCACGCCGAACTCGCCCGTACCGCCGAGATCTTCCTCGACCACGCGGGCCAGGCGGGCCGGACCGCCACCGCGCTCGGCATCCACCGGCAGACGCTCTACTACCGGCTCTCCCGCGTCGAGGAGTTCACCGGGCTCGACCTCGACGACGGCGAGCACCGCCTCCTGCTGCACATGGCCCTCAAGGCCGCCCGGCTCTGAAGGCCGTACTCACACGCACCCCTCCGGCAGCCGCGCCCCCGCGGCACACACGGACCGGATCGCCGCCGCGAGCGAGTGGGCGTCGAAGAGCGCCGAGTGCTCCGCGCCCCCGGCCGTCGGCCTCGGCAGGCCGAGGGCCTCCCACAGGCGGCCGGAGTTCGCCCGCGCCGTGGCCGGGGCGAGCGTGTTCAGCCACGGCCGGATGTTCAGGAAATGCGCGGCGAGATAGCTGCTCTTGACGTCCTCGCCGCGCGCCCGCGCCCAGCCCACGTTCTCGCCGATGACGACCATGTCGTTGCCGTAGGACAGCACGGCCTGGCCCTCGCAGAAGCGCAGGAAGTCGCTCAGCGCCTCGGCCGGGGGCAGGCCTTCACGGTCGACGTCCTGCTGCCCGATGCCGGTGAGTTCGGTGAAGTACGGCGAGAGCCGCGGGTTCGCCACCGGCTTGACCAGCGCCTCGTACTCCTCGACGACCGAGAGGTCGTCCCGCAGCCGCACGGCCCCGATCTGCACGATCTCGCGGAGCTGTCCCGGCTCCGACCAGTCGCCCTCGTGCGCGCCGGGCCAGGTGGTGAACTCGAGATCGAAAGCTACAAAGGTGGGCAAGGCGCTCCCCGTCTCCCTACGTACGTCGTTCAGCGCAGGGGGGTCAGCCTGCCTCAGGCGGCACCGGTCCGGCGAATCGCTTCACCCGTCGGCAGCCTGCCGGTCAGCCACCCGCCATCCGGCGCAGGCTCGCCTCGATCTGGGCGCCCGAGGGGGTCGCGTCCGGGGAGATGAGGTGCTGGGTCCAGATGCCGACGAACAGGGCGCTGTACAGCCAGCCGTCCGTGCCCGCCCGGGCCTTGTCGACCTGGTCCTCGGGGACCCCCTCGAAGAGGGTGACCATGCCTTCCCAGCCCTGCGGCATGACCTCGACGAAGAAGTCCTTCAGCTTGCTGTTGTGCTCCAGCTGCCCGAGGACCTCGAGCTGGGCGAGCCAGAAGCCGCGATTGGCGTCGACGCCCTTGATCATCGCGTCCCACACCTTGGCCCGGTCCGTATCACCGCGCACCTCGGCCGCGACCCGCACACCCCAGTCGTCGATGAGCGCCAGGAACGCGGCGCGCATCAACTCGTCCTTGCCACCGTAGTGATAGCCGATCGAGGCCAGATTCGCCCCGGACGCGGCGACGATGTCACGCGCCGTGGTGCGCGCCCAGCCTTTCTCCAGCAGACAGGCCTTCGCGCCTTCCAGGAGGTCCTCACGGTGTCCCATGGCCGCCACGATACCTGACGGCCGTCTCACACGCCCGTACAAGACAAACGTCTAGCCGTCCTGCCGGCTGAACTCCCAGAACCGCGGCACCGTCGAGGTGTCCACGCTCCACTCGGACCCGAAGATGTTCTCCCGGGCCACCGTGTACTGCCGCCCCTGCCACAGCGGCAGCACCGGCAGATCGCGCGCCACCAGGCTCTGGATCTTCTTGTACGGGCCGACGGTCCGCGCCCGGTCCGCCTCGGCGTTGGTGGCGGGCAGCAGGTCGTTGTTGATCGGGCCGGAGTTGTAGCCGTTGTTGACGATGTTCTCCTTGGCGAAGAACGGGGCCACGAAGATGTCCGGGTCCGGGTAGTCCGCCAGCCAGCCGCGGACGAAGAAGCCGAACTTCCCCTCCTGGATGCCCTTGTTGTACTCGTCGACCGGCAGGCTCTTGACATCCGCGTCGAAGAGCCCGCTCTCGTTGAGCTGGCGGGCGATCTCCTTGAAGGCGGGGACGGTGGCGGGGCCGAAGCGGTTCGGGGTGACCCAGAGGGTGGTCTTCACCTTCTTGGTGATGCCGTCGGCGCGCAGCGCGGCGGCCGCCTTGTCGGGGTCGGGGCGGTCGCCGTAGTCGTTGAAGTACGGCGTGGTGTGGCCGGTGATGCCGGTCGGGATCACCGAGTACAGCGGCTCGACGGTGCGCTGGTAGACGCGGCGGATCAGGGCGTTGCGGTCGACGAGGTAGGCCATCGCGCGGCGGACGGAGAGCTTGCCGGCGACCGGGTCGTTCATGTTGAAGATCAGGTGCATCACCTCGGCGCTGGCGCCGTTGGAGACCTTCACGCCGTCGCCCTCGCCCGCGAGCGTCGCGGTCTCCAGCTCGCGGATGTCGTTGACGGCGAGGCCGCGGTAGGCGAGGTCGACCTCGCCGGCCTGCAGCGCCTTCTTCAGCTTGGTCGGCTCGCCGGTGAAGAACTCGACGGTCATGGCGGAGTTCTTGACCTCCGCGCTGCCCTTGTACGCCTCGTGGCTGGTCAGCACCGCCCGCTTCTTCTCCTCGTACTCGTCGAGCTGGTAGACCCCGGAGCCGAAGATCTTGTGGTCCTTGCGGAGCTTGTCCGCCGGGTATTCGCGGTGGTCGACGATGACGGCGGCGTTGGAGGCGATCTTCGCCGGGAAGGTGGCGTCGGGCGCCTTCAGCCGGAAGATGACCGTACGGGCGTCCGGGGTCTGGATCTTCTTGATCGACGCGAGCAGATAGGCGGGGCCGTTGGGGCTGTTGATCCGCAGCGTCCGGTTGAAGGAGTGCGCCACGTCCTTCGAGGTGAGGCTGTTGCCGTTGCTGAACTTCAGGCCGGAGCGCAGCTTGCAGCGGTAGACCGTGCTCTCGGTGTCCTCGAAGCCGCACTCCTGCGCGGCCTCGGGGCCCGGCTCGGTGGCGCCGTGCTGGTAACTCATCAGCGTCTGGAAGGTGTTGTTGAAGATCATCCAGGACCCGACGTTGTAGCCGCCCGCCGGATCGAGGGAGCCGACCTCGTCGGTCGTCCCCATCACGATGCTCTCGTCCTCACCGCCGCCGTCGGCCCCGATCAGCAGCCACCCGGCGAGTATCGCGCCGATGACCCCTACCCCGAGAACGCCCGCAAGCAGTCCTTTGCCCAACCGAAAACTCGCCACGCTTTACGCTCCCGCTGTACCGCCGCGTATCAATTTTCACCGCCCCCGGTTGGCGGTCACAGTACGGGCGCCCTGGGCGGGCGGGACAGCCGCTGGGACGGTTCGTTCTCTCCCCGTGATCATTCACC
>NZ_JAAKZV010000082.1 GCF_011044975.1 Streptomyces coryli | reverse complement strand
GGCCCAGCACCCGCCCCGCGTCCTCCCCTCCACCCTGCTGCACCCGCGTTACGGACCCTGAGCGGACGCAATGCGGACGACGGCGGCCGGCGGCGGACCGCGGACCTTGCCGGGACGCGACAACCACCCGACGCCCACCCGTCCGGAGAGCTAAGCTCCGCCTTATGGAGCATGAGGTGTACGTCCCGTTCCCCGCGGCGACCGTCCGCCGCGCCCTGGCCGATCCCGATCGCGTGGCCCGCGCCATCCCGGGCCTGCAGCTCGACGCGGGTGACGAGCCGCGCGAAGAAGGCGGTGCGGCCCTGCAGGGCCGGCTGCGGCTGCGGATCGCCGGGTCCACCATCACGTATCGCGGCACCCTCCGCGTCACCCCGCAGGGCGAGACCTTCGCCATCGAGGGCGAGGGCTCCGAGGCCCGCGGCACCGGCTCCGTGAAGCTGGCCCTGACGATCACCCCGCGTCCCGCGGACGGCGGTACGGCGCTGGCCTGCTCCGGCACCGTCAGCGGCGAGGGCCGCATCTCCGCCGTGCCGCCCGCCCAGGCCAAGGCCTCCGCGGGCCGGCTGCTGGAACGCTTCGCCGAGAGCCTCACCGCCGGCCTGGAGACGACGCCCATCGAGGCGCCCGACGACGACAACGACCGGGCCATCCCCGGCATCCCGGGCCCCGAGGCCCGGCACGCGAGCGACGAGAAGCCGGCCGAGCCCGCCCCTGACGATGCCGACCAGCCGGGCTCGTCCGTCTTCGAGGCCGAGATACCGCCGCCGTCCCTCGACCCCCTCGCCGAGGCCGGCGAGGAGGACGAGCCGGACACCGAGGCCGCCGAGGACGTGGACCTGGGCGCCGACGCCGAGGCGGCGGCCATCGAGGCCGAGGCCGAGGAGCTGGCCGCGTCGCTGGGCCCGCAGGCCGAGGCCGCGCACGCCAGGCGCAGCATGATCGGCCGGTCCACCGAGGAGGTCGACCACGCCCCGCCGCGCGGTCGCTACGCCCCGATGCCGCCGACCGAGACCCTGTCGCCGGTCGCCCGGCTGCGCTGGGCGGCGCCCGCGGCGGCGGTCGCGGTGGCGACGGTCGTCGTCATAGGGCGGGCGCTGCGGCGTCGGCGGTGAGCTGCGTAGGCTTGCTTACGTGACAACCACCCGCCTCACCGCCGGCGACGCCGAGCTGACCGTCGCCCCGGACAACGGCTGCCGTATCGAAAGCCTCCGCGTCGGCGGCACCGAGCTGCTGCGGCAGGGCGCGAAGTACGGCTGCTTCCCGATGGTGCCGTTCTGCGGCCGGATCGAGAACGGCCGGTTCCGCAACGGCGGCTCCCTGCACCAGATGCCGCTCAACGCGCCCCCGCACGCCAGCCACGGCACCGGCCGCAACGTCCCCTGGCGGACCGTCGCCGCCGAGGAGCGCCGGGGCTCGTTCGACTACGAGCTCACCGACCCCTGGCCGTACGAGGGCAAGGTCACCCAGACCTTCGAGCTCGCCGAGGACGGCGGCTCGCTCAGCCTCTTCATGGGCGTGGAAACCGCCGGGGACTCCTTCCCCGCACAGGCCGGCTGGCATCCGTGGTTCCTGCGCAATCTCGGTCACGGCGGGGACGTGGAGCTCGCCTTCGACGCCGAGTGGCAGGAGGAGCGCGGCGCCGACCACCTCCCCACCGGCAAGCGCATCGCGCCGCTGCCCGGCCCGTGGGACGACTGCTTCGGGATGCCGGCGGGTGTGGACGTGACGCTGACCTGGCCGGGCGCGCTGGAGCTGAAGGTCACCAGCCGGACCGAATGGGTCGTGGTCTACGACGAGCAGGACGAGGCCGTCTGCGTGGAGCCGCAGACCGGCCCCCCGAACGGGCTCAACACCCTGCCCCGCTTCGTCACCCCGATCGAGCCGCTGGAGCTCACCGCGACGTGGACGTGGCGCCGTCTCGGCTAGTCGTCTCGATTAGGCTCAGGCACCATGACTGACCCCCGCGCCGCCCTGCTGCAGCAGATCAAGGACAAGGCCGTCGTGCACGGCAAGGTGACCCTCTCCTCCGGTCTGGAGGCCGACTACTACGTCGACCTGCGCCGGGTGACGCTCGACGGCACCGCCGCCCCGCTGGTCGGCCAGGTCATGCTCGACCTCACCGCCGACCTCGAATACGACGCCGTCGGCGGCCTCACCCTCGGCGCCGACCCGATCGCCGACGCGATGCTGCACGCCGCGCACGCCCGCGGCCGCACCCTGGACGCCTTCGTCGTACGGAAGGCCGCCAAGCAGCACGGCATGCAGCGCCGTATCGAGGGCCCGGACATCAAGGGCCGCCGCGTCCTGGTCGTCGAGGACACCTCTACCACCGGCGGCTCCCCGCTCACCGCGGCCGAGGCCGTCAAGGAGGCCGGCGCCGAGGTGGTCGCCGTGGCGACGATCGTGGACCGCGCCACCGGCGCCGCGGAGAAGATCCAGTCGGGCACCGGCGCCCCGTATCTCTTCGCGTATGGCATCGACGAGCTCGGCCTGGGCTGAGGCTCCGATGATGGCCGCCGTACTCCCGTATCTGCTGCTCAGCGGCGGTTTCGCCGTCGTGCTCTGCGGCTTCGCCTGGCTGGGCCGGCGGATCCGGCGGCGCGGCGTCGGCGGCGCCGCGGCGGCCGCCGGGTTCGCGGCGTGGGAGGAGGCGTTCAGGACCACCTCCCATGCGGCGTATGTAGAGGTGCAGCAGCAGAGCAAGCGGAAGGCGCCGCTGGAGTCGCCGGACGGTGATCCGCGGCGCCGGCTGCGGATCCGGCTGCGGCAGCCGCGCTGAGGACCGGCCGGGGGCACCGGCGTTCGAACGTCCGTTTCACGTGAAACAGGCGGAGACCGGACGTCTGGAGCATCGTCCCCGGGATGGGAAGATGGGGGCGACGCTCGACGATGAGACGCCCCTCAGAGACTGACAAATCCCGCACATCCCAAGGAGCGGACAGATGCCCATCGCAACCCCCGAGGTCTACAACGAGATGCTCGACCGGGCGAAGGCAGGCAAGTTCGCCTACCCGGCCATCAACGTGACCTCGACGCAGACTCTGCACGCCGCACTGCGCGGCTTCGCCGAGGCCGAGAGCGACGGCATCATCCAGATCTCGACGGGTGGCGCCGAGTTCCTGGGTGGTCAGTACGACAAGGACATGGTGACCGGCGCCGTCGCGCTGGCCGAGTTCGCGCACATCGTCGCGAAGAAGTACCCGGTCAACGTCGCGCTGCACACCGACCACTGCCCCAAGGACAAGCTGGACGGCTACGTCCGCCCGCTGCTGGCGGTCTCCGAGGAGCGCGTCAAGGCCGGTCAGAACCCGCTGTTCCAGTCCCACATGTGGGACGGCTCGGCCGAGACCCTCGCCGACAACCTCTCCATCGCCGCCGAGCTGCTGCCCCGCGCCGCGGCCGCGAAGATCATCCTCGAGATCGAGATCACCCCGACCGGCGGCGAGGAGGACGGCGTCTCGCACGAGATCAACGACGACCTCTACACCACGGTCGACGACGCGATGCGCACCGCCGAGGCCCTCGGCCTGGGCGAGAAGGGCCGCTACCTGCTGGCCGCCTCCTTCGGCAACGTGCACGGCGTCTACAAGCCGGGCAACGTCGTCCTCCGCCCGGAGCTGCTCAAGGACCTCCAGGAGGGCGTCGGCGCCAAGTACGGCAAGACCAGCCCGTTCGACTTCGTCTTCCACGGCGGCTCCGGCTCCACCGCGGAGGAGATCGCCACCGCGCTGCAGAACGGCGTGGTCAAGATGAACCTCGACACGGACACCCAGTACGCCTTCACCCGCCCGGTCGCGGACCACATGTTCCGTAACTACGACGGCGTCCTGAAGGTCGACGGCGAGGTCGGCAACAAGAAGGCCTACGACCCGCGCGCCTGGGGCAAGCTCGGCGAGAAGTCGATGGCCGACCGCGTCCAGGAGGCCTGCGCCAACCTGCGCTCGACGGGCACCAAGCTGAAGTAACGCCGCCCGGCGGAGACGTACGCGGGCCCGGCACCACCCCCGTGGGTGCCGGGCCCGCCGTTTTTTGTGTCAGCCGTCGGTGATGTGGAAGAGGTATGTCACCGCACCCTCGTGGAAGCGCTCCGTGACCTCGACGCGGTAGTAGAACTCATGGCCCGGCTCCTCCAGCGTGAGCTTCTCCAGGAAGGTCTCCGCGTCCATCCGCCGCAGCCCTTCCGTGGCGCCGGTGAAGACCGGTCCCGCGAACACCTTCAGCTGCTTGGTGTCGACCGGCACCGTGGCGTTCTCGCCCTGGCTCTTGAAGACCGGCCCCTGGTCGCCACTGCAGTCGAACGTCCCGGTCTCGTAGGTGAGATACACATCCCCGCCGGTGATCTTCCGCTCCGCCTTCAGCACCCGCAGGTAGGTGTCGCCCTTCGCCGGCTTGCAGACGTTCTCGCCCTTCGGGCCCTCGCCGGGGCCCGGCGTGGAGCCGACCGCGGGGCCGCCGCCGGTGTCACCGCCCTGGTCGCCGCCGCCGCTGCCCTCGGAGGGGGACTTCGACGGCGCCGCCGAGGAGGACTGCGACGGCGACGGCGAGGCCGATTCCGACGCCGACTCCGACGCGCTCGGCTTTCCGCCGTCCGCGCCGCCCGCCCCCTGGTCCGTGGGCTCGTTCCCCTCGCACCCGGCCAGCGCCAGCACCGCGGCGGCGGCCACCGAGACGGCCCAGATCCTTCGCTTGCGCACACTTCGCATGGTCATCCCCCGTGTCCCCCGTCGTAGACCTGTGGTCAACGCAACCACCCGGAGAGTGTGCCCCCGGAAGAATCAATTCCCGCCCGCAGCAGACGCGTTGTTACGGAACACGGACGCCCTGCGGGCCATCCCGTCGCAAGGGTGACGTGGAGCGGTCGCCTCCGCCCCCGGGCAAGGCAGACTGGGACCCATGTCGAACCACGAGAACCTGCTTGCAGGACCACCTCCCACCCACCTGCCCGATGATCCGGGCCCGCGCGAGCTGTTCGCGAACGGCGCCGACCCGACCGAGGTCGCCGCGAAGTTCCCCTCCTCCTCGCTGGCCTGGGCCCAGCTCGCCGACGACGCCTTCCAGGCGGGCCGCACGGTCGAGTCCTACGCGTACGCCCGCACCGGCTACCACCGCGGCCTCGACGCGCTGCGCCGCAGCGGCTGGAAGGGCCACGGCCCGATCCCCTGGGAGCACGAGCCGAACCGCGGCTTCCTGCGCGCCCTGCACGCCCTGGCCCGGGCGGCGGGAGCCATCGGTGAGACGGAGGAGGCAGAGCGCTGCTCGGCCTTCCTGCGTGACAGCTCGGCGGCCGCGGCGGAGACGCTGACCTGAGCCGCCGAACGGGGGCGGCGGTTGCCGCCCCCGTTGCGCCCCCGCCCCCGTTGCGCCCACCGCGCCCGCGCGGTCAGTCCTTGTCCGGCGGCGGCGGGCCTGGCGGGTTCGGCTGCGGCAGCCGCCGGTTGCTCAGCTCGACGGTGACGCCCTGCTCGGCGTTGTCCCTCGTGATGGAGTAGGGGCCGCTCACGGGGTCGCGGGGCAGCCGGTAGCCGTCGGGGACGGCGGTCTCGCGCAGGTAGTACGTGCCGATCAGCTTGCTGGTGAAGGAGCAGCGGCCGCGGCTGTCCGTCACACAGTCGGGGGCGAGGTAGCGGTCGGGGTCGGCGCCGCCGGTCTGCAGGCCGTCCGTGCGGTTGGTCTCGCGCCACAGCTCGAACTCGGCGCCGGCGAGCGGCCGTCCGGTGGTGGCGTCGGTTTTGCGGATGTCGAGATCGCCCCTGGGCAGGGAGAAGTCGGGCAGCGGCGGCCGGGGGCCGGGCTTCGCGTCGCAGTCCAGCTCGGCGTCGAAGGGGAAGTAGTGGATCTCACCGGCGTTTGCGGGCCCGCCGGCCGTGCCGTCGATCGGGCCGGCGGTCAGGGACTGCACCGCGATGTCGCCCTCGATGTTGGCGGGGTCGAGGTCGGTGAGGTGGGCGCCGGGCGCGTAGATGGTGCCTTCCAGGCTGTCGCCCGAGGTGATGGTGATGTCGGAGGCGTCGGGGAAGTCCCACAGGATGTACGGGGCGTCCTCGCCGCTGACCCCGGCCATGTTCGGGATGTCCCATTCGTGCGTGCCGCCGGTGGCGGTGGTGTCGACCACGATCACCAGCGGACCGGATGAGGTCGGCCGGTCGAGGAAGGTGAGCTCGTCGAGGTCGTTCAGCTGCTCGCCGGTCACATGCAGCACGTTGGTACGACCGTCCTCCAGGCTGATGCGGCCGCCGTTGAGGTCCACGTTCTGCGGACAGCCCGCGATCTCCTGGGCGCGTTCGCGGTAGGTGGCGAACAGCGAGCCGAAGTCCATGAGGCCGGGCTGCGGGCCGACCGAGCCGGGGGCCTGGCTGTTGGTCAGCTCGATCCGCGGCACGCTGTCGTAGCCGGCGCCGTCGGCGACGACGCGGGTGTTGACGGCGGCGTTGTTCGCGTCCCGGTTCAGCGCCTGCGCCCCGGACGTGTCGCCGATCTTCACCTGGCCGTCCGTCACCCGGAGCACGCCGGACGGATCGGAGCCGGGGAAGTCCACGCCACCGCCCACCAGCAGTGCGGTGGGGGCGTCGTCGCCGGGGGCGACGTAGCTGCCCGGCGTATGGATGGCGACGTTGTAGCCGGCGCCGAAGCGGAGATCGCCGCCGATCGCGGCCGGGCCCTCCATCTCCGTACTGCCCAGGAGGGCGTCCTGCTCGACCACGACCGGGAAGCCGTTGTTGCCGGCCATGGGGTTGCCGATATCCGACTGTGCCGCCGCGGGTGCGGCGAGGGCCAGGGGCATCGCGAGCCCCGCGATGAGGAATCCGGAAAAGCGAGTCACGGCGCGACCATAATTGTTCAAAACCGGAGTTTTCACTCCGGCGCGGCCGGTTTGCTGCCGTAGACGTACACCGCATCCCCCGCGCGCAGCGTCTCCCACAGGCGCTCGGCGTCCCGGTAGGTGAGGTTCACGCAGCCGTGGGAGCCGGGCTCGTAATAGATGCTCCGGTAGCGGCCGTGGAAGGCCTGGCCGCCGGAGAAGAACTGGGCGAAGGGCATCGGCGCCTCGTAGAGCGACGAGGTGTGCTCCGCATTCCGCCGGCCCACCGAGAACAGCCCGGTGCGGGTGGCGTACCCGGGCTTGCCGGAGCGGATGGTCGCGGGCCCGAAGACCACCTTGCGCCCTTCCTGCACCCACATCAGCTGCCGGGACAGGTCCACGCACGCCACCCTCCCGGTGCGCACCGGGCACTTCCCGCCGAGGTTCGGGTGCTGCCTGGCGTGCGCCAGCTTCGCGGTGCCCCAGGTGTGCGGTCCCGCGTAGCCGATCCGCGGCTCGATGGCGTGGTCGGCCTGGAAGCGCTGGATCGCCCGGCAGTCGCTCGCGGACTGCTTGCCGTCCACCGGGCGCAGCTTCAGATAGCGCTCCAGCTTTTCCTGGTACGGGCCCGCCTGCCGGGTGCAGAAGGGCTCGGCCTTGCCCTCCTCGCCCGGCGGGCTCAGCTCGAACTCCTTCAGGTCCCGGTACGCCTTGTACTGCGGAAACGGGTCCTCCTGCGACCCGCGGCCCGCCATCGCCCGCGGCGACCCGAAGGGCGGCAGCCACTGATCCGGGGTGTCCTCCGGGAACGGCAGCGGCGAGCGCGAGTGCAGCTCCGGCACCTCCGGCGGCTCGTCCCCCACCGCCGGACCGGCGCCCGCGACCAGGATTGACGCCACCGCCGCGACCACCAGCCCCGACCGACCCCGCACCTTGCTCCGCACCGCGAACCTCGCCTTCCACACCCCGCGCCCCGCCTGGAGGGCGCACGCACTCCTCCAGATCATCCGGAACCGGAGCCGCCGGACCCGGCAGCCGGACCGCGTGTCGGAGCCGCGGGTGGGAGCCGCAGCTCGGAGCCCGCGCTTGCCGCCCCCGTAGCACCTGGTCGTACGATGCGGGTGGGTGCGCAGGACGCCGGACCGGCGCCGCCGCCCGAGGGGACCGGGGCCCCGCAGCCTTCTGGGCTGGGGCGGACCGCTACCCGGCAGCACGTCTTGACGGAGACACCGATGTCGGAAACCTCTGCCGCATCCGCAGAATCCGCCCCGAATTTCGATTTCGAGGGCACCACCCCGTACGAGGATTACGTCCAGGCCGACGTCCTCACCCACCTGCAGCATCCGCTCTCGGACGACCCGGGGGAGATGGTCTTCCTCGTCACCACCCAGGTGATGGAGCTGTGGTTCACCGTGATCGTCCACGAGTGGGAGACCGCGGCGGTCGCGCTGCGCGAGGACGACCTGCCGCGGGCGATGGCGGCGCTGAAGCGCTCCACGTACGAGCTGCAGTCGCTCAACGCCTCGTGGGAGCCGCTGGCGCATCTCACCCCCCGGCAGTTCAACGCCTACCGCAGCGCGCTGGGCGAGGGCTCCGGCTTCCAGTCGGCGATGTACCGGCGGATGGAGTTCCTGCTGGGCGAGAAGTCCGCCTCCATGCTGGTCCCGCACCGCGGCGCCCCCCGCGTCCACGCGGAGCTGGAGAAGGCCCTCGCCGAGCCGTCGCTCTACGACGAGGCGCTGCGGCTGCTGGCGCGGCGCGGGTACGCGATCCCGGACGCGGTGCTCGACCGCGACCTCTCACGGCGGCACGAGTCGGACCCGGCGGTCGAGGCGGCGTGGGCGCGGGTCTACGCCGGCGATCAGGAGGACGAGCTCGTACGCCTCGGTGAGCTGCTCACCGAGGTCGCCGAGCTGGTGTGGCGCTGGCGCAACGACCACCTGGTGGCGACGCGGCGGGCGATGGGCTCGAAGGTCGGCACGGGCGGCTCCGCCGGGGTGGCCTGGCTGGAGAAGCGCGCGAGCAAGAACGTTTTCCCCGAGCTGTGGACGGCGAGGTCGCATGTCTGAGCTGCAGGAGCGGGCGGCGGAACTGGACGCCGCGGATCCGCTGGCCGGGAAGCGGGACGCCTTCGTCCTCGATGACACCGTCTACCTCGACGGCAACTCCCTCGGCGCCCTGCCGAGGTCGGTGCCGGGCCGCGTCGCCGACGTCATCGCCCGCGAGTGGGGTGAGCTGCGCATACGGTCCTGGACGGAGTCCGGCTGGTGGACCGCGCCCGAGCGGATCGGCGACCGCGCCGCCCCGCTCATCGGCGCCGCCCCCGGCCAGGTCGTCGTCGGCGACTCCACCAGCGTCAATGTGCTGAAAGCCGTCGTCGGTGCCATCCGCCTAGCGGGCGAAGGCCGCGACGAACTCCTCGTCGACGAGTCCACCTTCCCCACCGACGGCTACATCGCCACCTCCGCCGCCCGCCTGACGGGCTGCACCCTCCGCCCGCTCGCCCCCGCCGACATCCCCGCGGCAGCGGGCCCCCGTACCGCCGCCGCCCTGGTCAACCACGTCGACTACCGCAGCGGACGCCTCCACGACCTGCCGGGCATCACGGCGGCACTGCACGCCGCCGGCGCACTCGCGGTCTGGGATCTCTGCCACAGCGCGGGCGCCCTCCCGGTCGGCCTGGACGAGCACGGCGTCGATCTCGCCGTCGGCTGCACGTACAAGTTCCTCAACGGCGGCCCCGGTTCACCCGCGTATCTCTACGTCCGCCGCGACCACCAGCCCCGCTTTGACTCGCCGCTCCCCGGCTGGAACTCCCACCAGGACCCGTTCGGCATGCGCCCCGACTACGAGCCCGCGGACGGCGCGGTGCGCGGGCGCGTAGGCACGCCGGACATCCTGTCCATGCTCGCCCTGGAAGCGGCTCTCGAGGTCTGGGACGGCGTGGACATCACGACGGTACGGGCCAAGAGCCTCGCCCTGACCGACCTGTTCCTCGAGGCCACCGCGGGCCTCGGCCTCGAGCCGCTCACCCCGTCCGCACACGCCGAACGCGGCAGCCAGGTCGCCCTGCGCTGCCCCGACGCGGGCAAGGTCATGGGCGAGCTGATCTCCCGCGGCGTCGTCGGCGACTTCCGCGAGCCGGATGTCCTCCGCTTCGGCTTCACGCCGCTGTATACCTCATTCACTGACGTATGCCGCGCCGCGCGAGTACTCGGAGAGGTGCTGAATGACCGCAGTTGACGACGAGACCACGGGCACGGGCCTCGCCGCCCTGAAGCCGGCCGAGCCGGACCGGACGATGGCCTACGGGGATCACCCGTCCCAGGTCATCGACCTGTACGGAACGGCCCACGGCCCCGACCGCCTCATCGCCCTGCTGCACGGCGGCTTCTGGCGCGAGCGCTACGACCGCGCCCATCTCGGCTCGACCGCTGCCGCGCTCGCCGCGGACCTCCACCGCTGCGTGGCCCTCGTCGAATACCGCCGGGTCGGCGGCGACGGCGGCTTCCCGGCCACCTTCGACGACCTCCCGCCCGCGCTCGCCGCCCTCCCCGGCGCCGGCCCGGTGACGCTCGCCGGGCACTCGGCGGGCGGCCACCTGGCGCTGTGGGCGGCATCCCGCTGCCCCACGGCGGTGTCGCGGGTGGTCGCCGTCGCCCCGGTCGCCGACCTGGCCCGCGGGCATGAACTCGGCCTCAGCGACGGCGCGGTGGCGGAGCTGCTCGGCGGCGCGGACCGCGTCGCCGACCGGCTCGACGAGACCGACCCGATGCGCATGGAGGCGCCGACGGCCCCGGTGGTGCTGCTGCACGGGGATGCGGACGACGAGGTCCCGGTGGACCTCTCCCGCCGCTACGCCGACCGCTTCGGCGCGGACCTCCGGGTGCTGGCCGGCGCGGGGCACTACGACGCGCTGGTCCCGGGCTCGGCGGCGTACGAGACGCTGCGCGGAGCGCTGGCGGAGGGATAGCGTCCGCGACATGTCCGTCGCTTACGATCCCTGGTCCCCGGCCTTCGTCGCCGACCCCTACCCCGCGTACGCCGAACTGCGTGCGCGGGGCCGCGCCGTGTGGTTCGAGCCCACGCGGCAGTGGCTGATCCCGCACCACGCCGACGTCAGCGCGCTGCTGCGGGACCGGCGGCTGGGCCGCTCGTACACGCATCGCTTCACGCACGAGGACTTCGGCCGCACCGCGCCGCCGCCCGAGCAGGAGCCGTTCCACACGCTCAACGATCACGGGATGCTCGACCTGGAGCCGCCGGACCACACCCGGATCCGGCGGCTGGTCTCGAAGGCCTTCACGCCGCGTACGGTGCGGGAGTTGGAGCCCGTCGTCGAGCGGCTGGCGGACGGGCTGGTGGCGGACTTCGTCGCGGCCGGGGGCGGGGATCTGCTCAGCGCCGTCGCCGAGCCGCTGCCCGTCGCGGTCATCTCCGAGCTGCTCGGCATCCCTGAGGGGGACCGGCATCGGCTGCGGCCGTGGTCGCATGCCATCTGCGGGATGTACGACCTCAACCCGAGCGGCGAGGCGGCGCGGGCCGCGGTGGTCGCGTCCGAGGAGTTCTCCGCGTATCTGCGGGAGTTGATCGCCGAGCGGCGCAAGGACCCCGGCGACGACCTGATTTCAGGGCTCATCGCCGCGTACGACGAGGGGGACCGGCTCACCGAGCAGGAGATGATCTCCACCTGCGTGCTGCTGCTCAACGCCGGGCACGAGGCGACCGTCAACTCCACCGTGAATGGGTGGTATGCCCTCTTCCGTCACCCCGAGCAGCTGGCGGCCCTTCGCGCCGAGCCCGAAAAGTTGTCCACAGCTGTGGATGAACTGCTCCGTTATGACACCCCGCTGCACCTTTTCGAGCGCTGGGTGCTCGAGGACATCGAAGTCGGCGGGCAGCTGATCCCGCGCGGCCAGGAGGTCGCGCTGCTCTTCGGCGCCGCCAACCGCGACCCCGCCGCCTTCGATCGCCCGGACGAGCTCGACCTCGACCGTACGGACAATCCACACATTTCCTTCGGTGCCGGCATCCACTACTGCATCGGCGCCCCGCTGGCGAAGGTTGAGCTGCGGGCGTCGTACGGGGCGCTGCTGCGGAAGGCCCCCACCCTGCGGCTCGTTGCCGAGCCGGAGTGGGGGCCTTCCTCCGTGATCCGTGGGTTGCAGGGACTGGCTGTGGAGCTGTGAACTACTTCGTCTCCAGATCCCGCCGCCGGAAGCCCGCCAGGCCCAGCCATACCAGCCCGGCCGCGAGCAGCGTGAGGAGCAGCAGCGGCGTCCAGTTCATGTCCGCGGCCGGCAGCTGCGGCACGTGGCCGAACGGGGAGAGGTTGTTCAGCGCGTCCGGGAACTGCAGGATCTGGCCCAGGTAGCCGACCAGGAAGCCGTACACCGGCAGCACCCACGCCACCGCCGACGCCCGCGGCAGCCAGCCGAAGAGCGCGACCGCGACGCCGATGCAGACCCAGAGCGCGGGGGCGTACGCGAGCGAGGCGCCCACCAGCTTCAGGAACAGGCCGCCGTCGCCGGTCGATCCGGCGCCCGAGGCGCCGAAGCCGATCCCCGCGACGAGCAGCAGCACCGTGCCACCCGCCGCCGCGACGATCACGTGGCTGAGCACCCAGCGGCTGCGGGACAGGCCGGTGGACAGCAGCGGTTCGGCGCGGCCCGCGGACTCCTCGGCACGCGGCCGGAGGGCGGCCATCACCACGTAGATCGAGACGACCACGGAGATCACGATCAGCACGACCGAGGCGAACGACTCCGCCACCGACTGCCCGCCGATGCCCTCGATGGACTTCTCGAAGGCGTCGACCTCCTTGATCATGTTCTCGGCGTCGCCCAGGATCGACCCGTACATCACCCCGAAGAGCAGCGCCGCCGCCCCGAAGGCGACCAGCAGCCCGCGGTGCAGCCGCAGCGCGAAGCCGAGCGGCGTGCCGAGCGTCGGGGAGGCGTGCGGGCTGCCGAGGCGGGCGGCCTTCAGCCCCGCGCCGACGTCGCGGCGGGTGGAGAGGACGAACCCGGCGGCGGCTGCGACCACGGCTGCCGCGAGCGTGAGCAGCAGCGGCCACCAGCGGTTGTCGACGTAGACGTACGTCCGCTGCACCCAGCCGATCGGCGACAGCCAGGACAGGAAGCCGTCGCCGACGTCGCCGGAGGCGCGCAGCGCGTAGGCCGCGCCGATGACCGCCATCGCCATGCCGGAGGCGCTGCGCGAGTGGCCGCTGATCTGCACGGTGATCGCGGCGACGCCGGCGAAGAAGACGCCGATGGCGAAGTGCGCGAGGCCGTAGAGCAGGGAGCCCTTGCCGTCGATGCCCTCCATCCCCATGCCGCCGAGGCCCGCGGCCATCAGCAGGGCGAGGACGAGGTTCGCGAGCACCGCGACCGTCAGGGCGGCGGCGAGATACGCGTGCCGGCCGACCACGGCGGAGCGGACCAGCTCGGCGCGGTTCGTCTCCTCCTCGGTGCGGGTGTGCCGGGCGATGGTCAGCACGCTCATGATCCCGACCATGATGGCCGTGAAGCCGAGCATCTGGTGGCCGAGCATCGAGCCGTACGTGTAGTCGCTGAGGTAGTGCCGGGGGCCGGTCATCGCGAGCCCGGCGGCGCTGTCCATGGTCTCGGCGACGGTCGCCCGCTCCTTGGCCGACGCGTAGTTGGTCTTGAAGCTGCTGGCCGTGGAGAGGGTGCCGAGGAAGAGGGCGAGGACCCACACCGGGAGCCGGACGCGGTCCCGGCGCAGTGCAAAGCGGACCAGGGTGCCGGTGCCCGCCAGCGCTCCGCCGCCGGCCGAAGCGCTTTCGCGGGTCGCGGCGCGCTCCTTGATGGCGGTGCTCATCGCGTCGCCTCCGACGTGGATTCCGACTCCACCTTGTGGTGCCCGTTGCCCTCGAGCTCGTCGCCGTAGTGGCGCAGCATGAGCTCCTCGAGCGTCGGCGGGTGGCTGACCAGGCTGCGTACGCCGAACTCGCTCAGCCGGCTGATCGCCGTGTCCAGATGCCCGCCGTCGACGGCGAAGCGCACCCGGCCGTCCTCGGTGTGCAGCTGGTGGATGCCGGGCAGTTGGTCGAGACCGGTGGCGGGGCGCTCGGTCTGCGCCTCCACGGTGGTACGGGTCAGGTGCCGCATCTCGCTCAGCGAGCCGGACTGCACGATCTGCCCGAGCCGGATGATGCTCACCCGGTCCGCCAGCTTCTCGACCTGGGCGAGGATGTGGCTGGACAGCAGGACGGTCTTGCCGTCGGCCTTCGCCTGCATGATCACGTCCTGGAAGATGACCTCCATCAGGGGGTCGAGGCCCGCGGTGGGCTCGTCCAGGAGCAGCAGTTCGGCGTCCGAGGCGAGGGCGGCGACGATCGCGACCTTCTGCCGGTTGCCCTTGGAGTAGCTGCGGCCCTTCTTGGTGGGGTCCAGGTCGAAGCGCTCCAGCAGGTCGTCGCGCCTGGCCCTGTCGATGCCGCCGCGCAGCCGCGCGAGCAGATCGATGGCCTCCCCGCCGGTCAGGTTCGGCCACAGCTCGACGTCGCCGGGCACGTAGGCCAGCCGGCGGTGCAGGGCGACGGCGTCGGTCCACGGGTCGCCGCCCAGCACCTGGGCGGCGCCCGAGTCGGGGCGCAGCAGGCCGAGCAGGATGCGGATGGTCGTGGACTTCCCGGCGCCGTTCGGGCCCAGGAAGCCGTGGACCTCACCGGTCTCGACGTCGAGGTCGAGGCCGTCGAGTGCGCGGGTCCGGCCGAAGGTCTTGGTGAGGCCGGACACGGAGATTGCCTTCGTCATGGCTACGAAGCTACGGTAGTTTCACAAATTTGTGAAGTTAAGGAAGCGTTAGGATTCTCGCCGAGGGCTTGAGCAGGGGGAGACGATGACGAGGTGAATGTGCACAAGCGGGACGACCAGGCCGTGTCCGACTTCATCGAGCGCTTCGCGGCCGAGCTCACCGAGGCCGGGATGCCTCGTATGCCCTCCCGGGTCTTCACGTGTCTGCTGGCCAGCGACACCGGCGCCATGACGTCGACGGAGCTCAGCGAGGCGCTGCAGATCAGCCCCGCGGCCGTGTCCGGGGCGGTGCGCTATCTCTCCCAGGTGCGCATCATCAGCCGGGAGCGCGAGCCCGGCTCCCGGCGGGAGCGGTACCGGGTGCACAGCGACCAGTGGTACGAGTCGTTCACCCAGCGGGGGCAGATACTCAAGAGCTTCGAGTCGGCCCTGCAGAAGGGCTCCGACGCGCTGGGCTCCCGCACCCCGGCCGGCGTGCGGCTCTCCGAGACGGCGGACTTCTTCGCGTTCCTGCGCAACGAGCTGGCGTCGATGATGGACCGCTGGGAAGCGCACAAGGCGGCGACCCGCTCGTAAAACGGTCATTCTGGGCGTATGCCGATGCGCACCTCGACCAAGGCCAAGATCGCCGGATCGCTGATCGCGGCCGCCGCACTCTTCGGCGGCGGGACCGCCTTCGGGAATTACCTCGCGGATCAGGACAGCAAGTCCGATGCGACGGCGGAGTCGTCGCCTTCGGCGTCCCCCTCGCCTTCCGCGTCCGCATCCACGGAGGCGGAGGTACGGATCAACGACGCGGTCGCGGCCGCGCTGGACGCCGTGCCCGGCACGGCCACGGCGGCGTCCCTGGAGGACGAGGGCGGCTCCCCGGCCTGGGACATCGACGTGCTGGGCGACGGCGATACGTGGCACGAGGTGTCGGTGGACGCGGTGACCGCCATCGCCAAGGACGAGCGCGCGGACGGAGACGCGGACGATGCCCGTATGGCCAAGGCCGCGAAAACATCCCTGACCGAGGCGGTCGACGCCGCCGAGAAGAAGGTCCCGGGCGAGGTCACCTCGATCGGCCTCGACGAGCGGGTCGGCGGCCGGAAGCAGCTGAACTGGGAAGCCGAACTCCGCGCCGATGACCAGCGCACCCACGAGATCCGCGTGGACGCGGAGACGGGGAAGGTCATCGAGGCGCGCGTGGACGCGGACGGCTGAGCGCGGTCGCGGCGGGAGCCGCTCAGCGGTCCCGCGGCAGCGTCAGCTGCCATCCGCTCGCTCGAACGGCCCATTCCCGCCCGCGTACCGGACCGGCCATCAGCGCGTCGGCCCGATAGCGGAAGTCGGCGCCCGCGGTCACCCGCACCACCTTCCGTGCCTCCCCGCGCCGCGGCGCCCGCCCGTCCCCGTCGTGCACCACGACCTCCGCCGCGCCGTCCAGGGCGAGCCGCACCTCCGCCGCCGGGCCGCTGCCGGTGAGCTCCACCCCGTCCGCCTCGACCCGCAGCCGCGGCGGCGGCCCGCCCGGGCCCGGGACCCGTACCGGACCCGTGCCCGCGCCCGTCAACCGCCGGGCGGCGACCGGCCGCAGCAGCGCCCCGCAGCCGCGCAGCGGGCGGGCCCACCAGGTGCCCGCTCCCCCTGCTCCGGCCGCGCCCGCCGCACCCCGTTCCGCCGCCGCCGGCGTGGTCGGCATGGCCGGGATCGCCAGCGAGCCGAGCACCAGCCCGCCGTCCTCGTCCAGCAGCAGTCCGTGCGCCACCGCCTCCCCGTCCAGCACCGCCCGCGCCGCCGCGACCGTGTCCTGCGGTACGCCGAGGCCGCCGGCCAGCGTCGTCGAGCGGCGGGATCCGACCGGGATCACCGCCAGCGCGCAGTCCGCCAGCTCGCCCGCGCGGTGCAGCGCCCGCGCCGTCCGTACCAGCGCGGTGTCGTCGCCGACGATCACCGGGAGCTTGCTGCCGCGCCGGGCCAGCGCCCGTTCCGCCTCCGCCGCGGTGTCGGGGACGCAGATCTTTGCCGCCGCACCCGCGCCGAGCACGTCCCGCGCGATCCGCACGGCCTCCCCGTCCGTGCTCCGTGCGGCCGGGTCGATGACCACCAGCAGCGACACGTCGGTCCTTCCTCAGGTAGCATCTCTGTGCAATAGCCCCTTTGCGCGATTGCGCCAGGGGCTTCGTCTATTTCCGGGGCGCCGGTCCGACGCAGCGCCCGGTGGCACCAGCAACTGGTGTCCCCGCCTGTACGGACATGCCCCGCCCGGAAGGGGTGTACGCCTGTGCCCGCACTTGTGCTGCTCGGTGCTCAGTGGGGTGACGAAGGCAAGGGAAAGGCCACCGATCTGCTCGGCGGATCCGTGGATTATGTGGTGCGTTTCCAGGGCGGCAACAACGCCGGTCACACGGTTGTCGTAGGCGACCAGAAATACGCGCTGCATCTTCTTCCCTCGGGAATCCTCTCGCCCGGGTGCACGCCCGTCATCGGCAATGGCGTCGTCGTCGACCCGGCTGTCCTGTTCTCCGAGCTGAACGGGCTGAACGAGCGCGGCGTCGACACGTCCAAGCTGCTGATCAGCGGTAACGCGCACCTGATCACGCCGTATCACACGACGATCGACAAGGTGACGGAACGGTTCCTCGGCAAGCGGAAGATCGGCACGACGGGGCGCGGCATCGGCCCGGCCTACGCCGACAAGATCAACCGCGTCGGGATCCGGGTCCAGGACCTCTTCGACGAGTCGATCCTGGAGCAGAAGGTCGAGGCGGCCCTCGACTTCAAGAACCAGGTCCTCGCGAAGCTCTACAACCGCCGCGCGATCGCCGTCGGCGAGGTCGTCGAGGAGCTGCTCGGCTTCGCCGACCGGCTGCGGCCGTACGTGGCCGACACCTCGCTGATCCTGAACAACGCGATCGACGAGGGCAAGGTCGTGCTCTTCGAGGGCGGCCAGGGCACGCTCCTCGACGTCGACCACGGCACGTATCCCTTCGTGACGTCCTCGAACCCGACCTCGGGCGGGGCCTGCACCGGTGCAGGCGTCGGGCCCACGAAGATCAGCCGGGTCATCGGCATCCTCAAGGCCTACACAACGCGTGTGGGCGCCGGGCCGTTCCCGACCGAGCTCTTCGACGACGACGGCGAGGCGCTGCGGCGCATCGGCGGTGAGCGCGGGGTCACCACCGGGCGGGACCGGCGGTGCGGGTGGTTCGACGCAGTGATCGCGCGCTACGCGACCCGGGTCAACGGCCTGACGGACTTCTTCCTGACGAAGCTCGATGTCCTGACGGGCTGGGAGCAGATCCCGGTGTGTGTCGCGTACGAGATCGACGGCAAGCGGGTCGAGGACCTGCCGTACTCGCAGACCGACTTCCACCACGCGAAGCCGATCTACGAGTACCTGCCGGGCTGGTCGGAGGACATCACCAAGGCGAAGACCTTCGACGACCTGCCGAAGAACGCGCAGGATTACGTGAAGGCGCTGGAGGAGATGTCGGGCGCCCCGATCTCGGCGATCGGCGTGGGTCCTGGCCGGGACGAGACGATCGAGATCAACTCGTTCCTGTGAGCCGGTAGCGAGTCAGCTCCGCGTGTACGTGCGCGGAGCTGTCACGCCGTTCAGCCACTCGCGGATCAGCTTGTCGCCCTCCATGCGGAGCATCGACGGGGGGCCCGGCTTGCAGGCCGTGGCGACCTCGGCATCGGTCACCACCGTGGGGCCGATGAGCACCTTGTCGCCCGCCGCGATCAGGTCGGCCTTGGCCTCGCAGTGGTTGCCGGCGATGTCGGAGGTCAGGGTGATGGCCCGGCCGCCGATCGGCTTTTCGCTGATGTTCATGTACTGCAGGCCGCCGCCGAAGGGCTGCTGCCAGTCGCCGAGCATCGCGTCCGGCAGCTTCTCCTGGCCCTCCTCGACCTTGTGGAGCGTGGCGCTGCGGCCCGCCGCCGACCATTCGAGGGTGCCGTCGGCGCCGGGCTTCAGGGTGTGGCGGCCGAGGGCGGTGCACGAGCCCTCGGGGGCGCTGCCGACGACCTTGGTGTCGAGCGCGAGCTCGCCGTTCGCGGCGACCAGCTTGCCGTCGGACTTGCACTCGGCGGTCTTGCCCATGGTGATGCTGTTGGCGACGACCTCGCCCTTCTTACCCGGCGAGATCACGAAGCGGCGGTACGAGCCGTTCTGCTCGCCGTCGCGCAGCACATCGCCGACCCAGGTGCCGAGATACTCCTTCGGCACGTCCGAGCCCTCGGTCTGCTTGTCGCCGTCGCCGCCGCCGCTGGAGTCGCCCAGCATGGCCGCGCCGGCGGCGCCCGCGCCGATCAGGACCAGTGCGGCCACGGCCGCGATCCCGAGCGCCCGGCCGCGGCGCCCCCGCGCGCCGGGGGCGGGCGGCGGCGCCGGCTCGTACGCGTACTCCTCCTCGGGCTCCAGCTGCCGGACGCCGATGAGCGTGCGGTTGGCGGGGGCGGGCTGGGCGCCCGGGGCGCCGCCCGCCTGGGCGGAGGTCCGCTTCGGGCCCTGCGGTGCGCCGCCGGGCGGGGTGTCGAAGTCCAGCAGCCGCACCGCGTGCTGGCCGAGCTCCGCGATGATCGGCGCGGGCAGCCAGGGGGCGGCCGCGCCGGTGTTGACCGGGCCGATGGCCGCGGCCAGGTCCTCGGGCGCCGGGCGGTCGGCCGGGTCCTTCGCGAGGCAGCCGGCGATCAGCTCGCGCAGGCCGCCCTCCTCGGGCAGGCCGGAGAGGTCGGGGTCGTTCTGCGCGATACGGAACATCACCGCGTGCACGCCGCTGGACGTCGGCGTCCCGAACGGGAGGGTGCCGGTGCCGGCGTAGGCGAGCACCGAGCCGAGGCAGAAGATGTCGCTGGCGGGGGTGAGCTCGCTGCCGGTGATCTGCTCGGGCGACATGAACGCCGGGGAGCCGACGGCCATGCCGGTCTTGGTCACCGTGCCGTCGCCGGCCGCCGCGTCGAGGGCGCGGGCGATGCCGAAGTCGATGACCCGCGGGCCGTCGATGGTGACCAGGATGTTGGACGGCTTCAGGTCGCGGTGGATCAGCCCGGCACCGTGGATGTCGAGCAGCGCGCAGGCCATGCCGTACGCGAGGGTGCGCACCGAGTCCTCGGGCAGCGGGCCGTGCCGGTCGACGATGTCGGAAAGGGAGGGGCCCGCCACGTAGCTGGTGGCGACCCACGGCACCGCCGCGTCGGTGTTCGCGTCCAGCACGGACGCGGTCCAGCGCCCGCCGACCCGCTGCGCCGCCTCGACCTCCTGGCGGAACCGCTGCCGGAACTCCGGCTCATTCGCCAGCTCCGGCTTGACCAGCTTCACGGCGACCGTGCGGCCGCCCTCGGAGCGCGCGAGGTAGACATGCCCCATGCCGCCCGTGCCGAGCCGGCCCACGATGCGGTAGTCACCTATCCACTGCGGGTCCTGCGGTCCCAGGCTCTGCATGCGTGACGCCCTTCCCTCCCGTAATGCGTTCTCGGAGCGTACGTCCGCTAGGACGCGTGGCAGCGTGCGGGGGCTCCCGTCGTTGCCGGGCTGAGATGCGATTACGTGTTCAGGCGTGATGTAGAGCGGCGGCTATGCGCTGGTCCTGCATGGCGGTGAGCTTGCGGACGAGGAGGATGGCGAGCACCCCCGCGGCCACGGTGAGCATGTCCTGGATCATGTCCACGCCCACATTGTCCGCGGTGAGGTGCTCACGGTCCCAGTCCCAGAAGAACAGCACGGTGCAGGGCAGCCAGGCGATCCACCAGGCGTTGAGGAGGGCCCGGCCGCCCGCGGGCTGGGCGGCGGCGTATCCGGTGGGTGCCGCGGGGACCGAGGCCTTCCATATGTCATTGGCGATCATCTTCGGCATGAAGAGGTAGACCACCGGTATGAACCACGCGCCCGCCGCCATCCCCGGCGCGAACCGGTTGCCGTTCGGGGCGAAGAACTCGGCGTTGGTCCGCAGCCGGTGGAACCACACCGTCCACACCACGATCGTGGGGATGAGGAGGAGGATGTACAGCCCCTTCAGCGCGTTGTCGTTCTCCTCCGCGCCCTGCAGCCCGGAGTAGAGCCAGCCGTCCCGGGACAGATCGCCGTACAGGTCGATGTGGAAGAACAGCTGGACGACCTGCATGACCGAGCCGATGCTCAGCAGCACCACGAGCGCGGTGCACAGCGCGCGCGGCGACGCCGGGGCGAGCAGCCGGCGGGCGTAACCGGGCGGCGGGGTGCCGATGGCCGGCGGCGGGGTGCCCAGATGCGGCGGCGGGGTGCTGACCTGCGGCATCACCTGAGAGGGCAGCGGGGACTGCTGCGGGGGCGTCCCCGGCACATGGACATACGGCACCGGGCGGTGCGGGGTCTGGCCGGGCGGCGCGGGCTGCGTCGCCTGCAGATGCGGCGCGTACTGCTCCTGCGGCGACTCGGCGTCCAGCAGCTCCACCGCGAGCCGCCCGAGCCGGGCCAGCAGCGCGGCGGGCAGCCACGGGGCGTCCGGCGCGGCGGCGCCGGCGGTCAGCTCCAGCAGCTCGGGAATCGTCGGCCGGGAGGCGGGGTCCTTGATGAGGCAGCGCTGCACCAGCTCCAGCAACTCGCCCTCCAGGCCGGTGAGATCCGCCTCCTCCTGGGCGATGCGGAAGAGCAGGGCATGGGCGCCACTGTCGTCCGTGCCGAACGGCATCCGGCCGGTGGCGGCGAAGGCCAGCACCGAGCCGAGGCAGAAGACGTCGCTCGCGGTCGTGACCCGCTCGCCGCGCACCTGCTCGGGCGACATGAAGCCGGGCGAGCCGATCACCGCGCCGGTACGGGTCAGGCCGCCGGCGGTCGAGACCGAGTCCAGGGCGCGGGCGATGCCGAAGTCGATCACCTTCGGGCCGTCGATGGTGACGAGGATGTTGGACGGCTTCAGGTCCCGGTGCACCAGGCCCGCGTCGTGGATCGCCTCCAGGGCGCGGGTCAGGCCGGAGGCGAGCGCGAGCACCGACTCCGAAGGCAGCGGCCCGTATTCAGCGGCCACCACCTCGTACAGCGAAGGTCCTGCCACATACCCCGTGGCCACCCAGGGAGTGTGCGCGGTCGTGTCGGCGTCCAGCACCGGCGCGGTCCACTCGCCGCCGACCCGGCGCGCCGCCGTGACCTCCTGGGCGAAGCGGCGCCGGAACTCCGGCTCGCGCGCCAGCTCCTCCTGCACCAGCTTGACCGCCACCGTCCGCCCGCGGGCGGATCTGGCGAGATAGACCCGCCCCATGCCGCCCTCGCCGAGGCGGCCAAGCAGGCGATACTCCCCGACGTGGCTCGGGTCCTCCGGCCCCAGATTCCGCATGATTCCGTCCCCCATTGGTATTGCCGTTCAGGGAGCGTATCGCGGGGCCCGCATCCGCCACTGCCCCCTGTGGACAACGGTGATGAGGCCGCAGCAGGGCCGTGGCCCAGGCGCAACCCGGCCCGGAAGCGCGGAGGTGACGCCAGGGGCGGGCGGGACGGTCAGCCGCGCTCCTCGATCGCGTCGAGTGCCGCGGACAGCTCCCGCAGCGCGTCCACCACGCGGCCGAACTCCTCGGCCCCGCCCAGCTCCTGGGCCAGCCGCGCCGCGAACTCCCGGTGTCCCGGCACGATCTCCGCGATCGCCGCCCGGCCCTCGGCCGTCGGCGCCAGCAGCTTGGCCCTGCGGTGCGCGGGGTTGGGCTCGTACGCGGCGAGGCGATGGCGCACCAGCAGGTCGGCGATGCGCTGCACGCTCTGCCGGGTGATGCCCATCGTCCGAGCGATGCCGGAGACGGGCAGCGGCTCGGCCAGCACCGCGCCGAGCACCTGCCACCACGCCGCCGTGATCCCGGCCGGCTCGGCCAGCCGGTCGGCGATGGCCAGGAACTGGCCGTTGAGGCGGAAGGAGGTCAGCGCGGCGCCGCTGAGCAGGTCGGCCTCGGCGGTGTGCGCGTCATCAGCGGGGCTCACTTCGCCGACGCCTCCATCAGTACTGGGAAGGCGGACGGGTCGGCGGCGCCGAACAGCCGCTCCCAGGCGTCGAGTACGGCCGGCTCGTGCAGATCGAGGCGGCGGAAGATCTCCCGGGCGAATGGGACCGGGTGCACAGGTCCCGCGGTGATCAGATCGCCGTCGGTGACGGCGTCCGCTTCGGCGTAGCGGTCGTGGCCCTTGTAGCCGGGCTGGGCCGCGAGGTATTCGGCGGCGCCCGAGGTGTGCGCCCGCTCGTCGAGCAGCCCCTCGCGGGCCAGCCCGGCGGTGGCGCCGCAGATGGCCGCCACCGGCACCCCCGCGTCCAGGAACTCCCGCGCCTTGCGGACGAACGGCGCGAGCTCTTCGCCCTGGTCGTACGCACCGGAGCCGGGGAGGATCAGCAGCGAACTGTCCTGCGGGCGCAGCTCGTCGAGGCCGATGTCGGCCTGGATGTGCATGCCGCCGATGGACGTGATGACGTCACCGCGGGAAGCGCCCACGGACACGGTGTCGTACGTGTCGCGCGGCGGCCGGTGCGCGGAGGTGTCGCGGATGTGGGCGAGCGCGTGCCCGATCTCCCAGTCGGCGAGCTGGTCGTAGACGGCGAAATGGACGGTCTTCCGGGCCATGAGGGCCTCCTTGGAGTGCTGCGCATCCTGACGTCCTGATGACAGCATCCTGTCATGAATGACAGCATGCTGTCAATCGCGAGAGGTCGCCTTAACTCCGCCCGAGCGCGCGCTTAACCCGCCGCTTCCTACCTTCCAAGCCCATGGACACTTACGGACACCTCGCCGCTCACCTGGCCCTGAACCTCGTCGCCGTCTGCGTGCTCACCTTCGCCGTCTACGTGCCCCGGCACCGCCGCCGCGACCTGGTCCCCGCGTATCTCGCGCTGAACGTCGCCCTGTTCGGCATCGTCACCGCCCTCGGCGACGCCGGCCGGGGCGGCGGTCTGGCGCTCGGGTTCGGGCTCTTCGGGGTGCTGTCGATCATCCGGCTGCGCTCGGACGCGATCCAGCACGAGGAGGTGGCGTACTACTTCACCACCCTGGTGCTGGGCCTGCTGTGCGGGATGCCGGGCCTGCTCTACGGCGTCAAGGTCACCCTGTGCGCGGTGATCCTGCTCGTCGTCTACGCCGCCGACCATCCGCGGCTGCTGGCCCGCACCCGGCGCAGCGAGGTCACGCTCGACGCGGTGTACACCGACCCGGAGGTGCTGCGCGAGGAGCTCGGGCGACGGCTGGGGGAGCCGCTGAAGTGGACGGTCCTGGAGGTGGACTTCGTCCGCGACCTCACGGTGGTCGACGTGCGCTACCGGGTCCCGGCGGCGGCCCCGGACGGCCGGCGGCGCGCGGCTCCGGCCCGGCGGGGCGTCGCGCCGGTGCTGCCGCAGTCGGCGCCACGCCCGCGGGTGCCGGGCGACTCCGGCCGGTGGTCGGCGTGACGCCGGAGGCGACGCCCCGGGCGACTCCCGGCGTGACACCGGAGGCGATGCCCCGGGCTACTCCCGGCATGACCCCGGCCGAACGGGCCCTGGCCCGCGCCGCCTTCGCCGCCGCCCCCGTCTCGCTGCCCGAACTGCAGGCCCGCGCCGAGCTGCTGGCCCGCTTCGACCGCAGCTACTTCGTGCCCGCACCCGTCTTCGAGAACTTCGCGGCACGGCTGCGCGCGGCGCACGGCTTCCGGGCGCTGGCCATCGACGGCCGCCGCACCTTCGCCTACCACTCGGTGTACTTCGACACGGCCGGGCTCCGCTCGTACCACGATCACCGCCAGGGCCGGCGGCGGCGCTTCAAGATCCGCGAGCGGCTCTACGAGGACAGCGGCGAGCGGCAGTTCGAGATCAAGCTGAAGGGCGCGCGCGGCGAGACGGTGAAGCGGCGGCGGGCGATGCGGCCCGCCGAGCGCGCGCTGGGGCCGGAGGCGCGCGGCTTCCTGGCGGACGTGCTGCGGGCGGATTACGGGCTCGCCGCGCCTGGTGGGCTCGAGCCGTCGCTGGTGACGGACTACACCCGGGCCACGTTTGTCGCTGACGGGCAGCGCATTACGTGTGACGCGGGGCTGCTTTGTGTCGATTCGGCCGGTGGCCGGGTGCGGGCCCACCCCGACCTCGTCCTGGTCGAGGTGAAGTCAACCGGCCACCTCACCCCCGCCGACCGCCTCCTCCACCGATACGGCCTGCGCGCCGCCGAGTTCACCAAGTACTGCGGCGCCCTGGCCGCAATGCGCCCCGACCTGCCGCGGAACCGGTGGCACCGGGCAGTCCGGGTCGCGTTCTCCTAATCCCGCTTGCAGATCCGGTCCAGCAGATTCGCCGTCGCCCGCTGCACCACCGGATTCGCGTGCTCCGGCCGGTCCAGCGCCGGCGACCAGGCGAAGGTGCCGGACGCGAAGACCAGCGCCCCGCTCGGTGCCCGGTACAGCGACGTCTCCTGGTGCCGGCGCGCGCCGCCCGCGTCGTCGTACGGGCTGTGCGCCAGCAGAATCCGTTCGCTGTGCCGCGGCAGCGGCGTCCGCGGGTAGTAGCGGTCGGCCTCGCCGGCCACCAGGCCTGGCAGCTCGTCGCCCTCGGCGGCGCCGGTGGCCTCCCACAGCCAGTGGGAGGCGTTCCGTACGACGAGCGGGCTCGGCTCGGGGACCCGGCCCGCGTACTGGATGCCCATCAACTCCTGCTCCGGATCGCCCTGTTCCCGCCACAGCTGGGGGCGGCCGGAGCCCTGGCGCTTGCGGCAGTGGAGTATGCGGTCCGGTTCGCCGGTGACCGAGGGGGCCAGGTCGACCTGCCAGTACATGGTGTTCGCCGACAGGAACACCAGCGAGGTGCCCGCGTCCCTGGCCAGCTCGGCGTTCCGCCGCATCGGCGCCGACCAGTACTCGTCGTGGCCGGGGAAGACCAGGCCGCGGTACCGGGTCGGGTCCACCCGGCCCGCGTGCAGGTCGCGGGCGTCGGCGTAGGCGAGGTCGTAGCCATAGCGCTCGGCCCAGCGGATGAAGTCGTAGGCGTGGCCGACATGCAGCGGCAGACCTGCGCCCGCGTACGGGCGGTCGAAGGCCACCGCGACCGCCGCCTCCTCCTCGCCGAGCAGCCGGCCGTCGTCGTCCCAGGCGTGGTAGAGCGAAGCGCCGGTGCGGCCGTCCTCCGGGTAGAGGTTGTACGCCTGCCAGGTCACGTCCGGCAGCAGCAGGAGCAGGTCCGCCGGGTGGTGGTCGCGGACGGTGAACGGGATGTGGCTGCGGTGCCCGTCGTCGGTGGTGAGCACCGCGACGTAGCAGCCGGAGTTCCAGTACGTCGGCACCTGCAGCCGCCAGGAGAGCCACCAGTGGTGGCAGGAGACCGTGCGCTCGGCGGCGAGCGGCGCGGGCTGAACGATGCCCGACAGCCGCGGACTTGTGGTGATCTTGGAGGCGCCGTCGCCGGCGTAGTGGCCGATGCGGTAGACGTCGACGCCGAAGGGCTGCGGCGGATTGACCGTCACCCGGAAGTCGATGGACTCGCCGGGGGCCACCGCGCCGGCCGAGGCGAAGCCCTTGATCTGCTGGTGGACATCGTCCGCGGTACGCGGGCCCGGGCGCCGCGGCGGCGGGATCAGCGGTTCGGTGGCGTCACTGCCGCCGGTGGGTGCGAGGTCGACATACCAGGGCACCAACTGGCCGCTGTGGTCGTCGAAGTAGTGCTCGCTGGCGCGTAACCAGGGCAGCGGCCCCTGCGCGAAGGGGTCCGAGACGGCGTGCGCCAGCGCTCCGGACTCCCAGCGGCGGATCTGCTCCGTACCCACCTGACCGCTCCCCTCCCCGGCGCGTTAGTTGCTACAGGACATCACATTACGCATGCGGTCCGTTACCGATTGTCGGTGAATTGGCGCACTGAAGTCCGCTTCGCAGCGCGGGCTATACCAGCAAAACGGGCTTTTCCGGGCGAACCCCGGCATCCAGCAGCCACCCCCGCAGCGGCTCCGGATCGCCGGTTTCGGCCAGCGCCGTCACCGCCCGTCCGAGCTCCGGCCGCCGCTCGCCGTTCACCAGCAGTGCGGGGCCGTCCAGCCAGTCGAGTCCCGGTGTGGCACCCGCGGTGTCGATGGCGGCGCAGCACACCATCGCCAGCACGTGGTCGATCAGCACTTCCCGGTCCGTACGCGGCGCGTGCAGCGGGAAGAGCGGGGCGAGCGCGGCCGGGCGTATCTGCTGGGCGCGGCGCTGGGCCGCCTCCTGCAGATCGAGCGCGTCGGTGAGCCGGGCGGCCAGCTCCTCGCTGTCGCCGCCCTTGGCCAGCCAGTCGACGACCCGGGCGAGGGTGCCCCGGTCGGGCCGCCCGGCCGGCTCCTGCTCGACCTCCAGGCCGTCGAGGACGCTGTGCAGGCGGGCCGCCTCGGTCCGCCACTTCCGGTCCACCACCTCGTCCGGATACTGATCCCAGGTCACCGGCGCCCAGTCGGGACCCGGCTCGGCCGGGCCGCCGTGGAAGAGCTGCGCGGCGAGCAGCGAGGCCGCCTCGTCGACCAGACCCGGCTCCTCCAGCAGATCGCAGGCCGGGCGCTCGCCGAGCCGGGAGGCGAAGACGCCGTTCTGCGCGGCCAGCCGGTCGCGGCGGGACAGCTCGGTCAGCGCCGACACCACCCCGGCGTCCAGCCGGGACGGCCAGCGGCCCATCCGCCAGGCGGGCAGCGCCACCCGGGTCAGCAGCCGGTCCCAGCCCGCATACGCCAGGCCGACCTGCTCCTGCGCGGCGATCCGCAGGCCGTAGTCCACATCCTGCGCGCGCTCCGAGGCCGCGGCGGCGACGCCGCGCTCCAGCCAGGCGGGGTGCTCCCCGCACATCCGCAGCAGCACCCGGGCCACGCTCCGCGCCAGGTCGCGCAGCGGCCGCAGCGCCAGCGGCCCCGAGCGGTCCAGCGCCACCGCCGCGTCCAGACCGCGGATGAACCGGCGGGCGGCGGCCACGTCCGGGTGGGCGGCCGGGCCCGTACCCGCCACGACGGGCGCGAGGACGGCCCGCAGCTCGGCGACGCGCATCCACCACAGGAAGGGGGAGCCGATCACCAGCACGGGCGCGATGCGCTCGCCGTCCGGGCCGGAGGACCGGGAGCCGGAGGGCCGGGAAGTTACGTCGCTCTCCCCGCTCTCGCCCCCCTGCTCGGACCCCGCCCCGTGCGTACGGTCCTCGAGCCAGCTGTCGCAGTCCGGCGTCAGGGCTATCGCCGAGGGTGCGGGGACCGCCAGCCGGTCCGACAGGTCGCGGATCAGGCGATACAGATCGGGGGCGGCCCGTTCGGGCACCGGGACCGTGGGGCTGCGGGCGGGTTCGGTCCTGGCGATCGCCAGGCCCACCGCCAGCGCCAGGCCGCCGACCACCAAAGCCACGCCGAGCACCGGCCAGCGGGCCGCGGCCCAGCCGCCGGTGAGCCGGCCCGTCGCCGTGCCGATGAGAAGCACCGCGGCGACCGCTGCCGGGAGCAGCGCCACCGTGAGCGCCGCGCTGCGCACCCGCAGCACCGCGAGCGCGTGGGAGCGGGCCCCGCCGGAGCCTCCCGCACCGCTGCCGGCGCCCCTGACGTGGGAAGCCGCCTCCTCACCGGAAGACATGACCAGACCTCACCCCCTCGAATACGACTCGACGAGCGCGTGTCGCACGAACGCGTACTCCCACTGTGACACCGGCCACCGACAGCGCAATGCCGGTGACCCGGTTGGCCCGTCGCCGGGCTCGTCGTCGTGCTCGTCGTGGTGCTCGCCGAGGCGGCCGCACGGGCCGCCATCGCCGGAGGCGCACATTAGTTGGGCGGCGCGTTCACGTCAGCCGGTTGCCCATCCGGTCACTCGATGGGATGGCTTTGGGTAAAGCTGGCCCGTGCGGGGGACGGAGGTGGGGGGCGGTAACCCTGGGTAAGGGCGTCAGTCCTGCTCGGCCGCCGCGGCCCCGGCCGCGATGTCGCCGCGGTGGTGGGCGCCTTCGAGCCGGATCCGGGCCATGGCCCGGTAAGCGCGTTCGCGGGCGTCGGCGAGGGTCGGGCCGATGCCCGTAACGGACAGCACGCGTCCGCCCGCGCTGACGATCCGCCCGTCGGCGTCAAGCTTGGTACCGGCGTGCAGTACGTACGCGTCCGGGGCGTCCTGGGCCGCGACCTCGTCCAGGCCGGTGATCTCGTCGCCGGTGCGCGGCGTGCCCGGGTAGTTCTCCGAGGCCAGCACGACCGTCACGGCGGCGTCGTCGCGCCAGCGCAGCGGCGGGAACTCGGCGAGGGTGCCGTTCGCCGCCGCCAGCAGCAGCCCGGCGAGCGGCGTCCGCAGCCGGGCCAGCACGACCTGGGTCTCCGGGTCGCCGAAGCGGGCGTTGAACTCGATCACGCGGACGCCGCGCGAGGTCAGCGCCAGGCCCGCGTAGAGAAGGCCGGAGAAGGGGGTGCCGCGGCGGCGCAGCTCGTCGACGGTGGGCTGGCAGACCGTCTCGACGATCTCCTCGACCAGCTTCGGGTCCGCCCAGGGCAGCGGCGAGTACGCGCCCATGCCGCCGGTGTTCGGGCCCTCGTCGTTGTCGTAGGCGCGCTTGAAGTCCTGGGCCGGCTGGAGGGGCACGACGGTCTCGCCGTCGGTGACCGCGAAGAGGCTGACCTCGGGGCCGTCGAGGAACTCCTCGATCACCACGCGGGTGCAGGCGTTGGCGTGCGCCCGGGCCTGCTCGATGTCGTCGGTGACGACGACGCCCTTGCCCGCGGCCAGGCCGTCGTCCTTGACCACATACGGCGGGCCGAAGGCGTCGAGCGCCTCGTCGACCTCGGCCGGGGTGCCGCATACGTAGGAGCGGGCGGTCGGGACGCCGGCGCCGGCCATGACGTCCTTGGCGAAGGCCTTCGAACCCTCCAGCGCGGCGGCCTCGCGGCTCGGGCCGAAGCACGGGATGCCCGCGGCGCGCACGGCGTCGGCGACGCCGGCGACCAGCGGGGCCTCCGGGCCGACGATCACCAGGTCGGCGGCGCCGAGGCCGAGCTCCTGCGCGAGGGCCGCGACGGCTTCCCCGTTGAGGGCGTCGACCTGGTGCAGCTCGGCGACGTCGGCCATCCCGGCGTTGCCCGGAGCCGCGTGCAGCTCGGTGACGTCGGGGTCGAGGGAGAGTGCGCGGCAGAGGGCGTGTTCGCGGGCGCCGGGGCCGATTACGAGGACCTTCACGCGGTGCAGCCTATCGGCTGCCGGAGGGCCGCTTTGCGTGGGCTTGGCGGTGGGCTTGGCGTGGGCTTTGGCGTACGCCCGCCGTACGGGTGCGCGGTTCCTGGTCCCCCGAAGCGGGTGTCCTATTAGCCCAACATCCTCCTCCTCAGGGCGTAAAACCCCCGTTTGGCGGCTCAATGCCAGCCATTCGGCGGTAGGAAGGGCCGGCGCATCAGATCAATCGCAAGATCCGAAATCGGGGGGCCTGGCGAAGGAGGCAACGGTGAGCTCACCTGATGACGAGGGCGGCGCCGTCCGGCAGGACGACCTGCTCGGGCGGCCGGCGCCGCGGGGCGACTGGGGTGAGCCCGTGGAGCGGCTCGACGAGCTCTATCAGTGGGTGGAGGCGCGGGCGCTGCGCACCGTTGACTGGTATCTGCGGGACCGGCACGGGAAGAAGCGGGCGGCGCAGGTGCTGCGCGCGGTGGCCGCCGTGGGGGTGGTCGCGGCTGCTGCGCTGCCGCTGGTCGATGTGGCTGGGGTGTGGGCGGGTGCCGGGGAGTGGGGGTATCTGGCGCTGCTCGGTGCTGTTGCCTGCCTGGGTGCCGACCGGGCCTTCGGGCTGACTGCTGGGTGGATGCGGGATGTGGCGGTCGCGCAGGCGGTGCAGCGGCGGCTTGAGGCGCTGCAGTTCGACTGGGCGTCGGAGAGTGTGCGGGAGCAGCTCGGGCCTACGGACGGGAGTGCGGGGGAGGCGGCGGAGCGGAGCCTTGCGGTGCTGCGGCGGTTCACCGAGGACGTATCGGAGCTGGTGCGGGCCGAGACCGCGGACTGGATGGTCGCTTTTCGGGCTGGGTCCGCTGCCCTGATGACGCAGTCGCTGGCCTGGGTGCGGTGGCCTTCGGTGGAGGGGGCCGGGGCGCAGCCGCGGTTCCCGTTTCCGCAGCCCGGGGTGCGGGCGCCGATGCCGCGGCAGCGGCCGCCGGAGCCGCCGCGGTGAGGCCTTGTGGCTGTCTCTTCTACACATCTGACGCTGGCGACGACTACCACTGTGT
>NZ_JAAKZV010000081.1 GCF_011044975.1 Streptomyces coryli | reverse complement strand
AGGCGGATGCGGGGAAACGCCGGGTCCGGGCTTCCGTTGGCGACAGCCAGCTGCCAACCCGTGCCGGTGCGGGCCAGGCGCGGGATGAGGTGCGGGCCGCCGGTGATCAGCGGCAGCGAAGGTGCGTCGCCCTCCAAGTAGCGGATCATGCTGTGCAGCAGCCACTGCCCGTCATCGCTGTACGCGAGCTCGTCCGGGGCGGTGGCGGCGAGGATGCCGACGCGGCCGCCGAGGCGGTTGGTGAAGACGACGCGCCCCGCACCCCACGGCTCCAGGGCCGGGGTGACGATCCGCGTCCACACCTGCGCCTCGGGGACGGGCCGCAGCCGGGCCAGCGCGGGCTGGACGTTGACGCTGAGGTAGTCGCCGTCGTTGTCGAAGCCGGCGGCCGGCAGCACCTCCTCCAGTGCGTACGGGCCCGGCCGCGACGGTGCGTCCGCGTCCCGCCGCTCGACGGCCGTGGCCGTGACGCCCAGCAGGTCTGCGAAGCCGCGCTCGGTGAGGATGTGCGCCGCGGTGCCGTCCAGCAGCACCCCGCCGGCGAGCATCCGGCGCACCGCGTCGTCGTCGTACACCCAGGCCAGCTGCCCGAACAGCACCCGCACCGGGGCGTCTTCCGCCGTCACCGGGACGCCGTAGCGCAGCAGGAAGTCCGCCGCCGGGCCCGGGTCGGTGTCGAGTTCGGCGAGGCCGCCCCCGGACGTACGGACGTGGGCCGCCGCGTCCTCGCGTACGGGCAGACCGACGCCGAGTGTGCCGGTGGCCGGCTCCAGGTCGGCCAGGAAGTCGAGCGCGGGGCGGGAGCGGCGCAGCAGGTCCGCCACGCGCGGGTAGCGGCCGGCGCGCCCCGAGTGCATGGGCAGGACGTTCAGGAACTGGGCGTCGGCGCCGCCGAGTTGGGCCGCGGCCATCTCCGACCAGGTCTGGGTGTCGGATTTGGACCAGGCCGTGTGCGGCCAGTTCTCGATCTCCGGCTCGTTGCGCACCCACGCCGGGCGCAGCGCGCGCTGCGTCTCCAGCAGCCAGACCGAGCGGCTGAGGGAGCGGCCTGGGCTGTCGCTGTACGCGGCGAAGTGCGGGCGGTGGTGCGCCTCACCACCGATGGCCAGCGCCTCGAACAGGGCGGTCCAGTCGCGGCCTTCGACGGAATGCGTGCCGGGGCGCGAGCTCATCAGGCCGAGCCGCGAGCGGCCGTCCGAGGCGTCCGCGACCTCGGCCGCGAGCAGCTCGGCGACCTCCAGCTGAGCCGTACGCCAGACCCGCTGGAGCAGCGCGCGCCACGGGTGCGGGGTTCCCGGGGCCGTAACGGTGGCGACCAGCTGCTCGCGGGTGACCGGCTCGCCCGCCAGGTCGGCGAAGCGCTCCAGCATCAGCGGCTCGAAGCCGCCGCCCCAGGTCAGCGGGGCGTGGTTGTGGTAGCGGAAGTCGTCCTCCAGCCACAGCACGCGGAAGCCGAGCCGCGCGAAGCGGCCGTAGTGCGCGGCGATCCAGGACCGCCAGCGGGGGCAGGCGAAGGACGCCTGGCCGGTGGCGGTGGAGCCGTCGGGGCCGACCATGGGCGCGAAGCCGTGCCGGTCGTGGCGGCCGCGGTCGGCGTGGCCTGAGGTCACCCACGGGTTGAGGCTCACCTCCAGCCCCGACTCCCGCAGCACCGCGACCGTCTCGGCGGCCGACTCGTACAGCCGGTCCTCCGCCGCGCCGTCCGGGTGCCCGTCGTAGAACTCCTCCGCCGCGATCAGCAGCACCACCTCGCCGATGGTGGCCTCCTGGCAGAACTTGGCCAGCTCGGCCGCCTGCCGGGCCGTGTCGTCGGGGTGGACCTGGAAGCGCAGATGAAAGCGGGCGGGCACGTGGGAGCCTCCTTGAGCGGCGCGCGCCGGCAGCAGGCGGGTGGTCCTGCTGCCGGCGCGCCGTATGGTGCGGGTGGATCGGATCGGTTACGTCATCCGTGACGTCAGTCGGCGGTCAGGGTCAGCGTCTGCTCCGCCGCCGTGCGCCCGCCGCCGACGCCGCTGCCGGACGTGTCGGTCCAGGCGCGGGTGGGCGTGGTCTCGGCGAGCCGGCCGTTGTCGTCCGACATGCCGATGACGAGGCCGCTGTAGCGGTTGACCAGGCGGAAGGTGCCGTCCTTGGCCGCGTCGGCGTCCGCGTTCCGTACGACGAACCACTGCTGGCCGACGGTCGGGCCGCCCGAGGGCTTGTCGCTCACCGACAGCCCGGCGCCCCAGGCACGCCCTGCGGTCTTCGCCGAGTCGACGCCGAGGAGCTTGCCGCTGCCCTTGCCGGCGATGGAGTACGAGCCGTCGCCATTCGGGGTGAAGGTCCAGCGGCTGCCGTCGTCCTTGGCGGCCGAGGTGACCGCCCCGCCGGTCTTGCCCGGCGCGAGGACGCGGCCGTCCGCGCTGCCGATGCGGTACGCGGCGCCCGCCTTGACCGGCGCGGCCGGCTCGCTGGTGCCGACCGTGGTGTTGTAGTACTCGCCGCTGGCCTCGCCCGAGCACTGGAACGAGCAGTAGCTGCGGAAGTCCTTGCCGACGATGGTGGAGCCGGTCTTGCTCACCGGGTCCAGCAGCCAGCGGTACCAGGAGCCCGACTTGTAGTCCCCGGAGTCGCCGATGAGCTTCCACTTCTGGGTGGCGAGGTTATCGGTGACGTAGAAGCGCTGCGGCTGGGTGGAGTCCTGCTTGATCGCCTCGGGCTGGCCGATGTAGAGGCCGAGGTGGGCGTTGTAGGCGATGTTCATGGTCAGCAGGTCGGCCTTGGCGGGGAGTTCGCCGGCGGCCTGCTGCTCGGCGATGGAGCCCTTGTTGGCCGGGTCGTAGTCGTCCTCGACCGGGGTGTAGCCGGTGTCGTCGGCGTCCTCGACGGGCAGCATGTTGGACTCCTTGCCGCCGGTGCCGGGCTGCGACCAGCCGCCGTCGTACCACTTCTTCCAGGAGTCGGGCGCCATCTTGCCGGACATCGGGGCGCGGGCCACATGCGCCCGGCTGGCGTCGGTCCAGCCGCCCTCGCTGCCCGCCTTCGGGATCACGCGGGAGTTGTAGTAGACGTAGAAATAGCCGGAGGCGGTGTCGACGAAGAGCCGCGGGTCGCCGTTGCCGTAGTGGTACGTCTCGTTGGGGAAGGCCGCGTCGTCGCCGCGCTTGGTGCTGTACGGCGAGGTCAGGACGTGGTCCTTGATGTCCCAGGTCTTGCCCTGGTCCTTGGAGACGGCGTAGTCGATGGCGTCGTAGTGCAGGCCGTCGCCGAAGGGCTGCGGCGTGAACTCGTTGTGGACCAGGCCGTACCAGTCACCCGTGTCCGGATCGACCCAGACGCCCAGCAGGTCGCAGTAGTTGGGCTGGGAGTAGCTGGAGCCGCTGGGGGCGGCGGTGGCCTCCTTGCCCGTGGGGCTGTTGTTGCAGCGCCAGGTGGTGTCCTTGTTGCTGTCCTTCGGGTTGCCGGGGTTGACCGCGTCGCTGAGCGCGGCGTCGCGGGTGGCGGTGTCGAAGTCCTTGCCGGTGTAGAAGGTCCACTTGCGCGGGTCCTTCTTGTCGTAGAGCGCGTGCGCGGACTGGTAGTGGAACGTGCCGTCCTTGTCGATGAAGGTCGACGCGGGGGTGTCGTCCGGGTTGGTCCAGGAGCCCTTGTCGCCGATCGTGACGGTGTACGTGGCGTCGTCGTCGGCCTGGGCCGGGGCGATGGCCAGGCCGGCGGCGAGGGCTATGGCTGCCAGGACGCCGGCGGTGCGGCGGCGGGGGAGGAGAGCTGGCACGGATACGCCTCTCATCGGGTGTGAGTGGTCGGTGGCGCGCAATTAGTTTGACTAGAATCCGAACTAACAGCCACGCTGTCAAGGCTCCGGCATGGGTCATGATGATGTCCCCGCCACGCCCCGGGCAGGCTGGCCGTATCGACGAGGTGAGGTCCGAGTGAAGGCTGACCAGGCGCGCGACCGCGGCTCGCTGAGGCGCACCAACCTCGGCAGCGTGCTCCGCCTGCTGCGCGGCGGCCCGCGCTCCCGCGCCCAGATCGCCACCGAAACCGGGCTGCCCAAGCCCACCGTGACCAGCCTGGTCGGCGAGCTCGTCGGCCTCGGACTGCTGCGCGAGGGGCCGGCCCAGCGGGAGGGGGCGGTCGGCCGCCCCGGCACGCTGGTGCAGCTCGACGGGCGGGACATCTGTGGCATCGGCGTGGAGATCAGCACCAGCTACGTACATGTGCTGGCGCTCAACCTCGGCGGCGAGCCGGTCTTCGAGCACCGCACCGAGGTGGCCGTCGCGGACCAGGACGCCGAGGACGCCCTGGACCTCACCGCCCGCGCCATCCGCGCCTGCGGCGCCGCCCTCGAGCGCGACGGGGTCAGGCCCGTGGGCATCACCCTGGCGGTACCGGGTGTCATCGAGGCGCCGGCCGGCGTCGTCGACTACGCCCCCGGGATCGGCTGGCGCGACGTCGCCGTCGTCGAAGGACTGCGCTCCCGGCTGGGCCCCGATACGCCCCCGATCGCGGTCGAGAACGACGCGAAGCTGTGCGCGCTGACCGAGTACCTCCTGGTGGAGGACCCGGACGTGCACGACATGGTCTGCCTGACCGGCGAGCGGGGCATCGCCGCCGGCATCATCAGCGCCGGGCGGCTGCTGCGCGGCGCCACCAACTTCGCGGGCGAGGTCGGCCACATGCCCCTCGACCCGGAGCGGCGGCCGTGCGTGTGCGGGCGGGCCGGGTGCTGGGAGGCGATGGTCGGCCTCGACGCCATCATGGAGCTGGCGGCCGATCCCGACGACGAAGTCCGCGATCAGAAGCGCCCGCTGGAGGACCGCTTCCGCACCCTGCACCTGCGCGCCGAGCGCGGCGACGAGCGGACCAGCCGGGCGCTGGCGCGCGTGGCCGACGACCTGGGCCTCGGCATCGCCCTGCTCACGGACGTGCTCAACCCGCGGGTCGTGGTCCTCGGCGGCTACTTCACGCACATCGGCGACCTGATGCTGGAGCGGGTCCGCGAGGTGGTCCGCGGCCGGGTGATCGCGCCGGACGCCGGTGGCTGCCAAGTCGTGCTCTCCACCCTGGGGTTCACCGCAGCGGCCCGCGGTGGGGCCTTCCTGGCGCTGGACTCGGTGTACGAGGACCCGGCCGACGTCGCCTGATTTTCGATCAGCCCTTGACTTCCTTCGGGCGTGCTCGCAAAACTGTCGCCACTTAGTTCGGATGCGAGCCGAACTAATTACCTCCCCTGGGCCCGAAGGATCGTCATGCCCCTGCTTTCATCGATGCTCACCCGTGCCACCACGGTCGCCGCCGTCCTCGCCACCCTGGCCACGGCCGGCTGCGCGACCACCGACGACTCGGGTGCCGCGAACGCCAAGTCCTTCACGTACTGGTCGATGTGGACGCGCAACGAGCCGCAGGCCAAGGTCCTGAAGAGCGCGATCAGCGACTTCACGGAGGAGACCGGCATCAACGTCGACGTCGAGTGGCAGGGCCGCAAGTCCCTCGACAAGGTCGGCCCGGCGATGCTGTCCGGCAAGGCGCCCGACGTGGTCGACCAGTCCTTCGACATGCTGCTGCCGACGCTCGCGGCGGGTGGCCAGCTCAAGGACGTCAGCCCGGTGCTCGACCTGCCGGTGGACGGTGGCAAGAAGGTCAAGGACGTTGTCCCCGGCAAGCTGCTGTCCACCCTGCCCAAGGCCAAGGGCGCCAGGACCTGGCTGGTCCCGTACGAGACCGCCACCGTCTCGCTCTTCTACAACGGCAAGGACCCGCTGGTCGGCAAGGCGCCCAAGACCTTCGACGAACTGCTGGACATCTGCGAGGCCGCCAAGGCCAAGGGCAAGGTGTGCATCGGCAGCGACGCCGACCAGGGGTGGGCCAGCCTGTACTGGTTCGACTACCTGCTCCACCGCAACGGCGGCTCGATGAAGGAGCTCGCCGGGGACAAGAGCGGCGCGGCCTTCAAGGACCCCGCGGTCGTCAAGTCCGCCCGGCAGGTCGAGACGCTGGTGAAGAACGGCTACCTGGGCAACAGCTACGACGCCACCAAGTACCCCGAGCAGCAGAACAACTGGGCCGCCGGCAAATCCGTCTTCATGCTGCTGGGCAGCTGGCTGCCGACCGAGGTCGAGAAGTTCCGGAAGCCCGGCTTCGAGGTCCGCTCCGTCAACTTCCCCACCACCGGCGCCGCGGACCGCACCGCGGGCGACGTCGTCACGTACGGCTTCGCCATGCCGAAGACCGCGAAGAACGTCGGGCCGGCCCAGGAGTTCATGGCCTTCTTCCTGCGCAAGCAGCAGCTGGCGGGGCTCTCCAGTAAGGCCGGCAACATCACGCCGCGGAGCGACGTCCCCGCCCCCGCCGAACTGGCGGACGCGGCGAAGCAGCTGCAGGACGACCCGGCGCGGCTCGCCAATGAGGCGGTCAGCAACGACTGGCGCGACCAGGTGGCGGTGGAGGAGTTCAACCAGCTGTGGCTCGGCAAGACGGACGCCGAGGGGTTCGTGAAGGCGGCGGCCAAGGCCTCCGCGTCGTACTGGAAGGCGAAGGGCTGATGGCAGCGCCCGCCACCACGCTTCCCGCGAAGGCGAAGGCTCAGGCGAAGGGGAAAGCGGCGGAGGCCCGGGACCGGCGCGGAGCCGCGCGCCGGCCCGAGTCCAGCCCGCTGGAGCGGAACCAGCGGCGGACCTTCTGGCCGTTCCTCACTCCCGCGCTCGTCATGTTCGTGCTGTTCTTCGTCGCGCCGATCGTCTTCAGCGGCTGGCTCAGCCTCAACCGCTGGGACGGCCTGGGCGAGATGACCTCGCGCGGCTTCGCCAACTACCCGGCGCTGTTCCGCGACCCGGTGTTCACCGGCGCGCTGAAGAACACCGGCCTGCTGCTCTTCGTGGGCGGCGGCTGCGTCTTCGTCCTCAGCTTCGCCATCACCGTGGTGCTGCGGGACATGCGGGACCGCAATGTCGTGCGCTACGTGCTGTTCTTCCCGGTGCTGGTCAACCCGCTGGTCTTCGGCGTCATGGTCGGCCTGCTCTTCCGCCCCAGCGGGATCGTCAACTTCGTGATGGAGCACATCGGCATCAGCGATCCGCCCAAGTGGCTCGGCGAGCAGAATCTGATGACGATGATCGTGGCGGTGACCGTCTGGTCGGCCACCGGCTTCTACACCACGATCCTGATGTCCGGCGTCGAGCAGATCCCGCGTTCCTATTACGAGGCCGCCGAGCTGGACGGCGCCGGCGCCTGGCAGCGCTTCCGGCACGTCACGCTGCCGCTGTCCTGGGATGTCGTCACCGTCTGCGCGATCTTCTGGACGATCTCGACGGTGAAGGTCTTCGAGCTGATCCTCGTCTTCGGCGGCTCCGTCGGCGGCGCCCCGCCCAAGGACACCTGGACCTCGGCGATGTACGTCTACCAGCGCGCCTTCAACACCACGTCCACCCGCGACTTCGGCATCTCCTCCGCCGCCGCCCTGGTGAGCCTGGTGCTGATCACCATCGCCGCGGTACTGCTGCGCCGCATGATGCGCCGCGACGCCATTCAATTCTCCTAGGACTGCGACTGCCATGACCGTAACCACTCAGGTCCCCGCCCGCGCCGCGCGCCTGCTGCGGCCCGCGCGCTGGGGCGCCGGCGCCGTCCGGGCGCTGTGCGCGGTGAATCTGCTGCTGCTCGCATGGATGGTGCTGACGTCGCTGCGCGGCACGAAGGAGGTCTTCGACGACCCCGTCGGGCTGCCGACCGAGCCGCACTGGGACAACTACACGAAGGCGTGGCAGACCGGCGGCTTCGGCGAGGCGCTGGGCAACTCCCTCTTCGCGTCGCTCGCTTCGGCCCTCATCGCCGTGGCGATCGCCGCCCCGGCCGCGTACGTGCTGTCGCGGACCAAGCGCAAGGTGGGCGGCCGGATGACGATGCTCTTCGCGCTCGGCCTCGGCGTGCCGGGCCAGTTGATCATCATCCCCGTGTACGTGGCCTTCGCCCGCACCCAGGACTTCACCCACCTGAAGCTGCTCGACAGCATGCAGGGCCTGATCCTCGTATACGTGGGGCTGGCCATGCCGTTCACGGTGTTCCTGCTGACCGGATACTTCCGCTCGCTTCCCGTAGAGGTGGAGGAGGCGGCGTGCCTGGACGGCGCGGGCGCGCTGCGCAGCTTCGTGCGGGTCGTGCTGCCGATGGCGCGCAACGGCCTGATCACCGCCTTCATCCTCCAGGTCATCGGCGCCTGGAACGAGACCCTCTTCTCGCTGGTGCTGCTGACCAGCTCGGAGAGCAGGACACTGCCAATCGCCCTGCTCAACTTCATCGACCAGCAGCAGTACCAAGGCAACGACGTGGGCGGCATGTTCGCAGGCGTCGTCATCATCATGGTCCCGGTACTGCTCCTCTTCGTGGTGCTGGGCCAGCGACTGATCAACGGCATGACGGCGGGCGTGGGCAAGTGACCCTTCGGCTTGGCTCCGGGGGCTGGGACTGACTCCGGATCCGCCAACTTCCTTCACTGCGCACCCTCTTGGCACGCCTTTCCCGCCGTGCTACTTCTGATACGCCTTAGCGGTTTGTGTTTCAACGTATCAACGAGGTGCACTCCCGTCCCCCACCAAGGAGGCGCGCAGGATGGACGAGCCGAGCAGGCGCAGGGTGCTGAAGGCGGGCGGGGCGCTGGGTGCGCTCGGCGCGCTGGCGGTCGCGCTGCCCGCGCAGGCGCGGGCGGCGGGGGCCGATCCGCGGTGGGTGTGGGACGAGGAGGCCGACCCGCTGGTGGCGGCGCTGCTCGACCGCGGGGACGTACCCAAGGTCAATGAGCTGCTGTGGGACTGGAAGCGCAATGACCAGCCGCTGCCCGCCGGACTCCCCGCCGATCTGCGGGACTTCATGGAGCAGGCGCGGCGGCTGCCGTCGTGGGCGGAGCGCGGGAAGCTGGAGACGGCGGCCGAGTTCAACAAGACACGGGGGCTGTATCTCAATCTGATGAACGGCGTCGGCGGCGGCATGCTCAGCACCGCCATTCCCAAGGAGGCGCAGGCGGTCTACTACTCCAAGGGCGGCGCCGACATGGAGGACCGCGTCGCCAAGACCAGCCTGCTCGGCTTCGCCGTCGGCTCCCCGGTCGCGTACCGGCCGGAGGGCGACTGCGTCGTCAATGCGGTGAAGACGCGGCTGGTGCACGCCGCGGTACGGCATCTGCTGCAGCAGTCGCCGCACTGGCCGGACGAGATCCCGATCAGCCAGAACGACATGCTGGTCACCTGGCACACCCTGCCGACCTTCGCGATGCGCCGGATGCGCGACTGGGAGATCGAGATCCCGGACGCGGACGCGGCGGCGTATCTGCACCTGTGGCAGGTCACCGCGCATCTGCTCGGCATCCGCGACGAGTTCATCCCGGGTACGTGGAGCGAGGCCGACGCCCAGTCGGATCGGGTGCTGCCCCCGGCGATGGGGCCGACGCGCGAGGGCGTCGAGCTGACCGACATCCTGCTCGGGCAGCTCGCCGAGCAGACCAGCCCGGGGAGCGTCAGCCGGCCGCTGTGCAACGCGCTGGCCCGCTACCTCGTCGGCGACAAGGTGGCCGACTGGGACGAGATCCCACGCGAACCGGTCTGGGACCCGGCGGTCTCGGCCGCGTGGCCGCTGCTGGTGAAGTTCCGGGAGGGGCTGATCCCGCGGCCGCTGGTGCCGGAGGCGGCCTGGCTTCTTGACGAGGCGGCCCGCCAGTACATTCTCTTCTACTTGACCAAGGGCAAAGAGACGAAGATTGAGATCCCCACGATGAACCGTCCTGAGCGGGCCGCCTGATGGGGCGGCCGGAGGGTATTGGACGCCGCCGCTTCCTCGGCTACGTTATCGCCGCCCCGACGCTGGTGGCCGCCGCCGAACTCGCCCCGGGGGCGGCCGATGCGGCCGGTGAGGGGGTGCCGTCGCAGGACATCACGGAGATCCTCGATCTCAACGACATGATGACCGCCGCCGCGCTGCCCACCTCCGGCCTGATCACGGTGGAGGTCGGCACGGACGGCACCGTGTCGTTCGCGCTGCCGCGCGCCGAGGTGGGGCAGGGCATCACCACGTCGACCGCGATGCTGATCGCGGAGGAGCTGTCCGTGCCCGTGGAGCGGGTGCGGGTCACGCTCGCCGACGCCCGGCCGGAGCTGCTGTTCAACCAGCTCACCGGCGGCTCGAACACCACGATCTCCACCTACACCCCGATCCGGGTGGCGGCCGCCATCGCCCGGCAGCGGCTGCTGGCGGCAGCGGCGGCCGAGCTTGGCGCCAAAGCCGCCGATCTGCGGCTGAAGGACGGGGTGATCACGGGAGGGACCGGCAGCATCGCCATCGGCGACGTGGCCAAGAAGGCCGCCGCGGCCGCGCACCAGAAGGTCTCCGTCGAGCTCACCGCCCGCGAGGACTTCACCGTCATCGGCAAGCCGCACAACCGCGTCGACGCCCTCGCCGCCGTGACCGGCCGCAAGAAGTTCGCGATGGACCTCGACGTCCCCGACGCGAAGCCCACGATGGTGTGCCGGCCCCCGACCATCAACGGGAAGCCAGGCTCTGTCGCCAACCTCGCCGCGGTCCGCGCCATGCCGGGCGTCACCGACGTCGCCGTCATCTCCACCGGCGTGGCCGTCCGTGCCGCCACCTTCGGCCAGTGCATCGACGCCGTCCGCGCCCTCGAGGTCGCCTGGAAGCCGGGCACCGCCGAGGGCAAGACCGACGAGTCCGTCCTGCGGGAGCTGGCCCGCGCCGAGCCGCCGCTGCCGCCGAAGCCGCCGCTGGTGCAGGCGGTGGAGGAGAAGTTCACCTTCTACTTCCGCAGCAACAGCGCGCTGGAGCCCAACTGCGCCGTCGCCGACGTGCGCGGCGACCGCGCCGAGATCTGGGCCTCGCTGAAGTCCCCGATCGTCGCCAAGCAGACCATCGCCGCCAAGCTCGGGCTGCCGCAGAGCAAGGTCAGCGTGCATGTCACCGAGGGCGGCGGCTCGTTCGGGCGGAAGCTGTTCTTCGACGCGGCCCTGGAGGCCGCCGAGGCGTCGCAGAAGATGGGCAAGCCGGTCAAGCTGATGTGGCACCGCGCCGACGACTCCCGGCAGGGCCGCGCACACCCGATGGCCACCTCGCGGGTACGGGCCACGTACGCCGGCGGCAAGGTGCTCGGCTATCACCAGCGGCACACCTCCGTGTCCACCGACCTCGGGCATGGCCTCGGCGAGATCATCACCGCCATGGCGGCGAAGCTGCCGGTCGGCGACATCGGCTTCTCCGAGACCTTCTTCCAGCTCAGCACGACGATGTCGTACGACTTCGGCGTGCACACCCGGCTGCTCAACGAGACCGACAAGGGCTTCAACACGGGCAGCATGCGCAACGTCTACTCGCCCGACGTCACCTGCGCCCGCGAGCTGGTCGTGGACAAGCTCGCGGCGAAGATGGGCAAGGACCCGTACCGCTTCCGGCAGGATTTCCTGCGCGGCGACCGTGCCCGTGCCGTGCTCGACAAGGTCGCCGAGGCGGGGGAGTGGGGCCGTTCGATGCCGGACGGGATGGCGCAGGGGATCGCCTTCCACGCCGAGTACAAGTCGGTGAGCGCCGCGCTGGTGGAGCTCGACTGCCGGCCGGAGACGGTGAACCGGCCGATCCGCGACGGGGTGGCCGGGCCGCGCGTCACCAAGGCGGTGTTCGCCGTGGACGTCGGCCTCGCGGTCAATCCGTGCGGGCTCGAGGCGCAGATGATGGGCGGCATCATGGACGGCATCGCGCTGGCGCTGACGTCGAGCCTGCATCTGAAGGACGGGCATTTCCTCGAGGCCAGCTGGGACAACTACTTCTATACGCGGCAGTGGAACACGCCGCCCGAACTGAAGATCATCGTCATGCCGGACACGTCGGACGAGCCCGGCGGCGCCGGGGAGCTGGCGGTGGCGGCGTCCGTATCGGCGGTGGCGTGCGCCTACGGGCGCGCCACCGGGACGATGCCGACATCCTTCCCGATCAATCACGGCACGCTCTCCTTCGAGCCGAAGCCGACCGTCCCGCCCGTTCCGCAGTCGCCGACCGACGGTCTGGACCGCTGAGACAAGGAGCCACGCGTGCCCGAGCACACCTTCCGCGTCAACGGTGAGCAGGTCACCGTGGACGTGGCCGACGACGTCCGCCTGCTGTGGGTGCTGCGCGACATCCTCGGCATTACGGGCCCGAAGTACGGCTGCGGCATCAACGTCTGCAAGGCGTGCACCAGCCATGTCAACGGCAAGGCGGTGCGGCCCTGTTCGGTCCCCGTATCGGCGCTGGAGCCCACCGATGAAGTGACGACCATCGAGGGGCTGCCGGACACGGTCGGCAAGGAGCTGCATCCCATGCAGCAGGCCTGGCTCGACCGCGATGTGGTGCAGTGCGGCTACTGCCAGCCGGGCCAGATCATGGCCGCCGTGGATCTGGTGCGGCGGGTCGCGGCGGAGGGGCGCGAGATCACGGACGCGGACCTCGACGGGATCCGTAACATCTGCCGGTGCGGCACGTACCACCGCATCCGGGAGGCGATCAGGGAGGGCGCGGAGAAGATGTGAGTCAGCCGCGCGGCTGCAGCATCGGCACCAGGAACTGCCGCGCCACGGCCGCCAGCTGCTCCTCGTCGTCGAGGTCGACGACCTCGCTGGGGAACGCCAGGAAGGAGGCGGACACCCGCACCATCAGCTCGGCGGCGAGGTCGGTGTCGAGGTCGGCCGAGACGAGCCCTGCGCGCTGCTCCTCGCGCAGCTGCCCGGCCACGAACTGCCGCACGGTGGCGAGGGTACGGCCGCCGTCACCGGTCAAGGAGGCCGCCAGCAGGTCGGGCTCGGTGGCGATCAGGCCGCCGATCAGCCGGTTGCCGCGGATGGCGCGCAGCGAGCTGACGAAGCCCAGCACGACGCGCTCCGCCGCGGTCCCGGCCTGCTGGATGTCGATCAGGAACTGGTCGAAGTAGCGCCGGAATTCGCGCCGCACCACCTGCTCGACGAGGGCGTCCTTGGTGGTGAAGCGGCGGTAGACGGTGATCCGGGAGACGCCGGCGCGGCGGGCGACGTCCTCCATCGTGGAGCGCTGGATGCCCATGCGGCAGAACTGCTCGAACGCGGCGTCGAGGATGCGCGTGCTGCTCTCGTCCGCGGTCTCGGTGCGCTCGACGGCGTCGCTGTATGCCCGCTCGAGCAGCGATCGCGAGCCCGGCGGGGTGATGAGGACGGACAGCGCAGGTTCCACGAACTCCCCCTACTGCATTCTTCCGGGGGCGACCCCCGGACCCCCAAAGCGGCCGATTCTACCGGGACTTGGCATGGGCATTGGCATGCCGGGGCGCAGCTGCTACTCATGGTACGCAGAGTCAAAATCTGTTTCACCGTATCAGGAGGTGCGTGGCGCATGGAGAACCCGAGCAGGCGCAAGCTGCTCATGGCGGGTGGAGCGCTGGGCGCGCTGGGCGCCGTGTCGGCCGCGACGCCCGCGTACGCCCGTACGCCGTGGACGTGGTCGCCCAAGGGGTCGGTGGCGGGTGCGGGGGCGGGCGCCGATCCGCGGTGGGTGTGGGACCCCGAGGCCGATGAGCTGGTCGCCGGGCTGCTCGACCGCGGCGAGGTACCCAAGGTGAACGAGCTGCTGCGGACCTGGAAGAAGAACGCGCAGCCGCTGCCGGACGGACTGCCGGGCGAGCTGCGGGCGTTCATGGAGAAGGCGCGCCGGATGCCGGCGTGGACGGACCGGGGCAAGCTGGCGACCGCGGTCGAGTTCAACGAGAAGCGCGGGCTCTACCTCGGGGTGCTGTACGGGCTGGCCAGCGGGATGATGAGCACGGTCATCCCCAAGGAGGCGCGGGCGGTCTACTACTCCAAGGGCGGTGCGGACATGAAGGACCGCATCTCCAAGACGGCGAAGCTCGGGTATGACATCGGGTCGCGGAACGCCTATGACGACGACGGCGAGATGATCGTGACCTGCGTGAAGGTGCGGCTGGTGCACGCGGCCGTACGGCATCTGCTGCCGCAGTCGCCGCAGTGGGACCAGGCCGCGGACGAGGACATCCCGATCAGCCAGCGGGACATGATGGTCACCTGGCACAGCCTGCCGACGACCGTCATGCAGAAGCTGACCGCCTGGAAGGTGCCGATCCCGGACGACGAGTCGGCGGCCTTCCTGCACTCGTGGCAGCTGGGCGCGCACATGCTAGGCATCAAGGACGAGTACATTCCGGCCACGTGGGCGGAGGCCAACTCGCAGGCGGAGCAGGTGCTCGACCCGGTGCTGGCGCCGACCTACGAGGGCATCAAGCTCGCGGACGTCCTGCTGAATCTGGGGTCCTCGGTGGATGGCGGGCTGGTCAGTCCGCATGTGCTCGGGGCCATGACGCGGTACATGCTGGGCGACCAGATCGCGAACTGGCTGCGCATCCCGCGGGAGCCGGTGTGGGATTCGATCCTGAAGGTGGGCTGGAAGCCGTTCGTGGCCATCCGGGAGGGGCTGCTGCCGGTGCCGGGTGCGTCGGATGTGTACTGGACGCTGGAGGAGTTCCTGCGGCAGGCCGTGCTGCTGTTCCTGTCGAACGCGAAGCCGATCAGCGTGGAGATCCCGAGCGGCAACCGGCCCGGGTGATATCCACAGGCCCTGTCGCCACGGCGTCACCCTGCGCTACCTTCTCCGCACCAGTCGTCGCCAACTTGGAGGAGGTGCGCCCGTGCTGCCGTCGCTCCGGCGCCCCCGCACCATCGGCTTTGCCCTGTCCGCCATCGCGCTGGCGCTCGTGTTCCCGGTCGCGAGCGCCCCGGCGCATGCCTCCGGGCAGCCGCGCACCGGATTCGAGGAGTCCGGCGGCGCCCGGTGGACCACGCAGCCGGAGGAGGCGGAGTTCCTCGGCAAGGTGGCGGAGCGCAGCGACCGGATGGGCGTCGAGGAGATCGGCAGCACCCGGCAGGACCGGCCGCTGCGGCTGGTCACGATCGGGGAGCGGCGCGCCAATGTCATGCTGCTCACCTGCTCGCAGCACGGCGACGAACCCGCGGGCCGCGAGGCCTGCCTGGCGGCGGTGCGCGACCTCGCGCTCGCCAAGGACCAGCGCACCCGCCGCTTCCTTGAGCACACCCAGGTCCTGGTCATCCCGACCGCCAACCCCGACGGCCGCGCGGCCGACACCCGGGAGAACGCCGACGGGGTGGACGTCAATCGCGATCACGTCGCCCTCGCCACCAACGAGGGCCGGGCGATGGCCGGGGTCATCCGCGACCACAAGCCGGATGTCGTCTATGACCTGCACGAGTTCGGCGCCGAGCCGCCGTATTACGTGAAGGACGTGCTGTCCCTGTGGCCGCGCAACCTCAATGCCACGGACGCCGTCCACGACGAGGCGAAGACGCTGTCGGAGACGTACATCCGGCCCGCGGTCGAGCGGGCGGGCTTCAGCAGCGGCGTGTACGGCATCTGGACCGACCCGGTCACCGGCGAGCCGGTGAAGCAGGTCGCCGGCGACGGCCAGGAGCGCATCCTGCGGAACACGGCGGGGGTGAAGCACGCCGCGGGCCTGCTGCTGGAGACCCGGCAGACGCCGCTGACCGACGCGGAGAAGGAGGACCCGGCGGCTTTCAACCGGCATCGGGTGTCCGCCCAGCGGGCGGCGCTGAGCGGCGCGTTCGCATACGTGAGGGAGCACCGGCAGGCGCTGGAGGCGGCCACGGCGGCGTCCCGCGAGCGCGGCCTTGCCGACCGGGGGCCGGTGTATGTGGGCGGCGCGGACAATGAGCCGCCGACCGAGGCGCAGACCATAGCCGACCCGCCGTGCGGCTATGCGCTGAACACCGCGCAGGTCACCGAGGTCGGCGACGAGCTCGCGCTGCACGGGGTGCAGATATCCCGCGAGGCGACCGGCTCCGCGCTGGTGCCGCTGCGGCAGGAGCAGCGGTCGCTGATCCCACTGCTGCTGGACGAGCGCGCGACGTATCACATAGCAAAGGGGCGGCCGGTGGAGAGCTGTTGAGCCGGGCGCTCAGCGGGAGTTGACCAGGGCCGCGGCCTGCGATCTGAGCCTGCTCAGGCCGTCCGCGATCGCGTCCTGCCGCTCGCTGCCCTTGCGGGCGCAGGCGAGGATGCGGCGGGCGGGCGGCGGCGTGCCGCGTACGGGCACCTGCACCAGCCGTGGAAAAGCGCCGAAGTCGACCAGCCGGGGGACCAGGCACACCCCGAGGCCGTGGGCGACGAGGGCCAGCGCCGCATGCCAGTAGTCGGTCTGGTGGACCGTGCGCGGGGTGAAGCCCGCGGCGGTGCACAGCGCGTCGGTGAGCCGCCGCTGGTCGCTGTGCGGGGCGACCCAGTCCTCGTGCGCCGCTTCCGCGAGGTCCACCGCGTCGTACTCCGCGATCCGGTGCCCGGGCGGGACGACCAGGTCGAGCACGTCGTCCAGCAGCAACTCCTGGTGGAAGCGGGTGTCGTCGGCCCGTGGGCTGTCGGGGACCGGCGTCACGAGGGCGATGTCGAGGCGGTCGGCGAGCAGGTCCCGGTAGCCGGGAGCGGTGTCGGTCTCCGCGACGGTGGCGTGCGTCGGAGGGCTCGCCGCGCGCAGCTCTTCCGCGACGGGGGCGAGCAGCGGGGCGATGCTCGTGGCGAGGCCGCCGAAGCGGACGGTGCGCTGCCCGCTCCCGCCCTGCCGCGCCACCTCGGCGCGCGCTTCCTCCCACTGCGCGCACAGCACGTCCGCGTGCCGGAGCAGCGCGCGTCCGGCGGCGGTGAGCCGCACCCGCCGGCCGTCCGGCTCGAGCAGCTCGGCCCCGGCCTGCCGGGAAAGCTGCCGGAGCTGGTGGGAGACGGCGGACGGCGAGAGGTTCAGCGCACCCGCCGCGGCGGTGACGGTGCCCTGGTCGTGGAGCACCCGGAAGGTCTGCAGCAGCGCGAGGTCAACCATGCGAAAACATCGTAGGGTCGCATGCGCTAATTAGCGATGGACTCGCACGGTCCGGCTCCCCAGCATGGGACGCATGACTGCATCCCCCCGGCGTTCCCGAAGCGACTGCCCCGCCTGCGGCTGGCCCGCGGGGGAGGCGGAGACCGTGGTGTCCCGGCACGCCGTCTCCGACGGCACGATCGTGTACGCGCACTGCGTGTGCGGCCTGCTGCGGGTGTGGCACGAACCCGCCGGGACCGCCGCCGCCGCGAACGACCGGCGGCTCGTCGTAGCGGGCCGCTGCCAGGCCACCGGCGACCGGCGATGAGCCGCGAGATACCCGCGCCGGGCCTCGTCCTCGGCGCCGTCGTCAGCGTCCAGTGCGGACAGGCGCTGGGCAAAGGGCTCTTCGACACCGTCGGCGGGCCGCTCGGGGCGGTCACGCTGCGGCTGCTGCTCGCCGCCCTGATGCTGCTCGCGCTGTGGCGCCCGCGCCGGCTCCCGGCGGCACCCCAGGACCGCCGGCTGATCCTCGCCTTCGGCACCGCCATCGCCGGGATGAACCTCATCTACCCGGCCCTGGAGCGGATGCCGCTCGGCGTGGCCATCGGCATCCAGCTGACCGGGCCGCTGGCCGTCTCGCTGCTGACCTCGCGCCGGGCGGCGGACGTCCTGTGGGGGCTGCTGGCCGCCGCCGGCATCGCCTGCTTCCTGCTGCCCGGTTCGGGCGGGGAGCCGCTGCCGCTCACCGGGCTGGCCTTCGCGGTCGCCTCGGCCGTGTCGATGGGCAGTTACCTGCTGCTCAGCCGGCGCACCGGCCACCGCCTCCCGGGCGGCGGGCCGCTCGCGCTCGCCGTCCTGTGGGCCGGGCTGCTCAGCCTGCCCTTCGGCCTGGCCCAGAGCGGCACCCGGCTGGTCCAGCCGCACGCCCTGGCGGCCGGCCTCGTGGTGGCGCTGCTGTCGGCGGCGCTGCCGTACTCCCTCGAGCTGATGGCGCTGCGCCGGCTGCCCGCCCGCGTGGTCGGGGTGCTGCAGAGCCTGGAGCCGGTCGCCGCGGGGCTGGCCGGCCTCGCGATCCTGGGCGAGCGGCTCTCGGTCCTGCAGTGGTGCGCCGTCGCGCTCATCGCGACGGCCTCGGGCGGCGCTGTCGCCGGCGCCGGGAGGAAGCGCCGGGAGAAAAACCCGTTGCCCGCCCGCCCGGCATCTGCTGCACTATTGCCGTCCGAGAGCAGCCGACCCAGGAGTTGATCATGCGGGGAGCGTACGTGTCCACCTCAGCTGGAAACGTCGCCTATCCCCAAGGACATGACACTCCGTGTACTCACGGCACCCGTTCAAAGGGCTCAACCTCGGAATCCTGGCGCATGTAGACGCCGGCAAGACCACCCTCACCGAGCGGCTGCTGCACGCCGCCGGCGTCATCGACCAGCCCGGCAGCGTCGACGACGGCAGCACGCAGACCGACTCCCTGGCGCTGGAGCGCGCCCGCGGCATCACCATCAAGTCCGCCGTCGTCTCCTTCGCCCTGGACGACCTCACCGTCAACCTCATCGACACCCCCGGCCACCCCGACTTCATCGCCGAGGTGGAGCGGGTGCTCAGCGTGCTCGACGGCGTGGTGCTCGTCGTCTCGGCCGTCGAGGGCGTGCAGGCGCAGACCCGGGTGCTGATGCGCACGCTGAAGCGGCTGCGCATCCCCACCCTGATCTTCGTCAACAAGATCGACCGCGGCGGCGCCAGTTACGACGGCACCCTGCGCGGCATCGCCGAGCGGCTCTCGCCCGCGATCGTCCCGATGGGCACCGCCGCCGCGCTCGGCACCCGCGACGCCCGCTTCACCGCGTACGGGCCCGGGCAGGCGGAATTCACCGACCGGCTGGTCGAGGTGCTCGCCGACCGCGACGACGCGCTGCTCGCCTCGTACGTCAACGCCGCCGCCGGCGTCCCGTACGACCGGCTGCGCCGCGCCCTCGCCGAGCAGACCGAGCGCGCGCTCGTGCACCCGGTCTACTTCGGCTCCGCCGCCACCGGCGACGGCGTCCCGGAGCTGACCGCCGGCATCCGCGAGCTGCTGCCCGCGGCCACTGGCGACCCCGAAGGGCCGCCCGCGGGCGAGGTGTTCAAGGTGGAGCGCGGCCCGGCCGGCGAGAAGATCGCATACGTGCGGATGCGCGCGGGCACCCTGCGCACCCGCGAGGTGGTGCGCTTCGGCCGCGCCCGCAACGGCGTCCGGCAGGAGGCCAAGGTCACCGCGATCAGCGTCTTCGACCAGGGCGCCACGGAGCCGGGCCGCAGCGTGTCCGCCGGCCGCATCGCCAAGGTCCACGGCCTGCCCGGCATCCGCATCGGCGACACCGTCGGCGACGCCACCGGCCCTGCGGACGCCGGCGGCCACTTCGCGCCGCCCACGCTGGAGACCGTCGTGGTCCCCGCGGACCCGTCGGACAAGGTGGCCCTGCACGCCGCCCTCACCCTTCTCGCCGAAGGCGACCCGCTGATCAACCTGCGCCAGGACGACCTGCGCCAGGAGATCTCCGTATCCCTCTACGGCGAGGTCCAGAAGGAGGTCATCCAGGCCACCCTCGCCGACGACTTCGGCCTCGATGTCGGCTTCCGCGAGACCACCACCATCAACATCGAGCGGCTCGCGGGCAGCGGTTCCGCGGTGGAGTTCAAGGAGGACGACGACACGAGCCAGTTCATGGCCACCGTCGGGCTGCGCGTCGATCCGGCGCCGCCCGGCAGCGGCGTGGACTTCCGGCTGGAGGTGGAGCTCGGCTCGATGCCGTACGCCTTCTTCAAGGCGGTGGAGGAGACCGTGCGCGAGACGCTGGCGCAGGGGCTGCACGGCTGGGAAGTGCCGGACGTGACGGTCACGATGACGCACTCCGGCTACTTCCCGCGGCAGAGCCACGCCCACGCCACCTTCGACAAGGCCATGTCGTCCACGGCCGGCGACTTCCGCAACCTCACCCCGCTGGTGCTGATGGCGGCGCTGCGGGAGGCCGGCACGGTGGTGCACGAGCCGCTGCACCGCTTCCACCTGGAGGTGCCCGCCGACACCCTCGGCGCGGTCCTCTCGGCGCTCTCCCGGCATCGCGCCGTGCCGCTGACCACCACGGACCGCGGCGGCGCGTACGAACTCGAGGGCGACATCCCGGCGGCGCAGGTGCACGCCCTGGAGCAGCAACTCCCGGGCCTGACCCGGGGCGAGGGCATGCTCGACGCGGCCTTCGACCACTACGCGCCGGTCACGGGCGCGCCGCCCACCAGGGCGCGTACGGGCCTGAACCCCCTCGACCGGAAGGAGTACCGGCTGCGGGTGGTGCGGCGCGGGCTGAGCCAGGTGTGACGTAACCCGGGGGAGGCCGCCGGGTCAGACCACCAGCCCGGCCGCCTCCTCCGCGCACCCCCAGGCCACCGTGACACCGGCGCCGCCGTGGCCGTAGTTGTGCACGCACAGCCGGCCGTCGTCGAGCCGCTCGGTCTCCAGGCGGACGCTGGGGCGCCACGGGCGCAGCCCCACCCGGTGGCCGAGGATGCGGGCGTCGCGGACCGCCGGGATGTGTTCGGCGGCGCGGTCGACGATGGCGCGCGCGGTGGCGGGGTCGGGCTCGAGGCCCCACTCCCCGTCGCGCGCGGTGCCGCCGAGCACCAGGCCGTACGGCTGCGGGAACGCGTAGACCGTCTCCGCCGCCGACCAGTCCGAGCCCACGAACCACTCCGTCACCCCGGGCACGTCCACCAGCACCAACTGGCCCTGGATGGGCCGCATCTGCTCGTCCCCGGCCAGCTCGCGGGCGCCGAGTCCGGAGCAGTGCACGACGGTGGCCGCCGGGACGTCCGCGAGTGAGCGCACCTCGTGCGCCTCCACGCGCCCGCCCGCCGCCTCGAGACGCCCGCGCAGATACCGCAGATACGCGGGCATATCGATCAGCGGCACCCGCGTCCGGAGCCCCGCGTCGTACCCCTTGGGCAGCTCCTCCGGCGCCAGCGTCCGCAGCTCGCTCTCGTCGAACTTGTCGGCCCACGACCCGAGATCGCTCCTGCGCACGCCCGCCTGGACCCCGGACACCATCCGCACGCCGGTCGCCGCCGGGTCCGCCGCGAGCTCCGCGTAGACGTCGTACGAGCGCAGCGCCCAGTCCGACACCTTCGCCATCGGCTCGATCCGGTACGGCCACCACAGCCCGCCCGACACCGCGGAGGTGGACCGCTCGGCCGGGTCCCGGGTCCACACCGCCACCCGCCGCCCGGTCTCCGCGAGCCGCACCGCGGTGGTCAGCCCGATGACGCCGCTGCCGATGACGATCACATCATGTTCCATGGGCAGCAGTCTGCGGGAATACTCCAGAGCATGTCAGCCGCGGAACATCCGGAACGGACCGTCGACTACGTCACATTCGCCCTCGCCCCCGCCACCAGAGCCGGAGCCGTGCTGCCGCGCGGCGCGCTGCAGTCGCACCGCGACTTCCTCGACTACATCGTCGGCGGCCGCCCGCTGCTGCAGCTCCTCGACGACGTGGACGCGGTCTCGCCGCTCGCCGCCGACCTCGGCCCGTCGATCTTCGCGGCGCATGTGCGCAGGCTGCTGCTGGAGGAGACGCCCGCGCTCCCGGTGACCGACGGCCGGCAGGTGCTCTACGGCTGCCCCGAATGCGAGGACCTGGCCTGCGGCGCGGTGACCGCGGTGGTGGAGCGGTCCGGCGACGACTTCATATGGCGTGACCTCGTCTGGCAGACGGACGAGCGGGCGGACCCGGGGCTCAACGGCTATCCGGGCATCGGCCCGTTCCGCTTCCGCGGCGCCGACTACCGGGCCGCGCTGGAGGGCGTGCTGGCGGTCCCGCCCGCCGGGGAGCGCCGCCGGGTGCTGCTGCTCGGCAAGCGCGCCGCCGTGCTGAATCGATTGGCCAGCGCGCTCCGCCAGGTCGGCATCGGCGCCGAGATCACCGCGGACATCACCGGCGCGGACGCCGCCGAACTGCGCACCTACGGCGCGGTCGCCTTCGGCCGCGCGGTGCCGGACGAGCAGCGCGCGGCGGTACGGGCCGCCTTCGCGGCGGCGGACGCGGACGCGGCCTTCGTCACCGGCCTGGCGCCCGTCATCCCGGTGCTGGTCGCGCAGATAGAGGAGGCGCTGGACCGCACGCCGGCGGAGCGGCGCAGGCTCACCGGCCTGGCGACCCGGGACGGCGAGGTGGCCTTCCGCCTGCTGGAGCCGACGGCGGTGCAGCTCACCGCGTACCGCCTGGACCGGCTCTACCGCACCCGCACCGAGCCGCTGCTCGACGACCTGCTGGAGGCGGGCGAGCACCGGTGCGCGCTGGACGCGAAGACCGCCCGGGGCGAGTCCTTCGTGGTGGCCCGTACGGCGAGCGGAGTTCAGGTCCTACCGGCAGGCGGCGGTCGCGCGCTTTGACGCGCCCCCCGCGCGCGCTGCTACGCCATATGTCGCAAGATCTTTGCCCTTGGCATGTGACTGCCAGGGGGGTGAGGGGAATGCCCGGGAGGTGGACTGGCCGGGCGGTCCGGTCGGGACGGGGCCACTGCTGAGGTTCAACCCTGCCCGTCGACCCCCGCGAGCAGGGCGGTAACGCACAGGAGGCTCGCGATGGACGGCTACGTCATCAGTCGGCTCCACCACCAACTCCGCACTCACGTCCGCGGGTTCGCCGAACGGCAGATCAAGCCGCGGATACCGGTCATGGAGGCCACCCGCGCCGTACAGCACGACCTGTCGCGCCTGATCGCCCGGCAGGGCTGGATCGGCGTCACCATCGCCAGGGAACACGGCGGCATGGCCGCGGGGCATCTCGCTAAGACCATCATCATCGAGGAGCTGTCCCGGGTGAGCGCCGCTATGGGCGCCATGGTGCAGGCGTCGCAGCTCGGCGTCGCGAAGATCATCCACTTCGGCAGCGAGGCGCAGCAGAAGACCTGGCTGCCCGCGGTGGCCGCGGGCGACTGCCTGCCGACCATCGCCGTCACCGAGCCGGACTCCGGCGGCCACGTCCTCGGCATGACGGCGACCGCGCACCGCGACGGGGACGACTACCTCCTCAACGGCCGCAAGGTGTACGTCGGCAACAGCCATGTGGGCGACCTGCACGGCGTGGTCGTACGCACCGGGCCCGGCTCCAAGGGCCTCACCGCCTTCCTCGTGGAGGCCGACCGGCCCGGCTTCTCGCTCGGCGAGGAGCGCGACACGATGGGCCTGCACGGCTTCAGCTTCGGCGAGCTGCGCTTCGACGACTGCCGCGTCCCCGCGGGCAACCGCCTCGGCGAGGAGGGCGAAGGGCTCGCGGTCGCGTATTCCTCCAGCGTCCTGTACGGCCGCGCCAACCTCACCGCCGTATCGCTCGGCATCCACCAGGCGCTGCTGGAGGAGACCACCCGCTTCTGCGCCGAGCGGCAGCGCTACGGCAAGCCGCTGCACGAGCTGTCCAACATCAAGCTGAAGCTCGGCCAGATGCAGTCCCGCCTGATGCTGGCGCGGCTCGCCGCCTATCACGCGGTGCACCTGCTCGACCAGGGCGCGTCCTGCGACGCGGAGCTGATGAACGCGAAGCTGGTGAACGTCGAGTCGGCCCTGGACTCGGCGCGCAACGCGATGGAGATCCACGCGGCGGCGGGCCTGTTCACGGACCGCCCAATCGAGCGCTTTCTGCGCGACGCGCACCACATTTTCGCGCCCGCGGGCACGTCGGACATCCAGCTGCTGCGGCTCGCGGAAGTGGCCCTCGGCTCCGCGAAGGGCAGCTGGTCGGAGCGCCTTTCCGGCCTCGTCCGCGCCTAGCGCCCGAGCTCGCCGTCCTCCCTGCGGTGGATCTGCTCGATCAGCTCGGCCGCGAGCGACTTGATCGTCTCGAGCCCCGCCCGCCCCCACGGGCGGGGTTCGGTGTCGACCACGCAGATCGTGCCCAGCGCCATGCCCGTACGGTCGATGAGCGGGGCCCCGAGGTACGAGCGGATGCCGATCTCGTCGACCACCGGATTGCCCGCGAACCGCGGATAGTCGCAGACGTCCTCCAGGACCAGCGCCTTGCGCCGCACCACGACGTGCGGGCAGTACCCGTGGTCGCGGTCCATGTACCGGCTCACGCCGCCTTCCTGCGCCCCGGCCTCCGTACCCGCGTGGCTGCCCTGCGGCGTGTGCAGGCCTGCGAAGAACTGCCGGTGCTCGTCGATGAAGTTGACCATCGAGAAGGGCGCCCCGGTGACCCGGGCGAGCCGGTCCGCGAACGCGTCGAAGGCCGGGTCGGGCCGCTCACCGAGGCCGAGCCGGCGCAGCCGCTGCACCCGGTCAGGCGCCTCCGTGTCGACAGGGGTCAGCAGCAGATGCCCGGTCGGGTCGTACGTCATGTGGTCGCTCCGTGGCTCGGTGCGGGCGTGTGGAAGAGCAGATGCTGGACGAGGGTCACCAGCGCGTGGATGCCGGAGCTGCACAGCCGCGCGTCGCACAGCACCACCGGCACCTCCGGCTTCACGTCGATGGCGGCGCGCACCTCGTCCGGCTCGTAACGGAAGCCGCCGTCGAACTCGTTGACCGCGACGACGAACCGGATCCCGCGCCGCTCGAAGAAGTCGACTGCGGAGAAGCAGTCCTGCAGCCGCCGGGTGTCGGCGAGCACGACGGCGCCCAGCGCCCCGTCGGACAGCTCGTCCCACATGAACCAGAACCGCTCCTGCCCCGGCGTGCCGAACAGATAGAGGACGTGCCGCGCGTCGAGGGTGAGCCGCCCGAAGTCCATGGCCACGGTCGTGGTGGTCTTGTCCGCGACGCCGTCCAGGCTGTCGGTGTCCGCGCCGGCGGTGGTGAGCAGCTCCTCGGTGCACAGCGGGTCGATCTCGCTGACCGCGCCCACGAACGTCGTCTTGCCCACCCCGAAGCCGCCCGCCACCAGGATCTTCACCGCGTCCGGGAAGGCCGGGCGGACGTCAGAGCCGTCGTCGCAATCCATCGAGCACCGCCTCCAGCAGTGACCGGTCGGTGGGGTTGTAGCGGAAGGCCGGGGCCCGCGCGGTGAGCGCTCCCCAGTCGACGAGATCGGACAGGACCACCTTGGTCACCACGGCGGGCAGCCGCAGTTGGGCCGCGATCTCGGCGACCGAGGTGGGACCGCCACCGCACAGGCCGAGGGCCTGGCTGTGCTCCGGGCCCAGCTGGCCCGCGGGCGGCGTGCCCGTGGGCATCACCAGCGAGAGCAGGTCGAGCGGGGCCGTCGGCCTGGTCCTGCCGTTGCTCACCGTGTACGGGCGGATCAGCCGGCCGGCGGCGTCGTCGAGCCACGGCCCGTCCTGCGGGGCCGCCACGGTCAGGGCCTCGTCGCCGTCGTCGGCGCGCCCGCCTGCCGCGCGGGCGTCACCAGATACGGCCGGACGCTCTTCACCAGCATCCCCATCTCGTAGCCGAGCACGGCCGCGTCGGCGCCGCGGTCGGCGAGCACGGCCAGGCAGGCCCCGGAGCCCGCCGTGGAGACGAACAGCAGGGTGTGCGCCAGCTCGACCACCACCTGACGCACGTCACCACCGTCGCCGAACCGGGCGCCGGCGCTTCTGCCGAGCGAGTACAGGCCGGAGGCGAGCGCCGCCATGTGATCGGCGCTGTCCTGGTCGAGCCCGTGGACCGACTTGACCAGTCCGTCGGAGGACAGCAGGACCGCGCTGCGGGTGTGCGGCACGCGCTGCACCAGGCCGCCGAGCAGCCAGTCGAGGTCGGAAGCCTTTCCGGTCGGCACTTCGCTCGGCATCAGGGATCGACTCCTTGGGGTGGTACGGGTGTGTGCTTGCGGGGTCACTCGGACTCGGCGCGGTCGATGCCGCGCTGGAACGCGGCCATCAGGCCCGGATCGTGGACCACGTCGTCGTCGCTGTCCTCGGGGTGGCCGGCGCGCGGCGCGGGCGCGTCCCGGAGCTGCGGCATCAGGTGCTCCTGGGCGCGGCGCTGGGGGAGTTGCGGGCGGCCGTCGGTGGCGCGGGCCGCGTCGGCCGGCGCTTGCCGCGGCACGTGGGCGACCCGGGTGTGGGTGGCGGTGTGCAGGGTCAGGGCGGCCGCTTCGGTACGGGGGTGGGGCACGGCGGCCGCGGTGGCGGCGACCTGTTCACGCGGCTGCTCGGGCGCCGCGGGCGCCGTGTCCGCCGCGGTCGGCGCGTCGTCCCCGAGCAGTCCCCGCGGCAGCACGATGACCGCCTGGACGCCGCCGTAGATATTGGTCTGCAGCCGCACCGCGATGCCGTGCCGCCGGGACAGCGCGGAGACCACGAAGAGTCCGATACGGCCGTCCGAGAGCAGGTCCGCGACATCCACCTGGTCGGGGTCGGCGAGCAGGCCGTTGAGCTTGTTCTGCTCGGCGACGGGCATGCCGAGGCCGCGGTCCTCCACCTCGATCGCCAGCCCTGCGGTGACATGGCTGGCGCGCAGCAGCACCTGGGTGTTGGGGGCGGAGAACACCGAGGCGTTCTCGACGAGTTCGGCGAGCAGGTGGATGACGTCGGCGACGGCGTGGCCGCGGAGCGTGCTGTCGATCGGCGGCACCAGCTTGACCCGCGAATACTGCTCGACCTCGGCGATGGAGGAGCGCACCACCTCGGTCAGGGTGACCGGGTTGGACCACTGGCGGCGCGATATCGCCCCGCCGAGCACCGCCAGGTTCTCGGCGTGCCGCCGGATCCGGGTCGCGAGGTGGTCGACGTGGAAGAGGCCCTTGAGCAGCTCGGGGTCCTCGACCTCGTTCTCCAGCTCGTCGAGCAACTGGATCTCGCGGTGCACGAGGGACTGCAGCCGGCGCGCGAGGTTCACGAAGACCTCGACCTTCTGCTCGCTGCCCGCGCCGGCCCGGTCCGGGATCTGCGCGGCGTGCACGACGGCGCTGAAGGCCATCTCATGCGCCCGCTCCAACTCCTGGGCGACCAGCGCGAAGTCATCACGCTGCGCGCCCGCGGGCGCCGTGTCCGCCGGCCGGCGCTGCGGTGCGCCCTCACCCCGGCGCAGCCGCTCCACCAGATCGTGCAGTTCCGCCTGGCTGCGCCCGATGCTGTGGCTGAGACCGGCGAGTCGCTCCTGTACGGACCGCGCCTGCCGGTCGGCGGCCACGGCGGCGATGCCGACCGCCAGCACGGCGGCCACGGCGGCGCCCGCGAGCACGGCCCACGCCGCCCGCGAGGGTGCGATGCCCGACGACCACAGCACGAACAGCACGGCGCCCGCCGCGCATATCGTCACGAAGGTGGCCGGGAGGACCGCGGCGTACCGCAGCTGACGGCGTAACCGGGGGAGACTCGCCCTGCCATGGCGTCGACGGAGGTGAGACATCTGCGTCCTCGGGTGGCTCGGTGTGCGGCTGCGCCTCGCAGCGAGTGACGGGGCCACACAGTAGCCACCAACTCCTCATGTGCAGTGGGCAATTGACAAAGCCCACCCACCGGCATCGCGCTCTGCCATGATGGCGCACAGAATCAACCAAATTGCAGGTCGGACAGGTGTTCCCGAGTCGGCAAGCGCGTGCGAAGAGGAGCTGCGCAACGGCCGTGTCGCGGCCTAGGGTTGGCGCGTGGCGGAGGAGACGGCGGGCGGGCGCAGCGTCCACAACGCGATCAGCGGGGACGCACACATCACGGGGAACGTCTTCCAGGCGGACCACATCACCCAGGTGATCCATCAGCGGCAACCGGCCCCGGTCCCACGCCAGTTACCTCCGGAGCAGTCCGGCCTGGTCGACCGCAGCGCGGAACTCGACGCCCTGCTGGCCGCCCGCACCCCGGCGGCAGGCCCGGAGCGTCCGGCAGTGCTCGTACTCTCCGGACCCAGCGGCATCGGCAAGAGCGCCCTGGCGCACCGCATTGGACACCACCTCGCGCATGAGTACCCGGACGGCACGCTCTACGAGAACCTCGGGTTCCTGCACGGCGGCGTCCGCCCGGCCGTCTCCGACGTGCTCGGCCGGATGATCGGGGCGCTCACCGATGGCGAGTCGGTACGCATGGAGACGCCCGACGCGCGCGCGGGCCAGTACCGCTCGCTGACGTACGGCAAGCGGCTGATCGTGGTGCTCGACGATGTCGACCAGGCGGATACGGTGGAACAGCTGCTGCCCGCCTCCGCCGCAGGGCTGGTCATCGTCACCAGCCACTTCCGGCTGCACGACCTGGAGCACCGGGACGCGGGGCACGTACACCTCGACCCGCTCGCGGACGAGCACGCGGCGGAGCTGCTGAGCGCGCTGGCCGGCCCCGGCCGGCTGGCCTCGGATCCCGGCGCGGTGGCGGAACTCTCCCGCTACTGCGCGGGGTTGCCCATGGCGTTACGAGTGGCGGGGACCCGGCTGCGCAGCAGGCAGCGGCTGAGTGTGGCCCGGCTGGTACGGACGCTGGACGCGGAGGGGGTGCCCGTGGTGGAGGCGGTGTGGGACGCGGCCTACCGGGAGCTTCCGCCCGAGTCCACCCTGCTGTACCGGCTGCTGCCCCTGCACCCGGCCGGCCAGGTGTCCGCGGCCGCGGCGGCCGCGCTGCTCGGACGGGGGCCGGACGCGGCGGACGATGCGCTGGACGATCTCGTACGGGCGGGACTGCTGATGACGACGGCGGAGCCGGACCGCTATGCGCTGCACGACCTGCTGCGCCGGCACGCGGACCGGCGGGCGCGGGCCGACGGGGCGGACGGCGAGGCGCAGGGCGGGAGCGAGCGGCTGGTGCGGTGGTATCGCCGCCAGGCGGAGCGGGCGGACCGCCTCTCGGAAGGGCCGAGCCGACTGCGGCTGGCGGAGCCGGTGGGGGACCTGGCGTACGCGCCGGACGTGGATTTCGAGGACTCCAGGCCGAACCCGGAGCGCGCGGCGGACGCGGACCGTGCGGCGAAGGAAGGCGCGCGGACATGGCTGCGGCGGGAACGCGCGGCGCTGCGCGGGTGTGTGCGGCTGGCGTACGAGACGGGCCTGGTAGGCGAGGCCTGGGCACTGTGCGAGCCGCTGTGGCCGGCCTACATGGGCGAGCGCGACCACGCCGCGGCGCGGGTCGCCTTCGAGTACGGCGTGCGTGACGCCGAGCGCGCGGAAGACCTCGCCGCCCAGGCCCGGATGCGCAGCCAGCTGGCGCGGCCGCTGTGGGAGCTCGGGCGGCTGGACGAGGCGGACGAGCTGATGCGCCGGGCGGTGGCGGCAGCGAGGGCGAGTGGGCACCGGAAGGTGACGGCGTCCGCGCTGGAGTTCCACGGCAAGGTGCTGCTCGCGCGCGATGACGTGGCGGCGGCGAAGGAGCGCTTCGCGGAATCGCTGCGGCTGCACGAAGAGCTGGGAAATGCGTACGGGATGCTGCTGCAGCGGCATCACCTGGGGCAGGTGGCGCTGATGGAGGGAGACTTGGCGCGGGCGGGCGAGCTGCTGGAGCGGGCACATGACGAAGCGCGGGGCCTCGGCAAGGACCGCATGGTCGGCCGCACCGCGGCGGAGTTGGGGCGGGTGCGGCAGGCGCAGGGCGGGACGGAGCAGGCCGGGCGGCTGTACGGGCTGGCGCTGGAGATCGCGCACGACCGGGGAGAGGCGGCGGACGCGGCGGTCGTGCTGGAGCGGCTGGCGGCGCTGGCCCGCGAGATGGGTGCGGCCGAGGCAGCGGCCGCGTATGAGGCGGCGGCGCGGGAGATCTACGAGCGGTCCGGGGTGAGCCGGTAGCGCTGAACGGTTGTCCCGCGGCAGCGGCCGCATCGGTGCCGCGGGATCGCCTCCGCAGCACGGCTCAGATCTCCTCCGCCAGCGCCGTCTCACCGGCCTCGGTGACCCGCACCCGCACCGCGGCGTCGCCCAACTCCACCCGAAGCGTCACCGGGAAGCGGCGGGTCCCCTGTGCCACGGCCAGCCAGGCGTGCACGGCCGAGAGTGCCGCGGTCGGGTCCGGCCAGTGCACGGGCGCCGCGGGGTGCGGCGCGTCCGGCCCGATCCGTATCTCCAGCGCCGGTCCGGCGCTGTGGCGGAGCACCGCTCGGGCGCGATCCAGCACGACGGCCGCGGCCCGCTGCCCGGGATGCGCGGCGAGCGCGTGCGCGCACCACGCGCCTGCCTGCCACACCGTGCGCGGACCTGGCCGCTGCGGGGCGGCCGCGTGCCCACGCCGGAAGAGCAGCCCGGCGCTCTCCACCTCGCCCGGCGCTGCCGCGTCCGCGTCGGCCGCGAGGTGTGCGCCTGGCACGGCGTCCGGGCCGGGCGTGGTGCGCGGGAGCGGGGCAGGCACCCCGTCGTGCGCGGATACCTGATCCGGGGTGCGGGTGAGCGACACGGTGTCCCCGCTCACGGCCGTCACCACCCGGAACGCGCCGACCTGCGCGACCTCGGCGCGGGGGAGGGGCAGCAGCGCAGGGCGCGGAGCACCCCCCGGCGGACGCAGGTCGAGCAACTCGTACAGCCACTCCCGCAGCAGCTCCAGCGCCCGTCCACGTGCCGCGAACGCACCCTCCGCGGCCTGGGCGGCGGCGCTCGCCGGACCCCGATCGCTCTCGGCGTTCCGGCCGCCCGCGACCGCCGCCGCCAGTTGCCGCTCGTAGCCCTCCGCCTCCGCCAAGCGCGACACGGCAGTGAGCAGCGCGGCCATCGGCGAGTCCGGCGCCAGCTCGCCCCCGCCGTCGTACGCCCCGAGCACCGGCCGCTCCAGAGCCGCCGCGTACAGCGCGGTCGACCCGTGGTCGGTGACCACCGCGTCGGCCGCCACCAGCGCCGCGCCCCACTCCTCGTACGGATCGGGGAGCAGCAGGCCGGCGCGCAGCGGCTCCGCCAGGAGCTGGCGGGTCATGCCGAGGCGGCCCAGGTCGGCGTACCAGTTGGGGTGCGCGATGAGGGCGAGCTGCCACTCGTCGCAGGGCAGTTCGGCGAGGAGTCGCTCCACGATGTGCGGCCGGCGGGCGAGCAGGGACTCGCGACCCCACGTGGACGTCACCGCGAGCAGGCGGCGGCCGCCCGTATCCCAGCGGTCGCGATACGCCTCGCGCCGGCCTCGCGAGGCGAGCAGGCGGTCCAGCGTCGGGTCGCCGACGACGCGGGTGCGGGCGGCGGCCGCGGCCGGGAGGCGGTGTCGCTGGTGGGGGTGGGCGATGGCG
>NZ_JAAKZV010000080.1 GCF_011044975.1 Streptomyces coryli | reverse complement strand
CTTGGGGGAGCGGGGCCTGGCGGAGCGCGCGGACTTGGGTGAATGCCGGCGGGCGGCCCGGCCGTTGCCCGGCGGTTCCGGGGCGCGGCGCCGTCCTTCGGCGGGCGGCGGGAGGTGATGCGTTCTGGAGGAAGCGGGCGCGGGCCGCTCCTGCGCGGGCGGATGGTGCGTGCTCACGGAAGCAGCCAATCGACGGGGCGCTCGGCCGTCAGATGGACAGCGCCGGTCACCGGGGTGGGCGAGTCGATCCGGAAGGGCGGCCCGTCGGCCGAGGACCAGCGGTAGCCGGACTTCGTGGCGGCCGACCGTTCCAGCTCCACGAGCACCGGCACCGGGTCGCCCCCCTTGGTGAACTGGGCCGCGAGCTGCGGGTTTCCGAGAAAACCGGCGATCTGCTGCCCGCTCTGCGGCGCCCGCCCGACGGCCTTGACCTTGCCGCGCAGCACGCCGTACTGCTCCTGCGGCGCGGACTGGACCGTCAGGTCCACCCGCGCGCCGGGGCTGATGCCCGCGCCACTGCCGCCGGACACGTACACCATCGCGACCAGCGGCTCGCCGGGGTCGCGCATCCGCTCCACGGTCGCGACATCGGCCCCGGTCGTCACGACCGCGCCGGTCTTCGCGACGAGGGAGGTGACCCGGCCGCCCTCGACGGCGCGCACGGCGCGATAGCCCTGTTCCGTACGGACCTTGAGCAGCGGCGCGCCGGCCCGCAGCACCTGGCCCTCCCGGGCGAGAACCTGGGTGACCTGCCCGGAGACGGGGCTCTGCAGCAGGTAACTGCCCTCGGCACGGGTGAGGATGCCGCCCGCGGTCAGCTTGGACGATACGGAGCCGGTCAGGGCCCAGTAGGCGGCGACGGCCATGACGACGATCGTCACCCCGAGGACGAGGCGGCCCTGCGGGCGCGCGAAGCGCACGGGGAGATCGAGTTCTTCTGGCGACTGCAGCCTGGAAAGCGCCTTCTGCCGGAACTGCACGGAACGATTCCTTCGACTGCGTCGGGTCGGACAGCCATGAACCCCGGAACAGGGGAGTATCCGGGGTTCATGTGCCAGATCATGCTCAGCCGGCGAGACCGGAGATGGTCGCGGCGTCCTGGTCGAGACCGGTGGCACCGGCGAGGCCGCCCACGGTCGAGGAGGCGACGCCCTTGACGGCCTGCACGGTCTGGAGGCCGTTCACCGTGTTGGTGACGTCGCCGGCGACCGCGGTGCCGAGGGTGGTGGCTTCGGTGATGACGCCGCCGGAGATGGCGTCCAGCTCGGTGTCGGCGATCTCACGGGTCTCGAGGTCGTTACGCATGGAGCGCACAGCCCTTCTGTTGTGTCGGGGGATGTTTTCTTACCCGCGGCAGGCGGACGACCGAGAATCGGACGCCTTCTCGCAACTGCCGCGGTGCGCAAGATGAAAACACGCGTAAGGGTGACCCGGTCAATCTCGTTGACGCCCGGTCGGCGGGCATTTCCACGGCTTGCCACCAACCGGTGCAGGGTTGATCACCGGATGGTGGCGAATCCTTCACAAGCGTGCACAGATGGCGACTGCCCTGCGTGAACGCCCTTGTCACGCAGCGATGATGGGCGCCGATCCGCTCCCGGCGTATCCGACATAGCGGCGGGAGTCGCGCTCCCTTTCCGTACACCTCGCGATCACAATGTGCAGATTTGCTGAACGCCCCGTTCCGCTCAAACGCCTGTGCGGAATTCGACGTTACTGAATTGAATTCAGTTACCTGCCCGGCCGCCGCCGTTGACAGTTAGCGGCGACTGTGTGAACGGCGAGGCGGCGTCCGACTCTTGTGGCCGGTGCATGTCAACGGCACAGTGGCGGGTGCCATGACGACGACAGCGAACGGCCACCTCCCCACAGCCACCGCCTCCTTCGCCGCCGCCCTCCGCGAGGCGGTCGAGCGGCGGCAGCTGTCGCTGGACCGCATCTGCCACCACCTCGCCCTGCGCGGCGTCCGGCTCAGCCCGGCCACCCTCAGCCACTGGCAGCGCGGCCGCAGCCAGCCGGAGCGGCCGCGCTCCCTGCGGGCGGTGCGGGAGCTGGAGGAGATCCTGCACCTGCCGCCGGGCGCGCTGAGCTCCCTGCTGCAGCCGAACCGGCCGCGCGGCCGCTCCGCCGTAGGCCCGCCGGGACCGCATTCGGTGCACCGCCTGTACGGGCCGGGCTCCGCGGTCGAGCAGCTGCTCGGCGACGAGTTCGAGCAGCTCAACGACGGCGTCCACTCGCTCACCATCCACCAGTCCATCCACCTCGACGCCCGCCGCCACATCCGCCGCAGCGCGGTCACCCAGGTGGTCCGCGCGCTGCGCGACGGCGCCGACCGGCTGCTGGCGGTGCACCAGCTGGACGAGGGGAACACCCCGGTCGAGCTGACCGTGCGCTGCGGGCGCCTCGGCAGCGTGCGGTTCGACCGCGAGCGCGGCTGCGTCGTCTTCGAGGTGCTCTTCGGACGGCGGCTGGCCCGCAATGAGACGGCGATCGTCGAGTACGACGTGCTCATCGGCGAGGGCACCGAGCCGGCCGTCTTCCACGAGCGCGGCACCCGGGTCTCGCTGCGCGAGTTCCTGCTGCACATCCACTTCGACGAGGCGGCGCCGCCCGCCGCCTGCTTCAAGTACTACCGCGACTCCTTCACGGCGCGGCGGCGGGAGGTCCGCCGTATCGCGCTCGACGTCTCCCGCACCGCCCACCTGCTGCCCGCCAAGTGTCGGGCGGGCGTTCACGGAATCTTCTGGGAGTGGCCTCCTGGCCGACCCCGGAGCGGCTGAAGCTGCTGTCCGCACCCGAATCTCCTGCGTCCCCCCAACCCCCTCACCCCCAGGAGCTGGTATGCGTACGTCCCTGTCCGCGGTGGCCATCCTCGCGCTGATCGCCGGCGGCGTCACCGCGTCGACCACCTCCGCGTCCGAGCCGTCACCCCCACGGCCCCGCGCCACGGTCACCCTCGCGGCGGCCGGCGACATCTGCGGCTCCGCCTGCAACCAGACCGACGACGTGGTCACCGCCATCGCGCCCGACGCGGTGATCACGGCGGGCGACAACGCCTACGAGTCCGGCACCATCGAGGAGTACAAAGCCAAGTACGAGCCCACCTGGGGCAAGTTCAACGACATCGTGCACCCGACCCCGGGCAACCACGAGTACGGCGACGACGCCAACGGCTACTTCGAGTACTTCGGCAGCAAGGCCGGCGAGCCCGGCAAGGGCTACTACAGCTTCGACCTCGGCGACTGGCACCTCGTCGCGCTCAACTCCAACGTCGCCGCCGGCGCCGGCAGCGCCCAGGAGCAGTGGCTGCGCAGCGACCTCGCGGCCAGCACCAAGCCGTGCACCCTGGCGTACTGGCACCACGCCCGCTTCTCCAGCGGCGACCACGGCGACGACGGCGACCTGACCGCCCTGTACAAGGCGCTGACCGACCACAAGGCCGACATCGCGGTCACCGGCCACGACCACAGCTACGAGCGCTTCGCCCCCGCCCTGGCCGACGGCACCAAGAGCGCGGACGGCGTGCGGCAGTTCGTCATCGGCACGGGCGGCAGGTCCCTGTACTCCGACCGCAACGACTCGGCCGGCCCGTCCGAGGTCTTCAACAACAACACCTTCGGGGTGGGGCAGTTCGAGCTGACCGCCACCGGCTACAGCTTCACTTTCAAGCCGGTGGCCGGGCGGACCTTCACCGACTCCGTCTCCGGCGACTGCCACGCGAAGAGCTGACCCCCGGCCGCTACGCATGTATCTGTCGCACACCCGCGCCGCGGACACCACCCGTGCCGCCACGCCGGCGGGACCGGCCGGCCGCGTCCCGCCGACCGTGGTCGCGCTCGGCATGGTCAGCCTGGTCACCGACGCGTCGGCCGAGATGGTCACGGCCGTGCTGCCGATGTACCTGATGTACGGCCTCGGCGTCGGCTACCTCCAACTCGGCGCCCTGGACGGCCTGTACACCGGCGCGACGGCCCTGTTCCGGCTCGGCGGCGGCTACGCGGCCGACCGCTTCCGGCGCCGCAAGGCCGTCGCCGTCGTCGGCTACGGCCTGTCCGCGCTGACCCGGCTCGGCTTCCCCGCCGTCGGCGCCGGCACCACCGGCATCGGCCTCCTGCTCGCCGCCGACCGTACGGGCAAGGGCCTGCGCACGGCCCCGCGCGATGCGCTGATCACGCTCGCCACCCCGGCGGACCGGCTCGGCCGGGCCTTCGGCGTGCACCGCACGCTGGACACGTGCGGCGCGCTGCTCGGCCCGCTGCTGGCCTTCGGACTGCTCCTGCTGCTGCCGAGCGACTACGACGCGGTGTTCGTGGTTAGCTTCCTGATCGCCGCCGTGGGTGTGCTGGTGCTGGTCTTCTTCGTACGGGAGCGGCCGCGGGGGGAGGCGGGCGACTCCGGCGGCGGGCGCGTAACGCTGCGCACGTGTCTTCGCGCCGTGGCCGGCGCGGACACCCGCCGGGTCGTCGCGGCTGCCGCGCTGCTCGGGGTGGTCACCGTCGGCGACATGTTCCTGTACGTCGCGCTGCAGCGCCGCATGGAGCTCCCGGAGGAGTTCCTGCCGCTGCTGCCGCTCGGCACCGCGGTCGTCTTCATGGCGGCGGCCCTGCCGGTGGGCCGGGCGGCCGACCGCGCCGGGCGCTGGCGGCTCTTCCTCGGCGGCCATCTGCTGCTCCTGCTCGGCTACGTATGCCTGGCGCTGGCGCCCGCCGGCTGGACGGCCGCGGCCGTGGTGCTCGTCCTGCACGGCCTCTTCTACGCGGCCACCGACGGCGTGCTGATGGCGCATGTCGCCCCCGCGATCCCGGCGCGGGCGCGGACCACGGGACTGGCCGTCGTGCAGACGGCCCAGGCGCTGGCCCGCGCCGGCGGCGCGCTGATCTTCGGCGTCGCCGCCGCGGCCCTCGGCCTGGGCCTCACCTTCACCGCCGCGGCCGTCGCGCTCGCCGGGGTGCTCGGCGCGGCCGCGCTGCTGCACCGCCCGGGAGCGGGCCGGTGACCGCGTGGCCGGCGGGCCGGGCCCGTACCGCGACGGGGATCGCCCTGATCTGCGTCCTGCTGGCGGCGACCACGGGATACGTGCTGTGGCGGGCCCGCGCCGCGGACAGCGACGGGGCCTGGTCGCTGCGCCCGGACCGGCCCGGCACCGTCGTGTACGTCGACCGCGGGCGGGTGCGGCAGGTGCCGCGCGGCGCGGGGGAGCGGGCGGGACGTAGCGCGGGGAAGGGGCCGGACTGCCAGCGGGCGGCTGTGGCAGGCGGCACCCTGGTGTGCCTGCGCGGCCTGCCGGGACCGATGTCCTCCGACGTCCGGGTCTATCGCGGGCCGGGAAAACCGCAGGTCACGCTGCCCGTGTGGGGCGAGCCCAGCCGGGCCCGGGTCTCGCCCTCGGGTCATCTCGTCGCCTGGACGGTCTTCCGCAGCGGCGACTCGTACGTCGCTCAGGGTCAGTTCTCCACCACGGCGGGTATCTACGACCTCCGCGACGGCGACCACTACGGCTCGCTGGAGGACTTCCGGCCGTACGTCGGCGGCAAGCCGTACCGGGCCGAGGACGTCAACTACTGGGGCATCACCTTCGCCGCCGACGACCGCACCTTCTACGCCACGATGGCCTCCAAGGGCCGCACCTGGCTGATGCGCGGCGACCTCACCCGCCGCACCCTGACGGCCCTGCGCGAGAACGTCGAATGCCCGTCCCTGTCCCCGGACGGCCACCGCATCGCGTACAAGAAGCGCACCGGCGACCGCTGGCGCCTGCACGTCCTGACGCTCCGCGGCGGCCGCGACGTCCCGCTCGCCGAGACCGCCTCGATCGACGACCAGCCCGCCTGGCTGGACGACGACACGATCGCCTACACCCGCCCGGGCGACTCGGGCCCCACGGTCTTCACCACCCCGGCCGACGGCACCGGCACCCCGTCCAAGCTGCTGAACGGAGCCTCTGCCACCGCTCCCGTGCCGCGGCCATGAGGCGGGGTTGACCGCTGGGCCTGCGGGCACGTACTTTCGAGCACACCCGTACCTGCGAGCTGCCGAAGGAGGCGAAGTCGGATGTCGATGTTCTCCGACCTCAATCGTCTCGTTCACGCGACAGCCTGGGTTCCGGGGCGCGTAGCGCACGGCGCCTAGCGCATGGGCTGCTGAGCAGCCCTTTTCCCGGCGTGCCCGATTCCGGGCCGGCCTCTTCCTGATCTCTGCCACCGCCTGTGGCATCCGTCGCGCGATCCTTCGCGCTTCGGTCCACGAGCCGCGCCACCGACGTAGAAAGCTCCCGAAAAATGGCGACTAGGGTAATCAAAACGACTGCGCACCGAAATGGGGATTTGCCATGGTAGCGCCGCAGATCAAGGTCAACGGGAAAGAGACCCCGATTTCGCCGGCCGCGCCCCACACCACGGCGCTGGACTTCCTGCGCGAGCGCGGTCTGACCGGCACGAAGGAGGGCTGCGCCGAGGGTGAGTGCGGCGCCTGTTCCGTCCTGGTGGCCCGCCCCGGAGTGAACAAGCCCACCGACTGGGTCGCGGTCAACGCCTGCCTGGTGCCCGCCGCGGCGCTCGACGGCCAGGAGATCATCACCTCCGAGGGCCTCGCCACGCCCGGCGCCGACGGCACCGCGCCCACCCTGCACCCGGTGCAGGAGGAGATGGCGGTCCGGGGCGGCTCCCAGTGCGGCTACTGCACGCCCGGCTTCGTCTGCAGCATGGCCGCCGAGTACTACCGGCCGGACCGCTGCGGGCCCTGCGGGTCCAGCAAGGCCGAGTCCAACGGCCACGCCGACGCGGCCGCGGAGGCCGACGCGGAGCACGGCCCGAACGGCTTCGACCTGCACTCGCTCAGCGGCAACCTGTGCCGCTGCACCGGCTACCGCCCGATCCGCGACGCCGCGTACGCCGTCGGCGCGCCTACCGCCGAGGACCCGCTCGCGCAGCGCCGCGAGCAGGCCGCGCCCGAGCCGGTCGCCACCACCTACACCCAGGGCGACAGCACCTTCGTCCGCCCGGCCACCCTGGCCGAGGCCGCCCAGCTGCTGCGCGAGCGCCCCGACGCGGTCCTGGTCGCGGGCAGCACCGACTACGGCGTCGAGGTGAACATCCGCTCCCGCCGGGACGACCTCGTGGTCGCCATCGACCGGCTGCCCGAGCTCCGGGAGCTGCGCGTCGGCGACGACCACATCGAGATCGGCGCCGCGGTGACCCTCACCGAGATCGAGCGCCGCCTCGACGGCAGCGTGCCGCTGCTGGCCGACCTGTTCCCGCAGTTCGCGTCCCGCCTGATCCGCAACGGCGCCACCCTCGGCGGCAACCTCGGCACCGGCTCGCCGATCGGCGACAGCCCGCCCGTGCTGCTCGCGCTCGAGGCGTCGCTGGTGCTGGCCGGCGCCGACGGTGAGCGCGAGGTGCCCCTCGCCGAGTACTTCACCGGCTACCGGCAGAGCGTGCGCCGCCCGGACGAGCTGATCCGCGCGGTCCGTATCCCGCTGCCGCTGTCGCAGGTGACCGCCTTCCACAAGATCGCCAAGCGGCGCTTCGACGACATCTCCAGCGTCGCGGTCGGCTTCGCGCTCGACATCGAGGACGGCGTGGTCCGCAAGGCCCGTATCGGCCTCGGCGGCGTGGCCGCCACCCCGATCCGCGCCCTCGCGGTCGAGGAGGCCCTGGAGGGCAAGGCCTGGACGGCCGAGAACGTCGAGGCCGCGGCCCAGGTGCTCAAGGCCCAGGGCACGCCCATGAACGACCACCGGGCCAGTTCCGAGTACCGCTCCGCGATGCTCGGCCAGAGCCTGCTCAAGCTGTACGCGCAGACCACCGAGGCGGTGCCGTCATGAGCCATCTGTCCGAGCGTCCCGAAAAGCCCGTCGTCGGCGTGCCGCTGCCGCACGAGAGCGCCAGCCTGCACGTCACCGGGCACGCGCTCTACACCGACGACCTGGTGCAGCGCACCAAGGATGTGCTGCACGCCTACCCGGTGCAGGTGATGAAGGCCCACGGCCGCATCACCAAGATCGACACCAAGCCGGCCCTCGACGTCCCCGGCGTCGTCCGCGTCCTGACCGGCGCCGACGTGCCAGGGCTCAACGACGCCGGCATGAAGCACGACGAGCCGCTCTTCCCCGACGAGGTCATGTTCTACGGGCATGCCGTCGCCTGGGTGCTCGGCGAGACCCTGGAGGCGGCCCGGCTCGGCGCCGCCGCCGTCGAGGTGGAGCTCGACGAGCTGCCCGCCATCGTCACGGTTGCGGAGGCCATCGAGGCCGAGAGCTTCCACGGCGCCCGGCCGAACATGGTCACCGGCGACGTCGACGCGGGCTTCGCGGAGTCCGAGCACGTCTTCGAGGGCGAGTTCACCTTCGCCGGCCAGGAGCACTTCTACCTGGAGACGCACGCGGCGCTGGCGCAGGTCGACGAGAACGGCCAGATCTTCGTCCAGAGCAGCACCCAGCACCCGTCCGAGACGCAGGAGATCATCGGCCACGTGCTCGGCATCCCGAGCCACGAGGTCACGGTGCAGTGCCTGCGCATGGGCGGTGGCTTCGGCGGCAAGGAGATGCAGCCGCACGGCTTCGCGGCCGTCGCCGCGCTCGGCGCCAAGCTGACCGGGCGTCCGGTGCGCTTCCGGCTCAACAGGACCCAGGACCTGACCATGTCCGGCAAGCGGCACGGCTTCCACTCCTCGTGGAAGATCGGCTTCGACGCCGAGGGCCGCATCCAGGCCCTCGACGCCACGCTGACCGCCGACGGCGGCTGGAGCCTGGACCTGTCCGAGCCGGTGCTGGCCCGCGCGCTGTGCCACATCGACAACACGTACTGGATCCCCAACGCCCGCGTCGCGGGCCGTATCGCCAAGACCAACACGGTCTCGAACACGGCCTTCCGCGGCTTCGGCGGCCCCCAGGGCATGCTGGTGATCGAGGACATCCTCGGCCGGGTCGCGCCGAAGCTGGGCCTGGACGCCGGAGAGCTGCGCAAGCGCAACTTCTACACCCCGGGCCAGGGCCAGACCACGCCGTACGGGCAGCCGGTCAACCACCCCGAGCGCATCGCCGTCACCTGGCAGCAGGTGGAGGAGAACGCGAACATCGCCGAGCGCAAGCGCGAGATCGCGGCCTTCAACGCCGCGCACCCGAACACCAAGCGCGGGCTCGCGATCACCGGCATCAAGTTCGGCATCTCCTTCAACCTCACCGCCTTCAACCAGGGCGGCGCGCTGGTGCTGATCTACAAGGACGGCTCCGTCCTGATCAACCACGGCGGTACGGAGATGGGCCAGGGCCTGCACACCAAGATGCTGCAGGTGGCCGCGACCACCCTCGGCATCCCGCTGGAGAAGGTGCGTCTCGCCCCGACCCGTACGGACAAGGTGCCCAACACCTCGGCGACGGCGGCCAGTTCCGGCGCCGACCTCAACGGCGGCGCGATCAAGAACGCCTGCGAGCAGCTGCGCGAGCGGCTGCTGCAGGTGGCCGCTTCGCAGCTGGGGTCGAGCGCCGCGGACGTGCGCATCGTCGAGGGCGTCGCGCGCTCCCTCGGCAGCGACAAGGAGCTGGCCTGGGACGACCTGGTGCGCACCGCGTACTTCCAGCGGGTCCAGCTGTCGGCGGCGGGCTACTACCGCACCGAGGGCCTGCACTGGGACGCGAAGTCCTTCCGCGGCTCGCCGTTCAAGTACTTCGCCTACGGCTCCGCCGCGACCGAGGTCGAGGTGGACGGTTTCACCGGCGCGTACCGCATCCGCCGGGTCGACATCGTGCACGACGTCGGCGACAGCCTCTCCCCGATGATCGACATCGGTCAGGTCGAGGGTGGCTTCGTGCAGGGCGCGGGCTGGCTGACGCTGGAGGACCTGCGCTGGGACACCAGCGACGGGCCGAACCGCGGCCGGCTGCAGACCCAGGCGGCGAGCACGTACAAGCTGCCGAGCTTCTCGGAGATGCCCGAGGAGTTCAACGTCACGCTGCTCGAGAACGCCACCGAAGAGGGCGCGGTCTACGGCTCCAAGGCGGTCGGCGAGCCGCCGCTGATGCTGGCGTTCTCGGTACGGGAGGCGCTGCGGCAGGCCGCCGCGGAGTTCGGCCCCGCCGGGACCAGCGTGGACCTCGCCTCGCCGGCGACGCCGGAGGCGGTGTACTGGGCGGTGGAGTCCGCGCGCGGTGCGGCCAAGTCCACGGGCGGTGCGGAACTGCCCGCCGACGCAAGCGCATTGAGCCATGCCTGACATGACGTGGGTAGCCGCGGTCGCGCGGTTGCGGGCTCGCCGGGAGACCGGCGTGCTCGTGACCGTCGCGGCCGTGCGCGGCCACGCGCCCCGCAAGGCCGGCGCCAAGCTCGTGGTGGGCGCGACCGAGGCCTGGGGCTCGATCGGCGGCGGCAACATCGAGGCCGTCGCGATAGACCGGGCCCGCGAGCTGATCGGCGCGCCGGACGCGGAGCCGGAGCTGATGGAGTTCGCGCTCAACGACAAGGTCACCAACCAGCACGGCGTGCAGTGCTGCGGCGGCGCGGTGACCGTGCTGCTGGAGCCGCTGCGGGTCGTCCCGGCGGTGGCGGTCTTCGGCGTCGGCCACGTAGGCCTCGAACTGGCCCGCATCCTGGCCCGCCACGAACTCGACCTCCACCTCATCGACACCCGCCCCGACATGCTCACGGACGAGCGGCTGTCGGTGCTCGGCGACGCGGTGGCGTCGGTGCATGTGCACCGCACGAAGCTGCTCCCGGAAGAGGTCCTGGAGGACCTGGCCCCCGGCACCCACGTCCTGATCATGACCCACGACCACGCCGAGGACGCCGCTTTGTGCGACGCCGCTCTGCGTACGGACGGCCTGGGCTCCATCGGCCTGATCGGCTCCGCCGCCAAGTGGACCCGCTTCCGCAAACGCCTCTCCACGGAGGGCGGCCACGACGACGCGACGATCGACCGCATCAAGACCCCGATCGGCCTGCCGGAGATCACGGGCAAGGAACCGGCGACGATCGCGGTGAGCGTGGCGGCGGACTTGCTGCGGAGCTTCGAAGCGGCCGGCACCGAGAGGCGCTGAGCGCCTTCCCCCTTCAATCCTCCGCGTCGACGCCCTCGGGCAGGTCGGGGCTGTCGGGTGCGGTGAGTTCTTCGAGGACGATGTCGAGGACGTCGTCATAGCCTTCACGGCGGGCGAGGTGCAGAAGCCGGACGAGCGCACGCCCGCGCCGGGCATGTGACAACTGCTCCCGGAGACGGGCGCGGTCGATGGCCGCGCGGTCGGCAGGCGCCCGCCGCTCCAGGTAGGCGCGGTGGGCCTTGATCCGTTCCTCGTGGCGTTCCTGGGAACGGTGGTGGGCTTCGTCCCAGACCCGCGCACGGACGCGCTCACTGACCCGCATGGCCCGCAGCACCTCGTCCCGTTTCCAGGCCGTCAGGTCGAGGCTGCCGCGGGCCGCGTTGCAGTCCCAGCAGGCCGGGACCAGGTTCTCCGGCGCATGCGTCCCACCTGACGAGATCGGCTCCAGGTGATCCGCGCCGGTCGCCCGCGTGCCGCAGTACACGCACAACTCGGCGCGGGCCGCCTCCGTTATCGCAGCCGGTACGGAACCGAGCGCCTCCCGTTTCGTACCGGCAACGTGCTGGCCGGTCTGTTCGGCCCGGCACCGCTTGCACATTCCCTCGTACAGCGTGGAGCCCTTGCGGGTGCAGGTGGGTATGACGCAGTCGAATTCGCCCAGTACCTTCTCGCCCTTGCGGAGTCGGTTGGAGCGGCGGCCGGGGATGAACCCCTCCGTCGATGGGTCCAGGAACTCGAGCATGTCCGGCATGCGATCACGGGCGGGCATCGAGATTCAAGCCCTGGCCACGCCATAGCCGCTCAGGACTTGGGCACCGTCACCGCGACCCGGCGGTTCTTCTCGCGGCCCGATTCGGTCTTGTTGGACGCGATGGGGTGGGCCTCGCCGTAACCCTTGGTGCGGAAGGTGGCGTCGGAGAGGGCCGGGGCTGCTTCGAGGGCCTTGGCTACGGTGGTGGCGCGGCGCTTGGACAAGGTGAGGCCGTGGGCGGCGGTGCCGAGGTTGTCGGTGTAGCCGGCTACGGTGATCGGGCGGGTGGGGTTCGCCCGGCCGATCTTCTGTGCCAACTGCTTGAGGGTGGCGCGGGCATCCGGCGTGAGAGCCGCGCTGTCCTTCGCGAACAGGACGCTGGCCTCGAGTCCGTACACGATCTCCTCGGGGCTGTCGTCGGTCTGCTCGCGGCCGTCGAGGCTGGTCTCGGACATCTCGATGGGGATCGGGTCGCCGATCAGCTTCAGCGGCCGCTCGTCCACGGGCGGGCCCGGCGACGCCGCGCCCAGCACCCCGGCGAGCGCACAGAAGGCGAGCCCCGCACCGACTCCGCGCCGGGCGTTCACGAGCCCGCCTTGGTGATGGTGACGGGCTTGGCGGCCATCTTGCCGATCTGCACGTCGACCCGGTCCGACTCCGGCGCCTTGAACGTCAGAAAGATGCTGCGCTTCTCCTTCGGGTCCATCGGCCCGAACGGCACGGTGCACACACAGTTGTTGTCCGTATCGCGCAGCACCGGGTAGCGCAGTGCGTTCTGCTTGTCGATGAGATACGAGCCGAGCAGCGTGTAGGGCTTGGTACGGTCCATGCGGTCATTCCACGCGGACGGCATATACGGCGCATTGGTGGTGTTCTCGACCGCCGCGGTGACGGTGACGAACTTGCCGTCCCGCACCACGGAATAGATGTACCCGATGATCCCGGCCTCCGCCTCGGTCGTAGCGATCGGCTTGGCGTCCGAGGGCACCTGAGTCGCCTCCGGGCCGCCAGGCGTGGCCGCCGCGGCCTCGGCTCCCTTATCCGCCGAGGATTTGCTGTCGCCATTTCCGAGTCCGCCAAGGCCATCGGATCCGTCACCGCTGCTGCAGGCGGCAGTGGTCAGCGTGAGCGCGGCGAGGGTCGCAGCTGCAAGAGCGGTGGGTCGTCGTCGAGGCATGGGGTTCGGCGTCCTTTCCGGGTTCGCGTCAGCAAAGAGTAGAGTGAAGTCCGGTGTCACTGCAACCCTTCCGCTTCCCCTGGGCAAAGGCCGTCGAGGCCAGCAGTGGCACTGCCGCCACCGCGAAGCAGGCGGCGAGTGGGAGGTGGCCGTCGAGTAGGCCGGTGCCTGCGTAGCCGAGTGAGCTGCCCAGGTTGAAGGCGGTGTTGACCCAGGTGCCGGCGCGGGTGCGGCTGTCGGGGGTGGTCGATTCCTCTGCCAGGAGGTACGCGGTGGTGAGTGCCGGGGCGACGAACAGGCCTGCCAGCATCGTCCAGGCGGCGAGCATCAGCAGGCCGGGCGATGAGCCCGTCGCGGCCAGTGCGAGTGCCAGCGCCGACGTCAGCAGAGGTAGCCGGACGTGCGCCGGGCGTCGCCAGGACCGTGCGCCGTAGAGCAGGCCTCCGACGGTGCTGCCCACGGCGAGCGCCGCCTCCAGCCAGGCCACCGCGGTCAGTTGGTGGCGGCTGTCGGCGAACATCACCAGCAGGAGCGCCAGTGAGCCGAGGGCTAGGCCGAGACCGGCCGCCGCGGCGACGGGTTGCAGGGGGATGGCGCCGGCGCTGCGTCGCCGGCCCTTATGAACCGAGGCCGTGGTCGGGGCGGGGGCCGGGGCCACCGCCCGCACCGGCGGTGACGCGACGAACGCCAGCGTCCCGGCGAGTACCAGCCCCGCGCTGCCGATCACGCCCAGCGCGGGATGCGCGAGCGAGGCAACCAGCCCCGCGAGCAGCGGCCCGGTGACGTACAGCAGCTCCTCGCTGATCGTGTCGAGGCTGAACGCCCGCTGCCGCAGCGCCGGTTCCGGCACCAGATCGCTCCATACCGAGCGCATCACAGGACCGAGCGGCGGCGCGCACATCCCGGCGCCGGCACCCAGCGCAACGAGCAGCGACACCGGGGCGCCCCCCGGCATCTCGACGGCGGCCGCCAAAGCGGTGAGGGCAGCCGCGTAGGCGACGCTCATCGGCGGCAGCGCGCGGCGCGGCCCGTAGCGGTCGATCAGACCGGCCCGTACGGGCGCGAGCAGCGACACCGTCAGGCCGAACACGGCGATGACGCCGCCGGCGACGGCATACGAACCGGTGCCCGCGGTGATCGCGAGCATGAGGGAGAGGAAGACCGTGCCGTACGACAGCCGGCCGGTCAGGGACGTAAGGAAGGTGCGGGCGGCGTGCGGCGTGCGCAGCACGGCACGGTACGACGGCGCCCCTACGGGCGAAGACATGGGGTTGCTCCTCAAAGCGCATGCGGACAGGGCCTGTTGACGGCCGGTCGCCGGTCAGGCGCGGCCGAGGCGCTGTCTACGCACGGGAGAGGAACATGAGACCGAAGGTACCAGGCGGCCGGTCCCTCGGCCACGGGGCCGGCCGCCTGGCGGTCACTTCTGCGGGCTGAGCTCCGGGCCCAGGGAGGAGAGCTTCTCGCGGGAGATCACTCGCTTCGGCGGCCAGGTGATGTTGTCCGGGGGCCACTTCTGGCCGGTGCGGCGGAGGAACCACGCCGGAGGCTCGTACATGGGCGGCTCGTAGTCGTCCGGGAGGGCGGTTTTCCAGTCGACGTCCTTGGTTCGTTCCGCGAACTCTGTCTTGAGGGCCTTCAGTCGCTCCGGCTGGGTCACCAGGTCCATAGCGGTCGCCGCCAGGTACTTCGCGGCTGCGAGCACCGCCGCCCGGCCCGGGGCGGAGGCCGCGCAGGCGGCCGTGGACCAGGTGTGCATCTTGGTGCCGATGGGGGCGAGGGCCGCGCCCATGGAGACGGTCGGGACGTTCCAGCTGATGTCGGCCACGTCCGTGGAGCCGCCGCCCATGAAGACCGGGTTGGGCGGGGTCAGTTCACCGATCTCGGTGTGCATGCCCTTCTGTGGGAGGCCGAGGGAGTCCTGCAGCTCCTTGGCGAGCTGCTGCGCCTCGTCGGTGAAGTCCGGCGGGCCGATCTGCCGCATGTTCTCGTGCAGCAGCTCCGCGAAGGCCCTCGCCGGGAGCTGGTTCCAGCAGGCGGACGTGATGCGGTGGCTCACCTTCGTCTGCGAGGCGGTGGCCGCGGCCTCGGACACGGCGATCACCTTGTCCAGCAGGACCTTGACCCGGGCCGGGCTGCCTTCGCGCACGTAGTACGAGATCTCGGCTATCTCCGGCGTCACATTCGGGATGTCGCCGCCGTTGTTGATGACCCAGTGGAGGCGGCCGGAGGGGGCCAGATTCTCCTCGCGCAAGAATTCCGACATCGTCGCCATCATCACGGCGGCGTCGAGGGCGCTCTTGTTGCCGAGCGGAGTCCCGCCGTGGCCGGCGACGCCCAGGAAAGTGAAGGTGACGGCGGTCATCGCCGTGCTCGAGCCCCAGCCGGTCGCGTTGGCGGTCGACGGGTGCCAGTCGAGGAAGGCGTCGAGGCCGTCGTACACGCCCTTGCTCACCGCGTACGTCTTGCCGATCAGCGTCTCCTCGGCGGTGGAGCCGAAGAACTTCACCGTCACCGGCTTCCGGTGCTGCCGCGCGGCGCGGGCGACGGCGGCGGCCGCGGCGGCAGCGGCGGTGCCGAGCGCGCTGTGGCCGCAGCCGTGGCCGGGGCCGTAGCCGGGCGCGAAGGGATCGTGGACATACTCGCGCGGGTCGTGCTGCCCCACCCCGCTCTTCTGCGAGAGGCCGGGCAGCGCGTCGTATTCGCCGCTGAAGCCGAGGACCGGCCCGCCCTCGCCCTCCCGGAAGGTGGCGGTGAAGGCGGTCGGGAAACCCGCCGTGCCGAACTTCACCTCGAAGCCCGCCGCTTCGAGGAAGTCGGCCTGCGCGAGCGACGACCGCCACTCGCGCAGGGACAGCTCGGCGTGCTCCCAGATGGTGCTGTTGAGCTTGGTGATACGGGCGGAGTTGCCGTCCACCCAGGCGAGCGCGGCCCGCTTGGCGGGGCTGTCCTCGGCCAGACCCTTCGGCGGCTCGTACGCACCGGCGGCGGCCTCCCGCGGCGCGTCGCCGGCCGCGGCCATCGCCGGATCGGTCTCCGCGACCGTCATCGCGGAGGTCAGCCCGGCGGCGCCGAGCAACTGGACGATCCGGCGCCGGGAGAGCGCCGGGTCGCCTTGTCCTGCGACGAGTCCGTCGGTGACCTCGTGGTCGTGCTGGTCGTGCAGGTCACACACAAGCGCCTCCGGGGGGTGAGGATGGGTGTAACGGCCAACTGAACGGCGAGTGACCAGCACCCTGGACCTCAGACGTTTCCCTGTCAACAGCGCGTGATTACATGGGAGTTACACGTGTAACCCGGAGCAGACCGGAGCAGAGGAGCCCCCGATGCCGCTCGAAGATTTCGACCGCTACCCCTTGCTCTTCGGCCCCAGCCCCGTCCACCCGCTGGACCGCCTCACCGCCCACCTCGGTGGCGCCCGGATCTGGGCCAAGCGGGAGGACTGCAACAGCGGCCTCGCCTACGGCGGCAACAAGACCCGCAAGCTGGAGTACCTGCTGCCCGACGCCCTCGCGCAGGGCGCCGACACCTTGGTCAGCATCGGCGGCGTGCAGTCCAACCACACCCGCCAGGTGGCCGCCGTCGCCGCCCGCGCCGGGCTGAAGGCCGTACTGGTCCAGGAGAGCTGGGTCGACTGGCCGGACGCGGTGAACGACAAGGTCGGCAACATCCTCCTCTCCCGCATCATGGGCGCCGACGTCCGCCTGGTGCGGGCCGGCTTCGACATCGGCGTCAAGGACAGCTGGCAGCAGGCCCTGGACGACGTCCGCGCGGCCGGCGGCACCCCGTACGCCATCCCGGCCGGCGCCTCCGACCACCCGCTGGGCGGCCTCGGCTTCGCACACTGGGCGGCGGAGGTGGAGCGGCAGGAAGCCGAACTCGGCGTCTTCTTCGACACGATCGTCGTCTGCAGCGTCACCGGCAGCACCCAGGCCGGCATGATCGCGGGCTTCGCCGGCCAGGACCGCCCGCGCCGGATCCTGGGCATCGACGCGTCGGCCAAGCCGGCGCAGACGCGGGCGCAGGTGGCAAGGATCGCGCGGAGCACGGCGGAACTCATCGATATCGGGCGGGAGGTGCGCGACGACGAGATCGTCCTGCTCGAGGGCTGGGCCGGTGATGTGTACGGCATCCCGGTCGAATCCACCGTGGCGGCGATCGAGCTCGTCGGCCGCCTCGAAGGCGTCATCCTGGACCCCGTCTACGAGGGCAAGTCGATGGCCGGGCTCGTCGACCTCGTCCGCTCCGGAGACATCCCGCGCGAGTCGAATGTTCTCTACGCACACCTGGGCGGGCAACCGGCGCTCAACGCCTACAGCGGCGCGTTCCGGTGAGGGTGCGCCGCTTGCTGCGATCATGACTCGATGACCCGGATCTTGACCAGGAGCGACCTGCAGGCCGTGCTGGAGCCCGCGGCGTGTCTTGAGGCGCTGCGCACGGGCTTTCGGGAGGGCGGCGGGGAAGCGCGGCGGGTGAGCGCCGGGCTGCCGTTTCCCGGTACGGCGACCGCCCTGATCCCCGGTGTGCTGCCGGGGGTCGAGGCGTACACGGTGAAGGTCAACGCGAAGTTCCCCGGCGCCGATCCGGCCCTGCGCGGGGTGGTGTGCCTGCACAGCGGGGTCGATGGTGAGCTGCTGGCGCTGCTGGACTCGGCGACGATCACGGCGTGGCGGACCGGGCTTGCGGCGGCCCTCGGGACGCATCTGCTGGCGCCGGCCGGCGCGGCGACGGTCGGTGTGGTCGGGGCCGGTGCGCAGGCGGAGCTGATGGTGCGCGGGCTGCGGGCGCTGCGGCGTATCGAAGAGCTGGTGGTGTGCGATACGGACCCGGCCCGGGCCGCGGCATTCGGCGTGCGGCACGGTGGGCGGGCGCTCGCCTCGGCCCGCGAGGTGGCGGCAGCCGCCGATGTCGTGCTGCTCGCCACGTGGGCGCGGGAGCCGCTGCTGCACCTGGACGACACCCGCCCAGGACAGCACCTCACCTCCCTGGGCGCCGACGAACCCGGCAAGCAGGAGCTCGCGCGCGACCTGCTCGACTCCGTGCTGCTCGTCGTCGACGACCGGCAACTGGCCGCCACCGGCGGCGCCCTGGCCGCCGCCGGCCTCCCGCCCGAGGCCGCCGACGCCACCCTCGGCGAGATCCTCTGCGGCGCGCACCCCGGCCGCACGGACGGTCGACGCCGCAGCGTCTACGCCCCCGTCGGCCTCCCGTGGCAGGACCTCGCGCTGGCCTGGCTCGCATACGAAGCGGCAGCGCGCGGGGGCGTAGGCGCGGAGGTGGACCTGCTCGGCTGAGCTATCGAGGGGCGGCCGGGAGCCAGACACGCATCGCCGACGGGCCCCGCTCCGCCCACTGGTGGTAGGGGACGAGGGGGACTTCCGTCGACTGGGCCGGCGTGTCTCTCGGAGCGGGGCGGTTGTCGTAGGGCCAGGCATGATCCGCGTCGGTGGTGGCCGAGGCGCGGATCAGAGTCCCGCCCGAGCGGTCCGTCGGGGGCGAGGCGGTATCCACCGCGATCGCGTCCAGCGTGAGGCCCGGCGGCAGGTCGACGGATTCGGCGCACAGCACCAGCGGGCCGCGTTCCACGGCCACGCAGCCGCGGAGGGCGTCGATGCGGGGGTCCGGCCAGGTGTGGCGGGGGGACAGCGGGAGGTGGAGGCGGAGTTCCTCGCCGACCCGCAGCCGGCGCTCCACCACCACCGCCCCGGGCGCTGCCGGCCGGCGGCCGCCGCCTTCCTCCAGCCAGGCGCCATCCGCCCAGGCCGGTACCCGCAGCCGGAGCGTCACCGGCGCGGGGGGTGCCTGGCGGACCCGTATCGCGATGGTGCCGTCGTCCGGATACGCCGTCTCCACGTCCAGGGCGATCGGGCTGCCGTCGCCCAGCGTGGCGTCGATGCGGGCGTCGGCGTACTGCAGGAGCGTCAGCTCCCGCTCGCCCGCCACCGTGGCCAGGTACGTTTGCCAAGTGGCAAGAGTGCGCGCGACGTTGGTAGGGCAGCAGGAGACGTCGAACCAGGCGGCGCGGGTGCCCCCTTCCGCGCGCCGGCTGACCGCGCCGTCGTCGGCTGCCGGGCCGGGAGCGCGCTGGTGCAGCGGATTCGCGTAGAAGAAGGCGCGGCCGTCGGAGCGGGGGGAGGCGGCGATCAGGTTGTAGCCGGTGCGCTCGATCAGATCGGCATATTTCAGGTCGCCGGTGGCCAGGTAGAGGCGCCAGGAGACCATGACCGAGGCGACGCCGGCGCAGGTCTCGCAGTACGCGCGGTCGGCGGGGAGCTCCCAGTCGTCGCCGAAGGCCTCGCCCTGGTGGCGGGAGCCCATGCCGCCGGTGAGATACGTGCGGCGGGCCACCGTGTGCGCCCACTGCCGCTCGACGGCGGCGAGCAGTTCGCCGTCGTCCGTCTCCACCGCCACGTCCACCGCCGCGGCCGCCAGATACAGCTGGCGCACCACATGACCGCGCCAGCTCCCCGCCGTGCGGACCGGCTCGTCGTCCTGGAAGTACGCGGCGCCGCCGATGCCGAACGGGACGTTGGCGAGGCGGCCGTGACCCCGGCGTTCGACGAAGAGCCGGGCCTGCTCGACGTACCGCGGCTCGCCCAGTGCGCGGCCCAGCTCCGCCAGGCCCGCCTCGATCTCCGGGTGGCCGCAGATGTCCGGCCTGCCGGACGGGCCGAAGACGTCGCAGACGTGGTCGGCGGCGCGGCGGGCGACGGCGGTGAGCTCGTCCTCGCCGTAGGTGCGCAGCCGGGCCACGGCCGCCTGCAGCAGATGGCCGGTGCAGTACAGCTCGTGGCCGAACTCCAGGTCGCTGTAGCGGGGTTGGCGGCCCGGGTGGCCGTAGGCGGTGTTGAGGTAGCCGTCGGGGTCCTGGGCGCGGGCGATGCGGGCGGTCAGGCGGCGTACGGCGGCGCCGTGCACCGGGTCGGCGGTGCGGCCGTATTCCCAGGCGAGGGCCTCGAGGAGCTTGTAGACCTCGGAGTCGGAGAAGGGCCAGCCGGGGCGTTCCGGCCCGGTGGTGCCGTCGGCGGCGTGGTCGAAGTTGGCGAGCCAGCCCAGCCGCTCCATCCACTCCTCGCAGTGGGCGAGGGTGGCGGCGGCGTTGGTCTGCTGCAGCTTGGCCCAGAAGCCGCCGGTGAGGGTCACCTCGGCCATGCCGAGCGGGCGTTGGCGCCCCTTGCCCGGCGCTACGGGGCGGCCGTGCTGGTCGTCGTGCTGTGCTGCGGTCACGCTGTCCTCTCCACGTCGGTTCTTCAGTCCTTTACGGCGCCCGCGGTGACCCCGCCGGCGACGAAGCGCTGGGCGACGACGAGCAGCACCGCCGCGGGGACGGACGCGACGGCGGCGGTCGCCATGATCGAGTTCCAGGAGGTGGTGTTGTTGCCGATGTAGGCGTAGATCCCGAGGGTGACCGGGATCGCGTCCGCGGTGCGGCTGAGGGTGCTGGCGAAGACGAAGTCGGACCAGGCCCACAGGAAGGCGAAGAGGGAGACGGTCAGCAGGGCGTTGCGGCTGAGCGGCAGCACGACGGAGCGGAAGCTGCGCCAGACGCCGGCGCCGTCGATCGTCGCGGCCTGCAGCAGCTCCCGCGGGATGCCGGACATGAAGGCGGTCAGCACCATGACGCCGAAGGGGACGGCGATGGTGGAGTCCGCGAGGATCAGCCCCCAGATGGTGTTGAGCCAGCCGAGCCGGACGTAGATGGCGTAGAAGCCGATGGCCATCACCACGCTCGGGATCATCTGGGCGACCAGCAGCACGAATCCGAGCGCGCCCGCGCCGCGCGGCCGCAGCTTCGCCAGGGCGAAGGCGGCCGGGGCGGAGATGGCCAGGGTGAGCGCCACGCAGCCGAGGCCGATGCCGAGGCTGGTGGTCAGGGCCGGGAGCTGGTCGCGGAAGACGTCGGCGTAGCCGGAGAACGTCGGGTCCCAGGGGAACCAGTGCGGCGGGTCCGCGCGCATGTCCTGGGTGCGGGTGAGGGAGACGTTGAAGATCCAGTAGACCGGGAAGAGCATCAGGGCGGTGAGGAGGATGCCGGTGACGGTCTTCCAGCGGGGAATCCGTTTCTGATAGCGGGTCATACGTCCTCCTGCCGGCGCTGCAGCCGGAGATAGAGCAGGCCGAAGGCCAGCGCGATGACGATGAGGAGGTTGCCGATGGTGGCGGCCGGCGAGAAGTCGGGCAGGCCGGTGCCGAAGGCCTCCCGGTACGACCACACGGCCAGGGTGGTGGAGGAGTCGCCGGGCCCGCCGGTGGTCATGATCCAGATGACGTCGACGACCTTGAGCGTGTAGACCAGCCCGAGCAGCAGCGTGATCGCCGAGACCGGGCGGAGCAGCGGGAAGGTCACCCGCCAGAAGCGCTGCCAGGCGTTCGCCCCGTCCAGGGCTGCCGCCTCGTACAGCTCGTCCGGGATGTTCTGCAGGCCGGCGTGGAGCAGGACGAGATTGAACGGGACGCCGAGCCAGACGTTCGCGATGATCACGGCGGTGAGCGCCCAGTCAGGGGAGGTGAGCCAGTTGATCTGGCCGATGCCGAAGGCCTGCAGCGCGGCGTTGACGATGCCGTTGTCGCTGTTGAGCATCCACGACCAGGCCGACCCCGAGACGATCAGCGGCAGCAGCCACGGCACCAGGAACATGGCGCGGAGCACGCCCGAGAGCCGGAAGCCGTCGCGGAAGAAGACCGCGAGGGCGAGGCCGATGGCGTACTGGGCGGCGATCGAGACGAAGGTGAAGAGCAGCGTGTTGCGCAGCGCCGGGCCGAAGGCGTCCGAGCCGAGGACGTCGCGGTAGTTGGCGAGGCCGGCGAAGGCGGCGTCGCCCTGCACGAAGGCTCTGACCGTGTAGTCGTGCAGGCTCAGCTCGATGTTGCGGAAGAGCGGATAGGCGTAGAAGGCCAGCAGATACGCCAGCAGCGGGGCGAGGAACGCCAGCGCCGCCCAGCGGGAGGAGCGCGGTCGTCCCCCGGCCGGCCGCGAGGGCCCGGCCGGCCGGGCACCGCCGGCGCTCGCCCGCGACGCCGCGGCGGCGCCCGGTCGGGAGATGCCCCGGGTTTGCTTCGCGATGTCCACGCCGGTCACCTTGCTGACCTGTTTGTCCGGCTGGGGGTCCGGGGGTTATCCCCCGGAGGACGCAGTACCTTCATCGCGTCTCCGCCTCCGCGGTCGACTGCGCCTTGGCGAGCGCCTCCTTGGCGGACATCGACCCGGCGAGGGCCTTCTGCACGGCGGTCCAGAGCGGCTCGGAGATCTTCGGGTACTTGGTGCCGAGGTTGTCGCTGGTCCGCCCCTTGGCGGCGTGCACGGCGTCCACCCAGGGCTTGAGCTCGGCGTGCTCCTTCAGCAGCTGCTGCTGGCCGTCCTTGGTGGGCGGGATGTAGTACGCGAAGGTGTTCGCCGTCTCGACCATGCCCTTCGGGGTGGTCATGCAGTCGACGATCTTCTTGGTGGTCTCGTAGCGCCCGTCGTCCTTCTGTACGGGCGCGGTGATGAACTCGCCGCCGGTGGGGGCCGGTGCTGCCGCGCCGTCCTTGCCGGGTATCTGGATGATCCCGGTCTTGAAGTCCGCCTCCTTGGCGCTGTTGACCTGCCAGGTGCCGTTGACGGCGAAGCCGAAGTCGCCGGTGAGGAACTCCTCCCAGGTGGTGTTCTGCGAGTTGGTCTTCACCGAGTCGGGCGCGTAGCCCGCCTTCAGCCAGCCGGTCCACAGCTCCAGCGCCGCCACCGCCTGCGGCGAGTCCAGGTCGGTGAGCTCGGCGCCGCCGCCCCAGAACCAGGGCAGGAACTGGAACGAGCCCTCCTCGGTGCCGATCCCGGCGAAGGTGATGCCCTTGTCGCCCGCCGTCTTCACCTTCTTCAGCGCGGCGGTCAGCGACGTCCAGTCCTTGACGCTCGCCGGGTCGACACCGGCCCCGTCCAGGATCTTCTTGTTGTAGTAGATCGCCAGGGTGTTGGCGCCGATGGGCACCCCGTACGCCTTGTCGTCCAGCACGCCCGCCGCCAGCAGGTTCTTGTCGACGGCGGAGGTGTCGAGGCCGAGCTCCTTGGTGGTGGTGAGCATGCCGGTGTCGGCGAGCGTGGAGACGGCCGGGTTGTCGAGGAGGATGAGGTCAGGGGCGGTGCCCTCCTGGGCGGCCAGCAGCGCCTGGTTGGTGAGCTGGGTGGTGTCGTAGGCGGTGCGCTTGATGGTGACGCCCGCCTCCTTGCCGCAGGCACCGACGCGCTGCTCCCAGTCCGACGACTTCTTGTGCTGCGGATACGGGTCCCACCAGGTGTACGTGCCGCCGGACTTGCCGCTCCCGCCGCCCGAGCCGCCGGTGTCGGAGGAGCAGGCGGCCGGCGCGGTCACGGCGAGGAGCACGGCGCCGAGCAGCGCCAGGGTCCGGGCGGGTCCCCGGCTGCGGGTGCTGGTCATGGGGTCTCTCCTTGCGCGGTGGGAGTGGGGCGGCCGGTGCTGCCCCGGTCGGTGAGTTCGGGGGCGAGGAGCTCGACGGTGTACGGGTCCGTGCGGGCCTCGGCCGACGTGACGCGCCGCACCAGGCGCCGTACGGCCAGCTCGCCGAGGCGGTGTGCGGCGCTCTCCACGGCCGAGTACGGCAGCGAGAACATCCGGGCGAACTCGTCCGAGTAGCGCCCGATGACGGACAGGTCGCGGGGCGCCCGCAGCCCGCGCTCGTGCAGCACGGACGGCAGGGCGGCGGCCGCGGCCTCGTTGTTGAGCAGCAGCCCGGTCGCGGCCGGATGCGCGTCGAGCAGCCGGTGCAGCGCCCGGCCGACCTCCGGCTGCCCGGACGGGCCGAAGACCGCGTGCAGCCGGATGCCGCGGGCGGCGGCCTGCTGCACCACGGAGTCCTGCAGCCGCCAGACATACGCGCCGCCGCGCTCGACCACATGCTCCGGCTGCGAGACGAGGATCAGCTCGCGGTGGCCGAGGCGGTGCATGTGGTCGACCATGAGCCGGCCCGCCGCCTCGAAGTCGAGGTCGAAGACGTCCACGCCGTCGCAGTCGCCGGGCAGCCCGACCAGCGCACCCGGCTGCCCGGCGGCGCGCAGCAGCGGCAGCCGGGGGTCGTCCTGCGCCACGTTCAGCAGCACGACCCCGTCGACCATCCGGGAGCTGGTGATCCGGGCCAGCGCCCGCGCCCCGTCGGCCTCGCTGACCAGGAGAGTGTCGTAGCCGAGCTCGCGGGCCGTATCGGAGACGCCGAGGATGTACTGCAGCATCGCCGGGGCGAATTCGTCCTCGTGGAACTGGGCGAGCAGCCCGATCACCTTCGTCTGCGCGGTGGCCAGGGCGCGGGCCCCGGCGTTGGGCGTATAGCCGAGCTCGCGGGCCGCGTCCGCCACCCGCTGCCGTACCTCCGTGGAGATCGACCGCTTGCCGGACAGGGCGTAGGACGCGGTGGAGCGGGAGACGCCGGCGGCGCTCGCTATGTCGCCGATGGTGACGGTGCGTTCTGCCTGGTCCGTGCGCTCCGTCATGGGCGCACCGCCGAGTACGGGGCCAGGGTGATGCGGTCCAGGACGGGGGCGTACGGGGAGCGCAGCAGGATGCCGGGCCAGGTGTCCGAGGCGTAGGTCTTGCCGTCGAAGTTGGGCAGCTCCTCGGAGCGGAAGCTGATGGTGTTTCCGCCCTTCTGGAGATCGACGGGGACGGTGAGTTCCCAGAAGTTGTTCTCGTGGAAGGAGTGCGGGAAGGTCACCCGCTGGGCCTTGCCGCCGTTGACGGAGACGTCCGCGTGCCGGGCCAGCGGGTCGGGGTTGTAGTGGGTGGCCTCGGCCTGCTCGGGGTTGGCGTAGCGGATGCGCATCGCGTACTGGCCGGCGGCCGGAGCGGTGACGCGGAAGGTGGCGGTGTTGTCGTTGCCGGGCTCGCCGCCGATGTTGCGTACGGCCTTGCCGCCGGTGGCGCCGGAGAGGGTGGCGATCTCGGCCTTGCCGGTGAGGGCGGCCTCCTCGGCCTGGTACGTCTCCGGCTTGAGGGCGCCGGAGGTCTGCTCGACGGTGAGGTGGTCGAGGAGGGTGGTGCCGGAGGCGCCGGTCACGGTGACCTTGTTGACGCCGCCGGAGAGGGAGACGGCGGTCTTGCCGCCGCCTGGCTGTATGTCCTGTCCGTTGACGTTCAGCCGGGACTGGCTCCCGCCCGAGGTGTGCAGCGTGAGCGTGGATTCATCGTCAGTGGGGGAGTGGACCCAGAAGGTCGCGCTCGCGTCCTTCGCCAGTTCGACGGCCCCGGGGCCGTTGTCGGGATAGACCGCCCTGGCGCCGTTCTTGAGCGTCGCCAACTCGCCCTCGTACACCGCCCGCTCGGCGCCCGGGCCGGGCAGCGCGAGGGTGAGGCGGTCGACGATCGCATCGCCCTTGGTGGCCCGCTGTCCGTCGAGGCTGCGGGCGGCGAGGGACAGGGTGTGCTTGCCCTTGGTCAGCTTGACCTTGGTGTCGGCGTGATCCCAGACCACCCACTTGTAGCCGAGCGGCAGCTTCAGCTCCTGCTCGTCCTTGCCGTCGACCGTGAGGAAGACATTGGTCGGGCCGTTCTCCTTGACCAGGTCGTACGTGTTGAGGGAGTTGGCGAAGACGCTCAGGTCGTACGTGCCGTCCTCGGGCACGTCCACGGTGAAGTCGAGCTTGACGTCCGAGCCGCTGCGCAGGCCGCCGACGTCGTAGCCGCCCGAGGTGTAGAACTTCGAGACGTCGTCGGGCGAGCCCTCGGGCCCGTTCCTGCTGTAGCCGGAGCCGGAGTGCGCGGCGTCCTCGGCCTCGTAGCTGCCCTCCCACTTCGGGGACGGCACGGACTTCGCCTCGGCGCCGGTGGCGGGCGTGAGCACGACCTCGTATGCCGAGGACTCCTTCAGCGCGGGCAGGCCGCCGCTGCCGAAGTCGACCACCGCCTTGCCGTCCTGCACCTCGATGGTGCGCTCCGCGACGGTCCGCGGCGGGCCGGAGTCGCCGATCTGGCCGGTCCACGGGATCTCGCGGATACGGGCGTGGACCTGGCCGCCGAAGACATCTCCGGGCACGTTGGCGAACTCGACGTGCCCCGCCCCCGCCGACCCGCCGAAGATGGTCCTGGACTGCTTTTTGTCGCGGTCGAGGGTCGAGACGCCCTGCATCGTGTAGTTCTCGCCGGGGGAGGGCGGGGTGACCTTCACGGTGCGGCCGGTCATGTTGCCGTAGGCGTTGAGCAGCCACCACTGCCCGTTGGCGCGATTGGACTGGACGGCGGAGTCGGAGAGATTGCCGTCGATGTTCCAGTACGCGATGTCGGCGTCGACCTTCGACTCCTCGATCGCGGAGACCCACTGGATCATCTGGCCGGGCACCGAGGTGTGGTAGTTGAAGGCGTACTCGTTGATGTTGACCGGGAGTTGCTTGCCCTCGTGCGGGGTGCCCTGGAAGACCTCGTTTTCCCAGCCGCGGTATTTACGCACGCTCTCGCGGACCTTCTCCGGGTGGCTGAGCTCGTGCCAGGTGACGACATCGGGGACGGTGCCGGCCTCGACGGCGTGCTGCATGAAGCCCTTGACCTGCGGGTCGTACAGTACGCTGGTGTTGGGCCCGGCGATCCTGGCGTCCGGCATCTTCTGCTTGATGAGCTTGTAGACGTCGTCCCAGGCGGCGAAGTAGGCCTTCGGGTCGTCGAGCCAGCTGACCTTGTCGTAGCTCCACTCGCCGGTGCCGAACATGTTGCCCTCGGGCTCGTTGAACGGCACGAAGACGATGTTGTCCTGGTACTCGGCGGGCAGCTGAAGCACCTGGTCGACCTGCTTGGCGACCTTCTCCCGGTACGTGCCGAGCTTCTCCTCGGGCGTATCGCCCGGCCACTGGTACGGGAAGCCGCGGTGGATGTCGGTCATGTAGACGTACACGTCGCCGTCGGTGCTGTCGGCGAGCGGCTTGACCACCTCGAGGGCGTCGGCTCCCGGATGCTGCGGGCCGTCCTGGGCCTTGGTGGCGACGGTGCGCAGGTTCATGCCCTCGATGAGGTTGTTCGTCGGCACGTCCGGGCCGTACAGCCCGTAGAGGGTGCCGGAGGCGCCACCGTGGAACGCGCCGGTGTCGTCGGCGAGATCGACCTTGAGGTGGCCCGGTTCGGGGTCCGCGGCGGCGGCCGGAACGGAGAGGCCGGAGGCCAGCAGGAGGGCGCCGGCCGCGAGGGTCAGCGCCGGGCGTATCCGCCGGGTGGGGGTCCTTCGTGCTCTTGGTGGCACCATCGTTGCTGCTCCTGAGGTTGTCCCAAGGCAGTGTCGAACCGGTTCGACACTGCGGCGCATTGAGGCGATCGGTGCGTCATTCTGGAGGCGTGCGCGAGGCCCGGGCAATAGGCGTGCACGAATTCCCGTACGCTGTTCGGCATCCCGAACAACGGGGGGTGGGGCCGGCGGTGGCCGACCCCACCCAGGTCCCTCAGGCAGCCGCCCCCTGCGCCAGAAGGTCCGAAATGGCGTCCACCGTACGGAGGGTGGGGACGGGGACGCCGGTGATGGCGGCGAGTTCGATCACCGCGGCCAGGAGGACGTCGAGCTCGAGGGGCTTGCCCTTCTCCAGGTCCTGGAGGGTTGACGTGCGGTGGTCGCCGACGCGTTCCGCGCCCGCGAGCCGGCGCTCGATGGAGATGTCGGGGCGGCAGCCGAGTGCCGCCGCGACCTGCAGCGTCTCGGTCATCATCAGCTCGATGACGCCGCGGGTGGAGTCGTGCAGGCACATCTGCCGCATGGTGGCGCGGGTGAGGGCGCTGATCGGGTTGAAGGAGATATTGCCGAGCAGCTTGATCCAGATGTCGTTGCGCAGGTCGGGCTCGACCGGGCACTTGAGGCCGCCCTGCTGCATGGCCTCGCTGAACTCCTGGCAGCGGCGGGAGATGGTGCGGTCCGGCTCGCCGATGGAGAAGCGAGTGCCTTCCAAGTGGCGTACGACGCCGGGTCCTTCGAGCTCCGTCGCCGCGTACACGACGCAGCCGATCGCGCGCTCCGGCGCGAGGACGGCGCTGACCGAGCCGTCCGGGTCGACGCTCTCCACCCGGGTGCCGTCGTGCGGGCCGCCGTGGCGGTGGAAGTACCACCAGGGGATGCCGTTCTGCGCGGCGATCACCGAGGTGTGCCGGTCCAGGAGCGGCTCCACCAGCGGCCCGCACGCCGCGTAGGAGTTGGCTTTCAGGCCCAGAAAGACGTGGTCGACCGGACCGATCTCCTTCGGCTGGTCGGTGGCGGGGACGCGCGCGGTCCAGTCGCCGCGCGGGCTCAGGGTCCGTACGCCGTGCTGCTGCATGGCGGCCAAGTGCGGGCCGCGGGCGAGGAGATGGACGTCGGCGCCGGCCCGGTGCAGGGCGGCTCCGACGTACGCGCCGATGGCTCCGGCGCCGACTACTGCGACTCTCACGTGGGCTCTCCGATCGGTTGAGGGCGTTACCGAGGGGATGAGAACGAGGGGATGAGAAGGGGAGACTCATTCTGTCGACAATATATTGTCTACAGTATGTCGGAGACCTGTTCAAGAGGGCCTGAGATCCTTAAAGTTGCCCGGCATGGCCCTCCCTCTCGCCCCACCGGGTTGGAGTCGCTGGCTGGTTCCGCCGGCCGCGCTTTCGGTGCATCTGTCCATCGGCCAGGCCTACGCCTGGAGCGTCTTCAAGCCCCCGCTCGAGGCGGCGCTCGGCCTCTCCGGCACGCAGAGCGCCCTGCCCTTCCAGCTCGGCATCGTCATGCTCGGCCTGTCCGCGGCCTTCGGCGGCACCCTCGTGGAACGCCGCGGCCCGCGCTGGGCGATGGCCGTCGCCCTGTGCTGCTTCTCGTCGGGCTTTCTGCTCGCCGCGCTCGGCGCCTGGACCGAGCAGTACTGGCTGATCGTCTTCGGCTACGGCTTCGTCGGCGGCATCGGACTCGGCATCGGCTACATCTCGCCGGTCTCGACGCTCATCAAGTGGTTCCCCGACCGGCCCGGGATGGCGACCGGCATCGCCATCATGGGCTTCGGCGGCGGCGCGCTGATCGCCTCGCCGTGGTCGGCGCAGATGCTGGAGTCGTTCGGCGCGGACAGCGGCGGCATCGCGATGGCGTTCCTGGTCCATGGCGTGACGTATGCGGTCTTCATGTCGCTCGGCGTGCTGCTGGTCCGGGTGCCGCGGCCGAGCGCGGCGCCGGTGACCGGCACCCCCGCTGAGCAGGCCACCGCTACTACCGGCCCTCAGGTATCCGCCAACTCCGCCGTGCGTACCCCGCAGTTCTGGTGCCTGTGGATCGTGCTCTGCATGAACGTCACCGCGGGCATCGGCATCCTGGAGAAGGCCGCCCCGATGATCACGGACTTCTTCGCGGACACCTCGACCCCGGTCTCCGCCTCCGCCGCGGCCGGCTTCGTGGCGCTGCTCTCCGCCGCCAACATGGCGGGCCGGATCGGCTGGTCCTCGACCTCCGACCTGATCGGCCGCAAGAACGTCTACCGGCTGTATCTGGGCGCCGGCGCGCTGATGTACCTGCTGATCGCGAGCTTCGGCGACTCCTCGAAGCCGCTGTTCATCTGCTGCGCCCTGGTGATCCTCTCCTTCTACGGCGGCGGCTTCGCCACCATCCCGGCGTATTTGAAGGACCTCTTCGGTACGTACCAGGTCGGCGCCATCCACGGCCGGCTGCTCACCGCCTGGTCGACGGCGGGCGTGCTCGGGCCGCTGATCGTGAACTGGGTGGCCGACTCGCAGAAGGACGCGGGCAAGAGCGGGTCGAGTCTGTACGGGCTGTCGCTCGGCATCATGATCGGCCTGCTGCTGGTGGGCTTCGTGGCCAACGAGTTGATCCGGCCGGTCCATCAGCGCCATCACGTACCAGCGCAGCGAAAGGCGAGCGATGACGACCTCGCAGCCAAGTCGGCATGACCGCGCGGGCAGGCGCCCCGGCCTGATTCTTTTCGCCTGGCTCTGGGTCGGGGCGCCGCTCGGCTACGGGCTCTACGAGCTGGTGCGCAAGGCCGCGCAGCTGTTCACCTGATGGTTGACCGGGGGCCGGTCAGAACACGAACGGTCCCGGTGCCTGCGCGGATGTGGCATTGCAGGTCGCGGTGACGCCGAGCACCACGACCTCCAGGGATGCCGCCTCCAGGCTGTCGCCGGCGGCGACCGTGCCGGCCAGCGGGCCGGTGGAGACCGGGCTGCCGGACGGGATCGCCGGGTTGGAGCTGCCGGTGAAGGTGGTGGTGCCGGAGCCGTTCTTGGTGAGGGTGAGGGTGGAGTTGACCGAGCCCGCGCCGATGTCGATCGGCGCCGTGATCGCCGAGGTCGACACCGTGATGGTCGCGGCGGTGCCCTCCTGGGTGGCGGTGAGCGTGGCGGATCCGGAGCCGTAACTGCCGCAGTCGAAGTCGATGGTGGCCGTCGTGGGTTCGACCGCGACCGCGGACGGCGCCGTCACCAGGGCGCCGGTGGTGAGCGCGGCGGCGGCCGCGAGGGTGGTGAGAGCGGCTCGGCGGGTGCTGCGTCTGTGGATGGCTTGTGGCCTCATGGCGTCCCGCTTCCTTGTTGGGGGGATTTGGCGCGTGTCTGACGGTGGGTCAGGTCTGCGCGCTGTCGCCTATTGAGGCACCGGGGTCGTGAGGAGGCAAGAGAGGTCGGGATTTTTGACTTGACATGTTTCGGCCAAATCTTGACCTGCTTTTACGGGGGCGGGTCAGCGTCCGCCGGGGAGCCAGACCGACCAGTCGTAGAACTTGCCGCCGGGGACTTTCTTCTGCTGCGTGGGCTGCGGGGCGGGGGTGGAGCCGCCGCCGGTGGCTGTGCGGGGGCCGGAGTCGGTTGTTGTCTTGTCCTCTTCGGTGTCGCGGCTGTCGGCGTCCTTGTCCGCGTCCGCGTCCGCGTCCGCGGAGGGTGAGCTCTTGGTGCGCGAGGGCTCGGGGGTCGGCTTCGGCGTCGGCTTCGCGGAGGACGGCGGGGCGGTCGGGGTGGCGGACGGCGGCGTACGGGGCGCGGTGCCGGCGCGCTCGGAGGTGCCCGGACCCTTGTCGTCGAAGAGGCCGCCGATCTGCGGCCCGGGGAAGCTGAACAGCGCGACGGCGGTGAGCGCCGCGCCGACGGCACCACGCACCAGCCAGCGACGGGGGTCGGGGGCGGCCTCGACGGGGTCGATGCCGGCG
>NZ_JAAKZV010000007.1 GCF_011044975.1 Streptomyces coryli | reverse complement strand
CTCCCCCGCCGCCCGCTCCGCCCACCGCCCGCTGCGGCCGCGGCGCATCGAGCTGACCGGCGGCCCGTTACGGCGCTGGCAGGACGTCAACCGCACCGTCAGCCTGCCGCTGGCCATCCAGTGGCTGGAGAAGGCGGGCAACATACGCAACCTCCGCATCGCCGCGGGCGAGGCGGACGGCGACTTCCGCGGCCCGGTCTACATGGACTCCGATGTGCACAAGATCCTGGAGTCCGCGGCCTGGGAGCTGCAGCACGCACCGGACGACGCGGCCCTCACCGCCTTCTCCGCCGGCACGGCACAGCTCCTCGAACGGGCCCAGCAAGAGGACGGCTACCTCGACTCGCACTACCAGGTCGCCTCCCCCGGCGAGCGCTACACCCGCCTGGTCGACAGCCATGAGCACTACTGCGCCGGGCACTTGATGCAGGCCGCCGTCGCCGCCCACCGCGGCGCCGCCGACCCCGACGGCCGGCTGCTCGCGGTGGCCCGCCGCTGCGCCGACCACCTCGCCGCCGTCTTCCTTGCCGATCCCGGCCCGGGACTCGACGGCCACCCCGAGGTCGAGACCGCCCTGGTGGAGCTCTACCGCGCGACCGGCGAGACCCGATATCTGGAGCTGGCCACGGCCTTCACCGAGCGCCGCGGCCGCGGCCTGGTCGGCCGGCACAAACACGGCGAGCGGCACCGGCAGGACCACCTGCCGGTACGCGAGGCCCCCGCGATGACCGGGCATGCCGTGCGCGGCCTGTACCTGGAAGCCGGGGTTGTCGACGTCGCCGTCGAGACCGGCGACGACGAGCTGCTGGCCGCCTCCATCGCCCGCTGGGAGGACATGGTCGCGGCCCGCACGTCGCTGACCGGCGGCCTCGGCTCCCGGCAGGTGGGTGAGGTCTTCGGCGAGCGGTACGAGCTGCCGCCCGACCTGTCGTACAACGAGACCTGCGCCTCGGCGGCGAGCATCCAGTGGAGCTGGCGGCTGCTGCTGGCCACCGGCGAGGCCCGCTACGCCGACCTCATCGAGCGCACGCTCTACAACGCCTTCGGCGCCGCCCGCTCGGCGGACGGCCGCACGTACTACAAGGGCAACCCGCTGCAGCGCCGCCCCGACCACGCCGACGCGGTGGGCGATCCGCGCTGCCGCGACGAGTGGTTCTACTCGGCCTGCTGCCCGCCGGCCGTCACGCGCCTGGTGGCGTCGCTGGAGCACTACGCGGCCACGCAGGCGGGCGACACCCTCCACCTGCACCAGTACGCGCCCATGGAGCTGTCGCTGCCGTTCGCGGGCGGCGAGCTGGGGCTGCGGGTGGAGACCGACTATCCGTGGCGCGGCCAGGTCGCCGTCACGGTCACGCACGCCCCGGACGAGCCGTGGGCGCTCGCGCTGCGGATCCCGCCGTGGAGCACAAGCACCTGGATCGAGGCCGCCGGCGAGCGCGGCCCGGCCGCACCGGACGAGAGCGGCTACGCGCTGCTGCGCCGCGCCTGGCGTCCCGGCGACCGGGTCGTGCTGGAGCTGGACATGACGCCGCGGCTGACCGTGCCGCACCCGCGTATCGACGCGGTCCGCGGCTGCGCCGCCGTCGAACGCGGACCGCTGGTGTACTGCTTCGAGCAGGCGGACCAGGCGCCCGGCGACGCGGTGGACGACCTCGCGCTGCCGCCGGACGCGGCCTTCGAGGAAGTGGACGTGGACGACCTGGACGGCGTCGGCCGTACGGTGCTGCTGCGCACCGCCGCGGCCGCGGTCTCCGGCGACCACGAGGCGGGCCTGCCGTACCGCACCCACGGCGGCCCGCACACCGACGACACGAGCCGCCCGGCGACCGCCACCGCGGTGCCCTACTTCCAGTGGGACAACCGCGGCGACGGCGCCATGCGGGTGTGGATGCCGCTGGCTACTTATTGATCTTCACGTGGGTGAAGGCCGCCGTGGCGTAGTGCGCCACGGCGTTGGCCTCCTTGTTGGCGTCCACGGCCAGCCCCAGGTAGACGCGGTCGACCATGGGGATGCGCTCGTAGACGACGTGGCTGCCCCAGTTCAGCCCGTCCGAGGAGACATGCCCCTGGATCTCGGCGCCGCGCTTGGTGATCCGCAGGTAGTACGGCAGGTCGCCCAGGTGCTCGTTCTCCGCCCCGTCCCACGGATAGACGCTGTCGGAGGTCTCGGTGCCGTACCGCCCGATCCGGAAGCCGCGCGCCTTCAGGCCGCCGTCGAGATAGGTGATGCCGAGCATCAGGAACGCGGAGTCGGGGGTGAGGTTCTCGCGGATCATCAGGCCCGCCATGACGCCTTCGTAGACCGGCGGCAGGGAGTCGAGCCGGGCGATGATCTCCACGACCTCGTCCTCCGGCGCGCTGACCGGCTGGTAGAGGAAGCTGCAGGCGTCCTCGCGGCCGACGACCTTGCCGGAGCCCTTGAGCGTGATGGTCCCGCCGTCCAGCGCCGCCGCACCGGCGATGGGCACTTTGCCGATGTCCTTCAGGCGCCATGGCGTGGTCGCCGTCGTGTGGTTGACGTGGACCGGGGTGCAGGTGGACGCGGTTGCGGTGCCGGCGGAGTCGGTGGCGCGGGCGGTGAGGTAGTGGGTGCCGTCCGCGACGCCGGTCCAGGTGAAGGTGTGCGGCGCCTTCGTGGTTTCGCCCAGCTTCTTGTCGCCCGCGTAGTACTCGACGGTGGCGATGGTCTCGCCGGCGGCCGCCGAGGCCTCGACCTCGAAGGCGACGTCGGTCGTGAAGACCTGGTCGGGCGACGGGGACTTGAGGGTCACCGTGGGGTTGTCCTTGCCGGTGCGCTCGATCGAGTTCAGATACGTCTCCAGCCGCGTGTATCCGCCCTCCCCCTCCCCCGTCCAGTCGTCCGGGACGCCGTCGTGGTCGGAGTCGGCGGGCGGCTTCGTGGAGACCAGCGGCACCCAGCCGCCCACCTCCCGCTGGGAGTTGATCATCCGTCCCGTACCGCCGCGCACATCGGCGACGATCCGCGCGTCGATCGCGTCCCGTCGCGGCAGGATCGCGCCCGCGCCGGCCAGCACCGCCTCGTACGCCTCCTTCGCGCTCTGCTCCGGCAGCGGATGGGCCAGGTCGGCCGGCTTGTCGAGCAGCGTGATGCCGCCGACGCCCAGCTTGATGCCCTCGCGGTTGTCCTGGGTGACCTCGTCGTGGCCCTCGATGACGTTCCCGGCGACGTACCAGGCGCCGAAGCGGTCCGGGCTGACGATGACCGGCGCGATGTCCTCCAGGGTGTTGGGACCCGGCTTGTAGTAGTTGCCGACGATGTTGATGCCCTCGGCCCACTCGCCGCCGTAGCAGGAGGTGTAGCCGTAGTTGTAAATCACGTTGTTGCGGGAGTCGGCCAGCTGGTTCAGGCCCTCCTCGAAGCCGAACCGCGGGTTGCGGCCGCCGTTGTGGACCAGCAGGTTATGGTGGTAAGAGACGTTGTCGCCGCCCCAGATGCCGCCGAAGCCGTGCCGTCCCTTCTCGTGCGCCGACATGGTCAGCGGCTCGGAGATGATGCACCACTGCAGGGTGACGTTCTTGTTCTTGTACGGGGAACAGTTCTCGTCCACCGCCCAGCTGATGGAGCAGTGGTCGATGATGACGTTCTCCTGGCCTTCCATCCCGAACGTGTCGATGGGCGTGCCCAGTTCGTCACCGCCGCGGAAGCGCAGATAGCGCAGGATGATGTTGCTGCCCTTGATCTCCGTCTCGTTGCCGGCCACGCAGATGCCGCCGCCGGGTGCGGTCTGCCCCGCGATGGTGAGGTTCGAGCCGGTGATGTCCAGGCCGCCCTTGAGCTGGATGGTGCCGGAGACCCGGAAGACGACCGTGCGGTTGTCGGCCGAGACCGCCTCGCGCAGCGAGCCGGGGCCGGAGTCGTCGAGGGTGGTGACCTCGTAGACCTCGCCGTCGCGGCCCCCGGTGGCGAACTTGCCGCCGCCCTCGGCGCCGGGGAACGCCGGGATCGCGGCCCGGGTCTCCGGCGCGGGGGCGGCGTATGCGGTGTGCGGCGGCCAGCCGGCCAGCGCGGCCGCGCCCAGCACGGCTCCCGAGCCGGCCACGAAGGCCCGGCGGCCGAGTGGTGTGTGCGGTGCGGCAGTTCCGTTTGCGTCAGTCACGTTCGCCTGCTCCTTGGTGAGTCAGTGACGGGTCTGCGCGGCTCTCACGTGATAGGTGGCCCCTGGGCGGGTGGCGAAGGACACCACGTGCTCCTCGGGGCGTTCCGCGGTGGCACCCTCGATGTCGACGGGGTGCGGGGTGCGCAGGCGGATGGGGTGGCCGAGCAGGGAGCGCACCGCGGCGTGCACCACCTTCCCGGCCTTCCACTCCAGGTCGATCTCGAAGCCGTCGCGGGCGCGCAACCCGCGGAAGGAGCCGTCCGGCCAGGCGTCCGGCAGGGCGGGCAGCAGCTCGATCTCGCCGGCGTGGCTCTGCAGCAGCATCTCGGTGATCCCGGAGACGCCGCCGAAGTTGCCGTCGATCTGGAACGGCGGGTGCAGGTCGAAGAGGTTGGGGGCGGTACGGGCCGGGGTGAGGAGGTCGCTCAGCCGCTGGTACGCGAGGTCGGCGTCGAGCAGCCGGGCGTACCAATTGATCTTCCAGGCGAGCGACCAGCCGGTGCCCGAGGTGCCGCGCAGCTCCAGCGTCCTGCGTGCGGCCGCGGCCAGCTCCGGAGTCTTCCTGGGGGTGATCTGGGCGCTGGGGAAGAGCCCGTAGAGCTGCGATACGTGCCGGTGCTTGACCAGCGCCGCCTCCTCCCAGTCCTCCAGCCACTCCTGGAGCTGGCCCGCGTAGCCGACCTGGTTCGGGGCGAGCCGGTCGCGGACCTCGCTGACCCGGGCGGCCAGGCCGGGGTCGCGGTCGAGGACCACGGCGGCAGAACGGAAAGCGTCGAAGAGATCGCGCAGCAGCTGCATGTCCATGGTGGGCCCGGCGCAGATGCTGACGTTCTCGCCCTCGTCCTCGTGGTGGCCGACCTCGGGCGAGTGCGAGGGGTTGGTGACCAGGTAGCCGGTCTTCGCGTCCTCGACCAGGAAGTCCAGGAAGAAGTCGATCGCACCCTTCAGGACCGGGTAGTTGCGGCTGAGGACGCCCGTATCGCCGGTGAAGCGGTAGTGGTCCCACAGCAGCAGGCACAGCCAGGCGCCGCCGGTGGGCCACATGCCGTAGAAGGCGTGGTCGACGGGCGCGGTGCCGCGCCAGCCGTCGGTGTTGTGGTGCGCGACCCAGCCCGGGGCGTCGTAGAGGGCCTTGGCGGTGCGGGCGCCGGATCTGGCCAGCTCGTGGATCATGTCCGCGGCGGGCTCCCAGCACTCGGCGAGATTGGCGGGCCCGGCCGGCCAGTAGTTCATCTCGAAGTTGATGTTGATCGTGTACTTGGACTCCCAGTTGGGGGTCATGCTCTCGTTCCACAGGCCCTGCAGGTTCGCGGCCTGGCCGGGGCTGCGGGAGCAGGAGGCGAGCAGATAGCGGCCGTACTGGAAGTACAGCGCGGCCAGCTGCGGATCGCCGCCGTCCTTGAAGAGCGGGACGCGCTCGTTGGTGGGCAGGGCGGTGCGATCGGAGGTGCCGAGGTCGATGCCGACCCGGCTGAACAGGCGGCGGTGGTCGGCCACATGGCGGCGGCGCAGCAGCTCGTACGGCATCCGCGCGGCCGGCTCCAGGTGGCGGCGGGCGCGGGCGGCCTCGTCCGCCGAGACGTCCAGGTAGTCGCGGTAGCTGGTGGCCATGGAGACGATGAGGGTGACGGCGTCGGCGCCGGTCACGGTCAGCTCGCCGCCCTCGGTACGCACCTGCCCGCCCTCGGGAACCGCGCGGGCCAGCGCCCGGAAGCGCACCTTGCCCTCGAGGCCCTGCCAGTCGCCGCCGACGCCGTCGAGCGCGATGGTGCGGTCGTCGACGGTCGCGGCGGAGGCCTTCTGCGGGGTGCTGAAGCGGGCGGTGAAGCCCACGCTGCCCGGGGTATCGGCGGTCAGCCGTACGACCAGGACCTGGTCCGGACCGCTGGCGAAGACCTCGCGGGTGTGGCGTACGCCGCCGCGGGTGTAGGTGACGCGGGTGACGGCCGTCTCCAGGTCCAGTTCGCGCTCGTAGCCGGTGGTCTCGCCGTCGCCCGCGAGGGCGAGTTCGAGGTCGCCGAGGACCTGGTAGGCGGCCTGCTCCGAGGGGGTGCCGAGGAAGTGCTCCTCGGCCAGCAGCTGCGCCTGGTACCACTTCTCCTCGACCACCAGGCGGCGGACCTCCGCCAGGTGGCGGGCGGCGTCCGGCTGGGCGTAGTCGTTCGGCCCTCCGGCCCACAGGCTGTCCTCGTTCAGCTGCAGCCGCTCCGTGTCGGTGCGGCCGAACACCATCGCGCCGAGGCGGCCATTGCCGACCGGCAGCGCCTCCAGCCACTCGGCGGCGGGGGCGGTGTACCACAGCCGCATCGGGTTGGGGTCGGAGCGCCGCGACGCGCCGGGCAATGCGTACGCGCCGGTGGGCAGCGCGGTCGCCGCGGCGCCGGCTCCGGCGGCCGCCAGTACGTGGCGTCTGGACAACTCAGGCATCGCTCGGCTCCAGCTGTGTCTCGAGGGCGGCGAGGGCGTCGGCTCCGCGGTGCACGCGGAAGCGGGTGCGGTACGTCCGGGACTCGCCCGGACCGAGCCAGATCATGGAGTCGTCGGCGCGGGCGGCCGCGTCCCCGGCGACGTGGTGGGTGGAGGGCTCGAGGCCGATCGCGTAGTCGCCGGCCCGGAGGTTGAGCCACTGGAAGAAGCAGGGGAACGCGGACCGCTCCCAGTCGACGCTCACGGCCAGTTCCAGCCGGTCGTTGACCACGGCCGCTCCGGTACGGCCCGGGGCGACCTCGCGCAGCTCGTGCTCGTAGACCTGCTCGACGAAGCCCGGCCGGGGGGCCGGCAGCATGCGGTGGTCGGCGCACTGGTCGGTGACGCTGTCGGAGTGCCACAGCGTCTTGGCGACCGGGGCGAGGAAGCGGCTGCCCTCGTCGAGCAGCGGCCAGCCGAGGTTGATGTGGTAGAGGAACATGTGCGGCATCGGGTCGAAGCCGGGGTTGGTGACCGTGTCGGTGAGCCGGATCTCATCGCCGCCCAGATCGGCCTCGATGCGGCGGGTCAGGGTCAGGTTCTCGGCGAAGACCGCGGCCTGCCGGACCTGTCCCTCGGCCCACAGCACACAGGCGTCGCCGTCCCAGTGCTCGCCGTAACCCTTCAGCCGGGCGGGCAGGTTGGCGACCCGGCCGTGCAGGCCGTGCCGTACGGACGGGCGCGGTGGGTAGCGGTAGCCGGTCGCGTCCACCTCGCCGCCGAAGAGGGTGTGGTCGAGGCCCCCTGTCACGGTCAGGCCGGAGAAGGAGCGCAGCCAGGACAGGCCCTCCTCGTCGGCGTGCTCGTGCAGCGCCGGGTGCCGGAAGCCGGTGCGCGAGCGCCAGCCGAAGGCCTGCCCGGCGTGTTCCGCGGCACCGATGTCCATGCACCGGTCGACCAGGACGTCGAAGGCCAGGCCGCTGCCGGTGCGGAACTCCAGGGTGCGGATGCCGCGTTCGGCGCCGTCAGCGAGTGTGACCAGGCGGACGCCCCCGGCGGCGGCCGTCTCACCGGCACGGGCGGCCAGGTCGCGGGGACCGAGCTCCTGTCCGTGGATCTTCATGACATCACCCACCCGCCGTCGACGTTGAGCGTCTGCCCGGTGACGAACGCGGCGTCGGAACCGGCCAGAAAGGCCACCACCGCGGCCAGCTCGTCGGGCGTGCCGCGGCGCTTGAGCGCCTGGTGGTCCAGGATGCGGGCCTCGTACGCCGCCCGGTCGGGATGGATCTCCTCGGCGGCGGTGGGGAAGGCGCCGGGCGCCACGCAGTTGACGCGGATGCCGTGCGGGCCGAGCTCGCGGGCCAGGGCGCGGGTGAGGGCGGCGGCGGCGCCCTTGGTGGCTACGTAGGCGGCGAGGTCGGCCCAGCCGCCGCTCATGGTGATGGAGGCGACGTTGACGATCGCGCCGCCACCGGCCTCCGTCATGGCGCGGGCGGCGGTCTGGGCGCAGAGCCAGTAGCCGCGCTGGTTGACCGCGTGCACGTCGTCGTACTCGGCGAGCGGCACCTCGAGGAACGGCCGGGACGGGTAGATCGCGGCGTTGTTGACCAGGATGCCGACGGTGCCCAACTCCTCGCCGGCGCGGGCGAAGGCGGCCTCGACGGCGTCGGCGTCGCGCAGATCGGCGGCGAGCGGCAGCGCGGTGCCGCCCGCCTCGGTGAGGTCCTTGACGGCCTGCTCCAGCGCCGGGCCTTCGACGTCGAGCAGGGCGACGGCGTGCCCGTCGGCGGCCAGCCGGCGGCTGATGGCTCGGCCGAGGCCGCCTGCCGCACCGGTCACTACTGCGGTGCTCACGGAGTGCTCCTCTCCCGGTAGGTGCGGTAGTGGTCATCGAGGGCGTCTAGCAGCGCCCGGTGCGGGCGGCCCTCGGCCAGCCCCGCGCGCAGCAGTCGGGAGGCCGCCTCCTGGAATTCCGGATAGCCGGGCCACCGCGGCCGCACCCAGGCGGCCTCGACGGTGGCGAGGGTGGCGCGGTAGAAGCCGCCCCACCGCTCGTTGGTCCAGGCGTCGGTCCAGGCGGCGCGGGCCGCGGGCTGGCCGCCGGTGACCGGGAACAGCTCGCGCTGCACCGGGTCCGCCAGCAGCCGGCGCAGGTGATCGCGGACCGCGCCGCGGGTGCCGAGGTCGTCGGTGCGGCGGCGGGAGACGGCGAGTCCGGCGCCGCCGAGCACGCTGCCCACGGGGCCGCCCGGCCGCCACGTCGGGGCGTCGGCGAAGGCCAGCGGATACGGCCCGGCGCGGGTGTAGGTGACATAGCCGTACACCAGCGGGCAGTACGCGGGCCCGCCGGCCGCCGCCATCGCGCGCAGCAGCCCGATCGGGTTCGCGTCGCGCAGCGGCGCCGGGGTGCGGTCGGCGAGTACCGCCATGAGGTCGAGCGCGGGCAGCGCGGCCTCCCGGGAGACGAGCCGGTCGCCGTCCGTGGCCGGCTCCGCGCCCTGGGCCAGGACGAGCGAGCAGAAGGTGAGGAAGGCGTGCGGGCCGCCCAGGCAGAGTGCGACCGGCACCGGCAGGTCGCGCACCTCCGCCCAGGTGCGCGGCAGCGGATGCCCCGCCATCAGGTCGGGACGCGCGGCGGCGACCTGTGCGGCGGCGTCCAGCGGCAGCGCCCAGGTGCGGCCGTCGAGCACGTAACTGGCGAAGCTGGCGCCGACGCTGCGCTCCCGCCAGCCGCGCAGCTCGGCGGGGCCGAAGAGCTCTTCCAGCGGCATCAGGCAGTCCGCCTCGACGGCGGCGCCGAGGCCCGGGTGGTCCACGACGAGGAGGTCGTAGTCGGGGGCGAGGGCGGTGAGGGGGGTGGACTCGAAGCCGGAGAGCGGCTGCCGGTCCCAGCGCAGCGGCCGGCCGACCGTCTCGCAGCCGGGCGGCAGGGAGGCGTCGAGCCGGGCGAGTTCCTCGAGCGGCGCGTAGCCGCGGGGGTGGTCCCAGGTCAGCCCGCGCAGCTCCGCGGTGGCGCGGGGTGGTTCCGTCGTCGTCGCGGTCATGACATCTCTTCCTCCCGGTTCCGGGCGGCGATGGCGCCCTCGGCGAGCAGCGCCGCCACCCGCTGCTCCGGATAACCCAGTTCGCCGAGGACTTCCCGGGTGTGCTCACCGGCCAGCGGGGCGCCGCGGCGCACCTCCGGCGGGGTGGCGCTGAAGCGGTACGGGAAGCCGGGCGTGGTCACCTCGCCCTCCACCGGGTGCCGGTAGGTGACGAACGAGCCGTTGTGCCGCACCTGCGGATCGGCGACGACATCGGCGTACGTATGCACCGGCCCGGCCCAGATGCCGCGCTCGGCGAACAGCTCCAGCCACTCGGCGGTGGTGTGCCGCGGCAGCCGGGCCCGTACCAGCGCGGTGATCTCGTCGCGCCTGCCGTGGCCGTCCACGTCCGTGTCGTACGCGGCCAGTTCGGGCAGCCCGAGCGCCTCGCCGAGGGCGTCGAGCGGCGGCATCGCCAGCGCGAGATGGCCGTCCTTGGTGGTGAACACCCCGTACGGGGCGCGGATATAGGTGTGCCCGTGCGGCTCGGCGCCGCGTCGCTGCGGGACGCCGCCGACGGTGTACACCGACAGCTCCTGCATCTGCACCGCGATGGCGGCGTCCAGCATGTTCACCTTCACCAGCTGGCCCTCGCCGGTGCGCTCCCGGTGCAGCAGGGCGGCCAGCGCGCCTTCGAAGGCGGAGTACGCGGTGATGGCGTCGACCGCGTAGGTCCCCGCCGGGGCGGGCGGGTCCGACTCCCGCCCGACGCTGTACATGGCTCCGGACATGGCCTGCAGCAGCAGATCCTGCCCGGGCCGGTCCGCGTACGGGCCGCTGTCGCCGTAGCCGGAGATGGAGACGTAGACGATGCCGGGGTTGACCTCCCGGACCGCCGCGTAGTCCATGCCGAGGCGCTCGGCGACCCCGGGCCGGTAGTTCTGCAGGAACACGTCCGCGCCGCGGACCAGGTCCCGCACCACCTCGCGTCCTTCGCTCGTCTTGAGGTCGGCGGCGAGGCTGCGCTTGTTGCGGTTGAGCGAGAGGAAGGAGGCGTTCAGCTCGGTGCCGGTGGCACCGCCGGCGGGGGCGCGGCGCTGCCACTCCCCGCCCGGCGGCTCGACCTTCACCACGTCGGCGCCGAGGTCGCCGAGCCGCATCGCCGCCAGCGGCCCCGCCATGGCGATCGACAGATCGACCACCCGGTAGCCGTCCAGGATTCCCATGATCTGTCTGTCCCTCCGTAGTGGCTCAGCAGTGGCTCAGCGGCCGGTGAACCGCGGCTCGCGCCGCTCGGCGAAGGCGGCCCGGCCCTCGGCGGCGTCCTCCGTGGCGAAGCACACCGTCTGCAGGTCGCGCTCGTACTGGATGGCCTGCTGCAGCGGCATGCTGTGCGCCGCCCGCAGATTGGCCTTGGCGGTCTGCGCGGCGATCGGCGCCCGGGCGGCGATCCGCCCGGCCAGCGCGACCGCCTCCGGCAGCAGCTCGGCGTCCGGGACGACGCGGCTGACCAGACCCCAGGCCAGCGCCTGCGCCGCATCGATCGGGTCGCCGGTGAGCAGCATCAGCGCGGCGTTGGACGCGCCGATGCTGTGCGCCAGCAGCGCCGCCTGCCCGCTGCCGCCGATCCAGCCCAGCTTGATCTCCGGGGCGGCGAACCGCGCCGACTCCCCCGCGATCCGGATGTCGCAGGACAGCGCCAGCTCCAGCCCGCCGCCGAGGGCGTGGCCCCCGACGGCGGCGATGAGCGGCGTGCGCAACTCCCGCACCACATCCCCGTAGTCGAGCCGGTTGCGGAAGGCCCACGGGGTCTCGTACGCGTCGAGACCCGCGATGTCGCTGCCGGCACAGAAGGCCCGCTCCCCCGCGCCGGCCAGGACGACGGCTCGCACGGCGGCGTCCGCGTCCAGGCCGGCCAGGGTGCGGCGCAGCTCGTCCGCCATCTTTGGGGTGAGGGCGTTGAGCTTCTCCGGCCGGTCGAGGGTCACGACCGCGACCGGCCCCTGCGTCTCGCAGCGGATGCGCCCGCTCATTCCGAGGTCACTCCCCGTCCTTGGCGGACTTCGGCTTCGGGTACGGGAAGGCGTCGGTCACACCGATCTTGTCGTACTCCATCCGCGAGGCGTCGAAGCCGTCCTCCCAGTTAGCGTTCTTGACCTGGTTGCACTGATAGCTCTGGTACTTGTCGTCGGTGACCTTGCCGACCTCGATGTCGGTGAAGCTGAAGCCGCAGCCGCCGGCGTCCATGTGCACGCCGCGGGTGCCGCTGTCCGGCATCGAGGGGTCGGGAATGACGTCGCCGATGACGACCTGGCGGACGTGGTTGTCGACCGGGTGCGGCTCCTCGTTCTCGACGCCGTACGTGTAGAAGGCGCCCATGTCGCCGCTGTCCAGGCCGGCTTCGTTGATGCGCAGGTACTCGAAGGTGTTCTCGCGGGCGTAGTTGTCCTCCGCCTTGACCTCCGGGCGCACCTCGAGGCTGATGCCGTAGCGGGCGGAGTGCTCGATGACGCTGTGGCTGACGGTGTTGTGTCCGGTGTCCATCAGCTCGACGCCGGCGGCGTCGCCCGGCACCAGCTCCCCGAAGTGGGAGATGTAGTTGTTGGTGAACAGGTGGCCCTTGGAGGTGTCGCCCTCCCCCGGATACGGGCCCTCGACCTTGATGCCGTCGGCGCCGATGTTCTCCAGCAGGCTGTTCTTGACCGTCAGGCCCTCATTGGCGAAGAGCGCGTAGACGGCGTGATAGCCGGTGTCGGAGATGTGCATCCCGGTCAGTGTGATGTCCTTGCTGTTGGTCACCGTCACCGCACCGAAGCGATTGCGGTGCATCTCGATCTGCCGGTCGTACATCGGGTACTTGTGCTCGAAGCCGGAGTCGCCGTCATCGACCCAGCCGAACCGGTACCACTCCAGGTAGTCGCTGTACTGGAGCGCGAGGCCGTCGAAGGTGATGTCGCGCACCCGGTGCCGCTCGCTGCTGCCGGCGATGTCGAGCAGCTTCGTGGTCGTGGGCGCCAGCACCTTGGCGTCCTTGATGTCGCCGCGGGGCTTGTAGTAGAGCTGGCCCTTCTCCTTGTCCAGGTAGTACTCACCGGCCTGGTCGAGGAAGGCGAGGGAGTCCTGGAGGAAGTACCGGGATCCGCTGCGGCTGTTCATCATGGCGTAGCGGGTCTGGTACTCGAGGGAGATCTGGCCCTCCTCGAGGTTCACGTCCTTGATCGGCACGGTGTCCGTGAACCAGCTCCAGCTGCCGCCGGACCAGATCGTCACCGTGGCCTTGGCCAGGTCCTCCGGGTCCCACTTCGGGTCCATGTCCCCGGGCTTGGCCCACAGCCAGCGGCGCACCGCCTCTTTCTCCGGCTCGGGGATGGTGGAGATCAGATACGGGGCCCACTCGGTGTCGGTGCGACGGTTGGGGAAGCGGGCGGTGGTGGCGCGCTTGCCGTCCTCGAAGAGGGTGTAGAAGGAGGCGTCCTTGCCGACGTCGGCCCGGTAGATGCCGTCCTTGTACTCCTGCCAGCCGGAGACCGGCTTCGCCCCGGTGATACGGGCCTTGCCGGGCCCGTCGTAGCTGCGGTAGACCACCTGGTGGCCGCCGGACCCGGAGTCGCGCTCGTCGAACTCGACGGCCTTGTCCACCGGGTAGTCGCCCGCCCGCAGGTTCACGACGACGTCGCAGGCCATGTCCTTGGTCAGGCCGTCCGCGCGGAGCTGGTCGCGGGCGTGCGCGACGGTCCGCCAGGCGTCGTCCTTGGTGCCCTCGCCGCGGTCGCTGCCGTCGGGTGCGACGAAGAACTCCTTCGGGTCGCAGCCGTCGGCGCTGTTCGCCTGGGGCAGGGTGGCGCCGCCGAGCAGCAGCGCGCCGGCGGCCGCCAGCAGTAACGGGGTCCGGGTTCTGCGGTACTTGCGGAACACACGATCTCCTTGCTCGTCGGGCGTGCGGGTGTCTGGGGGTCAGCCGGCGCCGTCGCCGCGCCAGCGCTCGTACTCGGCACGGGTGTCGGGGGTCAGCGGGTAGTAGTCGGTGAGCGCACCCCCCTCCTCGATCCGGCTGCGGCTGAAGCGCTCCCACTGCTCGTGCTCGCGGGCGGCGGCGATCACGTCCGCGGCCCGCTGCCGGGGCACCACCACGGGTCCGTCGTCGTCGGCGACCACCAGGTCGCCGGGCAGCACGAGGGCGCCGCCGCAGGCCACCGGCACGTCGTAGGCCCACGGGAACAGCTCGGCCTGGGAGGCGTAGTGCGGGGTGACGCCGGTGGACCAGATGGGCAGGCCGGTCTCCCGCACCCGGGGCGCGTCGCGGATGCAGCCGTCGACGACGATTCCGGCGCCGCCCTTGCGCTGGAAGTAGCGCACCAGCATGTCGCCGAAGCAGCCGGTGTGGCTGCTGCCGTACGCCTGCACCACGAGCACGTCGCCGGGCTCCACCGCCTCCAGCACCGCCCACAGCGCGGTGTGCCGCTCCACGTACTCCTGGCCGAGGCCGGAGGCGACGTCCTCGCGCTGCGGCATGAACTGCAGGGTGCGCGCCCGTCCGGCGATCTTCTGCCCGGCCGCCAGGGGGCGCGGTCCGGACATGAACGTGCGGCGGATGCCCTGCCCGTGCAGCTTCGCGCAGGCGGTCGCCGACGAGACGGCGGTCAGCCGCTCGACGAGCTCGGGGTCCGCGCTGCCGGGCTGCTTGCCGCGTACCGGCAGCTCCCACACGGTCTCGTCCTCCACTGAATCTCCTCACATCGTCGGGGTCATGCGGTGCGGTGAGCGGCCTGGTAGGCGCGGGGGGTCAGGTTCAGGTGCAGCCGGATGCGGCGCCCGGGCGGCAGCTCGACCTCCAGGCGCGGCCCGGCCACGCGCAGTTCGCGCGTGGTCGTGGCGGGCGTCGGGGCGGAGTAGGCGCGCGGGTTGCCGGGGTAGCCGGGCGCGGCCTCGTCGAGCACGGCGGAGTCGATGCGGTGCTCGCCGAGTGATCCGGCGCAGACCGCGACCCGGCGGGTGCCGGTGAGTCCGGTGTGCAGCAGCTGCAGGGTTACGTGGCCTGGGCCGGCCTCCTCGACCAGCGCGGCGACGTCGGCGGGCAGTCCCGGCCGGCCGCGCAGGGTGTCGCGGTAGGCGATGCGCAGGGGCAGCAGGCCGCCGTTGTAGAGGACCTGCGGCGTGCCCGCGGTCAGCTGCAGTAGCGCCTCGGTGACCACCGGGTTGTGCCGCTGCCAGTGGTGGATGTCCAGGGTCTCGGGCGTGCTGGTGTCGGCGTCGATGAGCGCCATCCGCCGCTCGACCTGGGCGAGGGCGACGCGCAGGACGGCCTCGGGGTAGCCGGGGTTCTCGCCGCGCAGATACTCCAGCCAGGGCGCCTCGTGCCCGGCCTCCTCCTTGTTGCGGAAGTCGCGCACGGTGCGCCAGTCGTAGCCGGCGCCCTTGCGGAGGGCCTCGACGCGCTCGCCGTCCGCGGCATCCGTGCTCGCCTGCCACAGCCACAGCGGCAGGCCGAGCTGGGGCGGCTGGTAGTCGAACCAGCCGCCGTCCGCATGCCGGTTGGGCACCAGCATCGTCGGCCGGCCCGCGTCCTCGCCCAGCTCCGCCAGCCAGCGGTCGCTGATGCTCATCTCCGTCTCGGTGACGGCCGCGTGCCGCGCGTGCCGGGCGACGAGGTCCAGCGGGCCGCGGCCGATGGCCAGGCGCTCGTCCGTGCCGGTGAGCAGCACGGTGTTGACCGCGGCGATCACGGCGGCGGCGCCGACGCTGTAGATGCCGTGCGGCCAGGCCCAGCCGTAGTTGCCGCCGTACCAGCGCCCGCCGTGCAGCTCGCCCACCCGGCCGGACGGTCCGACATTGTCGGGGAGGATGCCGTCGCCTGCGGCGGCCCGTTGCTGCCAGGCGTCGGTGTACGCCAGCGCCCAGTCGCGGTAGCGGTCGTCGTGGCCGTACAGCCAGGCGTTGGTGGCGAGGCTCGTGGCGGCGAGGTTCACGGCGGCGTCGCCGCGGCCGAGGCGTTCGGTCATGGCGGCGCCCATCCGGGCGGCGTTGCCGGGGTCCTCGAGGTCCGCCCAGTCCGTCATGCCGGGCAGGTCGCGCAGCGGCAGGCCGTACGGGCGCATCGAGGCCAAGTCGGCGCCGTACGAGGCCCATTCCTCGTTGACGCCGTAGCGGGGGCCGCCGGCGCCGTTGTGCGGGGCGCGGATGATCCGGGCCGCCGGGTCGTAGTTGCCGGTCGATGAGTCCGGCAGATACAGGTCGGCGAAGCGGTGGGCGCGGCGCTCGAAGTCGGCGTCGCCCGGGTCGGCGGCGCAGATGCCGTAGAACAGCAGCAGGGACTCGCCCATGTGGAACCAGTCGTAGCCGCGCTCGAATTCGTCGATGACGTAGCCCGCCTCGGTGAGCTGGGCGGTGACGCCGTGCCAGTGGTGCTTGGCGGCGCCGAGGAGGTCGTCGGCGCCGCCGAGCTGGTACAGGACGGGCCAGTTGAAGAACGCCTCGTAGAAGTCGTCGGCGCCGTCCCGGCTGGCGAGCGGGCCCGCGTAGCGCAGCGAGCCGTCCGGGGCGCAGTAGCGGTCGGCGAAGGTGCGCCATGCCTCGTCGAGCGCGTCGAAGAGCCGGCGCTGCAGTATGGCCCAGGCGGGCGGCGGCCCGGTGGGCACGGTGGCGGTGACGCGGGGCGGGGTCGGTGTGGTCATGGTCATCAGCCCTTCGACGCCCCGGCCGTGAGGCCGCTGATGATGTGCCGCTGCATGAAGACGAAGAAGACGAGCAGCGGTGCGATGGCCACCAGGAGGGTGGGGAAGACGACGGTGTAGTCGGTCTGGTACTGGCTGACCGCCGCGTACACGCCGGTGGTGACGGTGTAGAGGCCGCTGCCGGGGCCGAGGATGATCTGCGGGTTCACGAAGTCGTTCCACACCGAGAAGGTGTTGAGGATGACCATGGTGGCGACCACCGGGCGCATCAGCGGGAAGATGATGCGCCAGAAGGTGCGGATCCGTCCGGCGCCGTCGACGGCCGCCGCCTGGTCCAGCTCCCGCGGGATGGTGGCGATGTAGCCGGCGTACAGGAAGATCGAGAACGGCAGGGTGAGCACCGTCTCGAAGAGCACGAAGCCGCGGATGGTGCCCATGAGGCCGAGCGTCTTGAGCACGTACACGACCGGGATCACCAGCACCTGGCTGGGGATGAAGGTGCCGGCCAGGAAGAAGAGCATCAGCGCGCGGTAGCGGCGCTTGGCGCTGCGGGCGATGACGTAGGCGGCCGGGCCGGCGAGCGCGATGGAGAGGACATTGACGCAGACGACGAAGAGCAGGGTCACGCCGTAGCCGCGCATGATGTTGAACTGCTTGTTCTCGAAGACCTTCTGCAGGTACGAGAAGTCCGGCCCGCCCGCCGGGAGTCCGAACGGACTGGTGAGGATTTCCTGCTGCGACTTGAAGGCGTTGACGACGAGGACGTAGAGCGGGATGAGCATCAGCACCGCGACGGCGGTGAGGAAGCCGGTCCGCAGCCATCGGCGGCGGCGCCCGGGAGGCCCGGTCCGCGTCCGGCGCGGCGCGCGAGGGGTGATCGCGCCGGCACCGGCCTCGGTAGCCGCCGGGGCCGCCCGCTCGGGCGCGGCAGGCTCGCTGTGCAGGGTCATGAGAACACCGCCATCTCTCCGCGCCGCCGCAGCCGGGTGACGGCCAGGGCCAGCAGTGCCGTGACGAGCATGAGCACCACCGACTGCGCGGAGCCGTAGCCGAGCCGGCCGTCGTGGAAGGAGTCCCAGAGGATGAGGTAGGCGATCGTCTGGGTGTGACCGCCGGGTCCGCCGGCGGTGAGTGACACCACGAGGTCGTAGGTCTTGAGCAGCGTGACCAGGGACAGCACCAGGTTGATGGTCACGGAGGGGCCGAGCGCGGGCAGGGTGACGTGCCGGAAGGCCTGCCACCTGGTGGCGCCGTCGATGCGCGCGGCCTCGATCAGCGAGTGCGGTACGGCCTGCAGCCCCGCCAGGTAGAGCACCACGTTGACGCCGAAGGCCGCCCAGATGACGACCGCGATCATGGTGGCCAGCGCCCAGTCGGGGTCGGAGAGGAACGGCAGCACCTCGCCGCCCTTGGAGGTGACGAAGCTGTTGACGGCGCCCGTGGTGCCCAGGATCGCGCTCCACAGGAAGCCGACGACCAGGGCGCTGAGCACGTGCGGATAGAACATCACCATGCGGAAGAAGGAGTTCGCCCGCGAGGTGCCGTTGAGCAGCAGCGCGAAGCCGAGGCCCAGGACATTGAGCCCGAGCGTCCCGGCCGCCGCCAGCAGGAAGGTGACGGTGACCGCGCGGCGCAGCGCCGGATCGCCGGCCAGGTCGGCGTAGTTGGCCGCGCCGACGACCTCCGGCTGGGCGCTGTAGCCGTCCCAGTCGGTGAGGCTGAGGTAGCAGGCCAGGCCGACGGGGACGACCAGCATGACGGTGTAGAGGGCGGTGGCGGGACCCGCCATGAGCAGGGACGTCAGTCCGTCCCGTCTCCTGGCGAGGGTGCGTGTGCTCGGCATCGGCAGCCTTCCGGGTCAGGAGTGGGATTCGACCCAGCGGTCCACCGCTTCGGCCACGTCCTTGGGCGAGCGGCCGGTGTACAGCCCCTGCACCTCGGTGTTGAAGGCCGCGTTGAAGCCGCGCGGCAGGGTGTCGTCGCCGTATCCCTCGCCCTGCGCCACGCCGGCCGGGGCGGCCTCGAGGATCTGCTGCACCTGCTTCTCCAGCGGCGTGAACTTCCGGTCGAAGCCGCGGCGGAAGTTGCCGTCCTGGCGCAGCTGCGCTGCCAGGGCCTTCTTGTCGGTGACCAGGTACTCGACGAGGTCGAGCGCGAGCTGCCGCTTCTTGGCGTCCTTGAGGATCAGGTACGGGGCGGCCATCGTGGCGCCCTGCGGCCCCGGATGGTCCTGGCCCTCGGCGACCGGGGCCGGGAAGACGCCGACCTCGAAGTCCTTCTCGGCGGCGGCCTCGGAGGCGGTGAACCAGCTGCCCATCACGTACATGGCGGACTTGCCGCCGAGGAAGCCGGTCTCGCCGTCGGCGTTCTTCAGGCCCATCGCGTTCTTGTCGAGGTAGCCCTTCTCCAGCCAGCTGTCGTAGAGCTCGAGATACGGCAGCATCGACTCGCCGGCCTTGAGCTTGCCGTCGCCGATGTCGCGGTGCCAGTGCGGGTGCCGCTGGGCGAGGGAGGGGTCGGAGAGCTGCAGCAGCTGCAGCCCGGTGACGAACTCGCCCGAGGTCTGCAGCGGCAGGTAGCCGGCCTTCTTCAGCTTGCCCATGGCCGCGGTGAGTTCGTCGAGGGTGGTGGGCGGCTGGTCGATGCCGGCCTTCGCGAAGGCGTCCTTGTTGTAGTAGACGAGGGACTGGGCCTGTTCGCCGATGCCGACGTTGTAGATCTTGCCCTTCAGCGCCGCCTGCTTGGCGAGCGGCGCCTTCTTCGCCCATGGCTGGTCGGTCAGTTCGAGCATCTTGGGCGCCAGCGCCTCGTCCACCATGAGCGTCTCGACCACGTCCGGGGCGTCGCCGGCGGCGAGCTGCTGCTGCAGGGTGTCCGCGACGCCCTTGCCGGTCGGCGCCTCGATCTTGACGTCGACGCCGTCGCGCTTCTCCTCGAAGGGCTTGACCAGCTTGTCCCAGTACTCCTGGGTCAGGTTCGGGGTGATGTTGACGAGCATGCGGATGGTGCCGCCGTCGCCGGAGTCCGAGGAGGCGTCCTCGGAGAAGCCGCCGGATCCACACCCCGCGAGGGCGGCGGTCAGCAATGCCGCGGCCGCACCCGCCCACACTCGTTCCGTCCGCCGAAGACGCATGTCTTCCTCCTTGGCGAGCACGTCTGATCACGGTTTACTGGGTCAGTAATCGAGCAACGATTAAGTTAATATGTTCGTGACAGGCCAGCGTCAAGTCGCCTGTCATGAAAGATAAGTTGATGACAGGAGCCGGATCGCATACGAAAGTGATTCAGAAGTCCGCATGACTTACGGAGGGGGCCGAGCTCGTGGACATGCCTGATACGCGGCAGTTCCCGCGGCTCAGCGACGAGGACCGGACGGCGCTGCGCGAATGGTCCGACCGGCCGCCGGAGACGCTCCGGCTGCGCAGCCGGATCATCCTCGCCTGTGCCGAGGGCCTGGCGAACGCCGAGGTCGCCAAGCGGCTGCAGGTCAGCCCGGCCACCGTCGCCAAGTGGCGGGAGCGCTATCTGAGTCACGGCATCTCCGGCCTCGGCGACGCGCCGCGCTCAGGCCGCCCGCGCACCAGCAGCCGGCATGACGCGGAGCAGCAGATCGCGCGGCTGGTCGAGCAGGCCAGGGACGGCGGCCCGGTGCCGTCCACCCGCGCCCTGGCCCGCACCCTGGGCCTGTCCCAGTCCACCGTCGCCCGCATCTGGCAGGAGCAGCAGCGCCGGCTGCCGCCGCCACCCGCGCCGCCGCGCGCCGCGGTCCCGCCGGCCGCCCCCGCCGTCGAGATGCCGGGCTCCGATCACGTCCCCCGCCGGCTGCTCTCCGACCACGTCTACGGGCTGCTGCGCAGCTGGATCGTCGGCGGCGAACTCGCCCCGGGCCAGCGGCTCGTCGAGGCCGAGGTCGCCAAGCGCGTCGGCACCAGCCAGGCGCCGGCCCGCGAGGCGATCAAGCGGCTGGCGCACGAGGGCCTGGTGAGCTCCCAGCCGCACCGGGGCACCTACGTCGCGCACGTCTCCGAGCGGCAGGCCCAGGAAGTCCGCGACATCCGGGTGATGTTCGAGGAGTACGCGGCCCGCCGGGCCACCGGCCGGCTCACCCCCGAGCAGCTGCGCCTGCTCGGCGACGACGTGGACCGGCTGCGGCGGTGCGCGGAGACCGGCGACATCGGCGCCTTCCGGGAGGCCGACATGTCCTTCCACCGGCATGTGTGCGAGGCCGCCGGCAACTCCGCGCTGACCCGGCTGTGGCAGATGATCGAGTCCAGCATGTGGGGCCTGCACGTGGTCGGCAATCCGCTCTACGTCGGCGACTGGGGCGCCATGGCGGAGTACCACGCGGAACTGGTGGCGGCCCTGGAGCACGGCGACCCCGACACCGCGGGGCCGATGTTCGCCGCGCACGCCGCCGGCGAGGCGTCCCGCTACCACCGCGAGCACCCCGCCCCCGGACCGCGAGGAGACCTTCCATGAGCAGACCCACGCGCAGGACCGCGTTACGGCTCGGCGCCCTGGCGGCCGCTGCCGTCCCGCTCGCCGGTGCCACGGCCGCGGCGGCCACGGAACCGCACTTCCCGGTCACCGACTATGGCGCCGCAGGCAACGGCAGCACCGACTGCACGGCCGCCTTCCGCGCCGCGATCGAGGCCTGCCACGCCGCCGGCGGCGGCCGCGTCCTGGTCCCCGCCGGCCGCTGGGCCACCGGCGCGATACGCCTGCTCAGCGGCGTGGACCTGCACCTAGCCGAGGGCGCCACGGTGCTGTTCAGCACCGACCCGGCCGCCTATCTCCCGTCCGTACGCACCCGCTGGCAGGGCATCGAGGTCCACAACTACTCCCCGCTGATCTACGCATACGAGGCCCACGACATCGCCGTCACCGGCCGCGGCGTGCTCGACGCCCAGGGCGACAACCAGCACTGGTGGCCGTGGAAGGGCTCCGGACAGTTCGGCTGGGAGCCCGGCATGCCGCACGAGCGCGACGACTGGGAGCTGCTGCAGCGCTGGGGCGCCGAGGGCGTCCCAGTGGCCGACCGGGTCCTGGGCGCGGGCCACTACCTGCGCCCGAGCTTCATCCAGCCGCACTCCTGCCGCAACGTCCTCATCGAGGGCGTGACCCTGCGCAACTCCCCGTTCTGGAACATCCACCCGGTCCTCAGCCGGGACATCACCGTCCGCGACGTCACCATCGCCTGCCACGGCCCGAACAGCGACGGCTGCAACCCCGACTCGTGCGAGAACGTCGCCATCCGCCGCGTCACCTTCGCCACCGACGACGACTGCATCGCCATCAAGTCCGGGCGCGACCAGGACGGATGGCGGGTCGGCGTCCCCTCCCGGCACATCCTGATCGAGGACTGCGTCTACCTCAGCGGCGGCGCGGCCGTGGCGATCGGCAGCGAGATGAGCGGCGGCGTATCGGACGTACTGGCCAGGCGGCTGCACCTACCCCTTGATCCGGAGCTGGACGAGGCGTCCGTAGGCTGGATCCTCAACGTCAAGTCCACGCCCACCCGAGGCGGTTACGTGCGCGACATCCGGGTCACCGATGTGACCGCGCCGGGCTGGACCTACGTCCCCTTCGAGGTGACCTTCCAGTACGCCGGCGGCACCGGCGGCGAGCACTTCGCCGAGGTCTCCCGGCTGTCGGCGGCGCGCTGGTCGGTTCCGGGAGCGTGCGAGTACCCCGTGCGCATCCGGGCCCGCCCGCAGGCGCCCGTACGCGACGTGCGGCTGTCAGAACTCGCCTTCGGCGCCGCCGCGCAGGACATCCACCTCGAATCCGTAACGGATCTATCGCTGCACGACGTGACCGTCAACGGCAAACCCCAGGAGGCCTGAAACATGGCAGCAAGCACGGAACCCGCCCGCGCCGTCGTGGTGGGCACCGGCTCACGCGCCCAGATGTTCACCACCGCACTCGCCCGCCGCCCGCACCTGACGGTGGCGGCGCTGTGCGACCCCAACCCCGCCAGGATCGCCCACCACCAGCGGCTGCTGGCCGAGGCCGGCGAGCCGGAGGCGGCGGCCTGGACCCCGGACGACTTCGAGCGGCGGCTGCGCACCGAGGACATCCGGGAAGTGGTGGTCACCACCGTGGACTCGCTCCACGACGCCTACATAGTCCCCGCCCTGCGCGCCGGCTGCCGCGTGGTGACGGAGAAGCCGATGACGACGGACGCGCCCCGCTGCCGCCGCATCCTGCAGACGGTCGACGACACCGGCGGCGACCTCGCCGTCGCCTTCAACTACCGCTACAACCCCGTCCACGCCGAGGTCCACCGGCTGCTCGCGGACGGCGCCATCGGCGACGTCCTGTCGGTGCACTTCGAGTGGCTGCTCGACACCCGGCACGGGGCCGACTACTTCCGCCGCTGGCACCGCGAGAAGGACAAGAGCGGCGGCCTGATGGTGCACAAGGCGAGTCACCACTTCGACCTCGTCAACTGGTGGCTCGGCGCCCGCCCGCAGCAGGTCTACGGCCACGGCCGGCTGGCGTTCTACGGCCGCGCCGCCGGCGAGCGCAGCGGCTACCGCCGCGACTACGAACGCGCCCACGGCGCCCCCGAGTCCGACGGCGACCCGTTCGCGCTGCCGCTCGCCGAGAACCCCGCCCTGCGCTCCCTCTACCTCGACGCCGAACCGCACGACGGCTACCTGCGCGACCGCAATGTCTTCGGCGACGACATCACCATCGAGGACGACATGTCGGTGCTGGTGCGCTACGACACCGGGGCCTCCATGACGTACCACCTCACCGCCTACTCCCCCTGGGAGGGCTACCGCGTCGCCTTCAACGGCACCGGCGGCCGCCTCGAGCTTGAGGTCGAGGAGAGCCGCTGGCAGCCGCCCCGGCTGCGCACCTCCTCCGGCAAGGGCGCCATCCACGGCGACAAGGCCATGGCCAACGCGGGCGGCCCACGCATCCTGCTGCGCCGCCTGTGGCAGGAGCCGGAGGAAGTCCCGCTGCCGGAGTACGACCACGCCGGTCACGGCGGCGGCGACGAGCGGATGCTGACGGCGCTGTTTGGCCCCGCCGCCGACGCTCAGCGCACCGAGGACGGCGACGGGAAGCCCGCCACCGCCCTCGACGGCGCCCTGGCCCTGGTTACCGGCCTGGCCGCGAACGAGTCGTTCGCCACGGGCACCGCCGTGGCGACCGACGCGCTCGTGCCGCTGACCGGCTGACCGGCTGACCGGCTGACCGGCTGACCGGCTGACCGGCTGACCGGCTGACCGGCTGACCGGCTGACCGGCTGACCGGCGACGCTACGGCTGGTGGGCGCAGGCCGTGTCCAGGTCCCAGAGAATGACCGACAGCGCATACGGGCTGATGGTGTGGTCGCCGTGGGTGGCGTCCTCCAGCAGCTCCCAGTGCCCGTCCCCGATGACCTGGACACGGTGCCGCACCACCGCCTCATAGGCGCGGTGGCCCACGGCGTTGAAACAGCAGTCGTCGAACCGGTTGAGGATCTGCATCTGCCGCCGGTGCCGCCCCGTCGCCGCCAACGCGTACAGATCGAGGTAGTCGGTCAGCCCGTAGAACGCCGGATGCCGGTCCTTGCGCTGCTCCCAGTCGCCGGTCGTCGGGCTCGGCTTCGGCGGCGCCGGGCGCAGGAAGAACGGCAGCGACCCGGCCGTCGGATAGCTCCGGGTCACCCGGGTGTCGAGCGCCGGATAGACGGTCGCCGCCCAGCCGCCGCCGGACAGCCCGATCATCTGCACCGACGGCGGCTGGTGGGCCGCGACGACATGGTTGAGAGCCACGGCCGGCGGCTCCAGGAAGAAGCGCAGCGTAGAGAAGTCCGCGGTCTCCCACGGCCCGAGGTCGTTGTGCGACTCGACCGTGACCGTACGGGACGAGTCCGCCGGATCGGTCAGCTCCCTGGGATTCCAGTGATAGAGCGGCATCGCGAAAAGCAGCACGGTGTACCCGGCGTCCAGCAGCGCCTGGGCGGTGCGCTGCATCGTGCTCGGCTCCTCGCCATGGCCGTTGTGGTAGAGCGCGACCCGGCCGTGGTCGCTGCTGTGCGGCAGCAGCAGGAAGACGATCGAGCGCAGCCCGTACGGCATCCGCACCGTCAGCCGGTCGATGCGCCGCACCCCGGTGAAGCCGGGCAGCTCGGGCGCCTCGACGCCCTCGGCCACATCCGGCAGCGCCCCGGGCAGCCGCCCGTCCGCGGACTTCCACACCTCCCGTACCAGCGCGGCACGCAGCGCGTCGGCGTCGGTCTCGGTGTGGACCTTCATCAGCTCCTCGACATCGACGCCGACCACCTCCTGCGGCAGCGTCTTGTACGTGAGCGGGTGCGCGGCGGCCACCTCGGCGTTGACCGGGGCCACCGGGCGGGCCCGGGCCGGCGTGCTGCCGACGGGGGCCGCGGCGGCGTGGGTCGCCGCGGGCAGTGCGCCGACGGCGGTCGCGGTGCCGAGGGCACCCAGGAGGGTTCTGCGGGACAGCGTGGACATGGGCGTAACTCACCTGCCGGGGAAGGTCGTCGGGATGCTGAGGTCACTCGGAGGTGCGCGGGTCCCAGCCGTCGAGCAGCGTGCCGGGGTCCCGCCATTTGGCCGCCTCCGCGGCGGCGAGCTGCCGGGAGCAGGGCAGCCGGCCGGAGACGTCGAGCGCGTGGCCGTCGAGATCGGTGCTGCCGTGCTCCCAGAACCGCAGCCGCTCGCCCGCCGCGCAGTCGAAGCCGGTCAGCCCCCACCCGACGGCGTCGATGTGCGCGTCCATCGGCGAGTCCAGGAACACCACCTGGCTGCCGGGGAAGCGGCTGTCGATCCGGCCGAGCAGCACGCTCCCGTCGGGGACGTCGGCGGCGCGGGTCAGCCGCGTCCGGAGGAAGACGTTGCCGGGCCCGTCGTCGGCATTACGGATCTGGCTGACGTATCCGGTGCCGAGCGACTTCAGCTCGGAGTCCTGGACGAAGACGCCGCCGGTCCCCCACACGAAGTCCACGTCGCCCTCGACATAGCTGTCGGTGACGAACGCCCGCCCCTGCAGCCGCAGGCTGTCCTGATAGCTGAGCACCCGCACCCGCTCCAGCACGATCCGGTCGCCGTTGCCGCGGAACGCCTCGGCCTGGGAGCCGCCCTTGGGCGTCGTGTTGTGAATGGTGGCGTCCGCCAGCCGGAAGTCGTCGGCGTCGACGCCGAAGGCCGCGCGCCAGCAATTGAAGCGATCGGGCTGCGGCAGCACCCGGCGCGGGCAGTAGCTCTGCCGGGCCGGTACGTCGGACATGGCGGCGTCGCCGTTGAGCACGCTGTTGTTGGGATAGCCGATGACGGTACGGCCGGCGCCGCTGCCGCGGACCGACAGGTGCGGCTTGGTCTGCGGGACGTAGACGATCTCGCGATACGTCCCGGGCCCGACGTCGATGCGGACGTCCTGGGTGTTGTGCTGCGGCACGAAGTCGACGGCGCCCTGCACGGTGCAGAAGTCCCCGCCGCCGCCCTGGTCGACGGTCAGCCGGGAGGCGCCGGCCGCGGGGTGGTCCCTGGTGCGGAAACGCCAGGTCTGCGGGTCGTCGATGGCCGGCTCGCCGCGGAAGAAGCCCTCGTCGACGGTGACGTAGTACTCCTGCCGCGGGTCCAGCGGGTAGTGGAGGTGGACGGAGGCGGTGCGACCGTCGAGCACCACCGGCTCGTAGAACCAGCGGTGCACCTCGCCGTAGTCGGTGAGCGCACCGCCGATGCTCTTCTGATACGTGCCGGGGTCGGCCAGATCCACGACGTCCACGAGGGTGCCGTCGGCGTGATGCACCTGCAACTGGCCGCTGGTGCCGAGCTGTACGTTCCGGTCGAAGGTCATCCGCAGCGGGGTGTCGGTGCAGACCGCCTCGTCGAGACCCTGCGGCTGCAGCACCGGCGCGCTCCGCGCCTGCGCAGTAGGAGCGCCGACGAGCAGCGCCGCGAGGGCGCAGAGAACCGCGACGAGGGCCGGCAGTGACCGTAACTGGCGCATGGGACGGGCTCCTTACGTGGGCGCCGCGCTGCTAGCATGCGGGTGGCATTCCTCTGGTATGCCAGGCATGGAAGCACAGTGACGCGTCCATGACCACCCTTCGGCGGGAGTCCGCGATGACGCAGCCAGCGAGTCCGCAGGTGGATGAGCCGCTCCCGGTCGTCCTCGCGGGCGCCCATGGCTACGGCCGCCTGCACCGGGACAACCTGGCCCGGCTGACGGCCGCCGGGCAGGTCCGGGTGGTCGGCGTATGCGACCCGAAGCCGCTCGCGGGCGAGGAGCTCGCGGCCCTCGGCGGACCGCCCCAATCCCCCGACCTGGCAAAGCTCCTGGAGCAGACCCGCCCCACGATCACGATCGTCAGCACGCCCATCCACACCCACGTCGGCCTCGCCCTCACCGCCGTACGGGCCGGGTCGCACGTGCTGCTGGAGAAGCCGCCCGCGCCGTCGCTGGCCGGCTTCAGGCAGCTCACCACCGCGTTCAAGGAGCACGGCCGGGTCTGCCAGGTCGGCTTCCAGTCGTGCGGCTCCGCGGCCCTGGAGGCGGTCCGGCGGCTGGTGGCCGACGGCGCGATCGGGCGGGTGCGCGGCATCGGTGCGGCCGGGGCGTGGGTGCGCGACGGCCGGTACTACGCGCGCGCTCCCTGGGCCGGACGGCGCCGGCTGGGGGCCGGGGAGGTGGTCGACGGCGTGCTCACCAACCCCCTCGCCCACGCGGTGGCCACCGCGCTGCGGCTCGACGGCAGCGACCGCGAGGAGGACGTCGCCACGGTGGAACCGGAGCTCTACCGGGCCCACGACATCGAGGCGGACGACACCGCCTGCGTACGGATCGGCACCACCCGCGGCACGACGGTCACCGTCGCCGCCACACTCTGCGCCGAGCGCAACTCGCCGCCGTATGTGGTGGTGCACGGCGACCGGGGCCGGATCACGCTCCGCTACACCGACGACCAGGTGCTGCTGGAGCGCGACGGCCACCCGCCGGAGGAGAGCGTCCATCCGCGCACCGACCTGCTGGAGAATCTCGTCGCCCACCTCGGGCACGGCAGCGCGCTGCTGAGCCCGCTGGAGCGCAGCGGGGGCTTCATGCGCGTGGTCGAGGAGATCCGCACGGCGCCGGAACCGACGCCGCTGCCACCGGAGTTCTGGCGTACCGACACCTCGGGGGCCGCTCCTCGCCGCGTGATCCCGGGCATCAGCGCCCTGGTCGAGGCGAGCGCGGCACGGCTGTCCCTGTTCTCCGAGCTGGACGCCCCCTGGGCGGCGCGCGGGAGACCCCGCACCGTACACATCGCCGGTGACTCCACCGCCGCCGCCAAACCCGCCTCCGCCGCTCCGATGGCCGGCTGGGGCATGGCGCTCCCCCTCTTCCTCGGGCGCGACCTCGCGGTGGCCAACCACGCCCGCGATGGCCGCAGTTCGTTGAGCTTTCTGGCGGAGGGACGTCTCGACGCGCTGGTCGACACGCTGCGGCCGGGCGACCTGGTGCTGATCCAGTTCGGGCACAACGACCAGAAGGCGGAAGACCCCACCCGCTACACGGACCCCGCCACCACCTACCGCCACCACCTCCTGCGCCTAGTCGCGGCCGTACGCGCCGCCCGCGCGGTGCCGGTGCTGCTCACCCCGGTCGAGCGCCGCAGCTTCGGCCCCGACGGCAGCGCGCAGCAAACGCACGGCCCCTACGCGGAGACGGCGCGCTCCGTAGCTGCCGAGGAGCAGGTGGCGCTGATCGACGTACAGGCCGCCAGCCACGCGCTCTGGCAGCAACTGGGCCCCGAGGCAAGCAAGGACGCCTTCCTGTGGCTCGGCCCCGGCGACCACCCCAACCACCCCCGCGGCGCCCAGGACGACACCCACGTCCGGTCGCGCGGCGCCATCGAGATCGCCCGCCTCGTGGCGCGGGGCCTGCGGGCGGCGGGCCTCCTGGCCCCCGCGGACGTACGCCGGCTGGAGGACGAGGACATACCCGAGTCCGGGCTCACCTGGGAGCAGGAGCCGCCACGGTGAGCGAGGCCTGGCGCGTCGACGCGCACCACCATCTGTGGGATCTCTCCATACGGCACCAGCCCTGGCTCGACGCCCCCGCCCTCGCGCCGATCCGGCGCAGCTACGGGCCGGACGACCTGGCACCGCTGCTACGGGCCACGGGCGTCGGCCGCACCGTCCTCGTACAGACGCAGCCGGCGCCGGAGGAGACCGCGGAACTGCTCGCGCACGCCGCCGCGCCCGGCCCCATCGCGGGTGTCGTCGGGTGGACCGACCTGGCCTCCCCGGCGGTGACCGAGCACCTCACCGCGCTGCGCGAACTGCCCGGCGGCGCCGCCCTGGTCGGCATCCGTCATCCCGTCCAGGCCGAGCCGGACCCGGACTGGCTCACCCGCCCAGCGGTGCTGCGCGGCCTGCGCGCCACCGGCACCGCGAACCTCGCCTTCGACCTCCTCGTCCGCCCCTGGCAACTGCCCACCGCGGTCGCGGCCGTGCGCGCCTGCCCCGGCACCACCTTCGTCCTCAACCACCTGGGCCAGCCACCGGCGGACGACGCGGAGGCGCACCGCGCCTGGGCGCGGTCACTGCGGCAGCTGGCGGACGCCGGGCCGCGGGTCTTCTGCAAACTGTCCGGCCTGCTCACCACCCCCGGCCGTGACGTCAGGACCTGCACGGACACAGCCCTGGAGATCTTCGGCCCGCGGCGCTTGCTGTTCGGCTCCGACTGGCCCGTCTGCCTGCTCACGGCGTCGTACGGCCGGGTGCTCGAGGTCACCGAGCAGCTGTGCGCGGGGCTCTCCCCGCAGGACCGGAGCGAGATCTTCGCGAACGCGGCCTGCCGGGCGTACCGCATGCCGGTCGGCCCGGGCTGGCCCGTCAGTCGATCAGGACGCCGGGGTTGAGGATGTGGTGCGGGTCCAGCGCGCCTTTGGCGGCGCGCAGCGCCAGCGCGAACGGCTCCGGGCGCTGGCGGTCATAGCCCGAGCGGTGGTCGCGGCCGACGGCGTGGTGGTGAGTGATCGTGGCGCGGTGCCGGTGCAGGACATCGTTGGCTACAGCTTTGATGTCATCCCAGATCGCGATCTCGTCGCCGGGGCGTCCGGCCACGGCCACGGTGAAGTAGGGGGCGGCGCCGTCGGGGTACACGTGGGTCAGGCGGCAGTTGAGGGTGGCCGGGTGGCCGGTGGCTTTCGCCGCGGCGGCCCCGACCTCGGTACGGACCGCGTCGATCAGAGCGGGGATGCGGTCCCAGGTGGCCGCGGTCTCGAAGGTCTCGACGACCGCGCCCATGCGGGCCAGGCCGTCCCGGAGATAGGGCATCCGCAGGAACGCCGACCGCCAGGCGCTCACGGCCCCGTCGGCCCCGTCGGCCGCGGCGTCGGAGCCGTCGGTCGGCTCCTCGCTCCGGCCGCCGTAACTGCGGGCCAGGTCCAGGGCGGTCGCGAGGAGGGAGCCGACGGGGGCGGTGGCGGACTCGAAGCCCAGCACCAGAACGGTGGAACCGTCCTGCGAGGCACCGGACATCGCGGCCTCCCCGGGGTCGAGCAGGCGGCAGTTCGCGGGAGCCAGGTCGGACTGGGCGATGGCACGCACCGCCTCCAGCGCGCGGTGGAAGTCGGCGAAGGCCACCGAGGCCGACGCCTTGTGCCGGGGGCGTTCCTGCAGGCGCATCCACGCCTCGGTGATGACGCCGAGGGTGCCCTCGGAACCGAGGAACAGCCGGTCGGGCGAGGGCCCGGCGCCGGAGCCTGGCAGCCGCCAGGATGTGCCCGCCCCGGCGGGGGTGACCACGCGCAGGGACTGCACGAAATCGTCGATGTGCGTGCGGCCGGTGGCGTAGTGGCCTCCGGCCCGGGTGGCCAGCCAGCCGCCGAGGGTGGAGAACTCGAAGCTCTGCGGGAAGTGGCGGAGGGTGAGGCCGTGCGGCCGCAGCTGATCCTCCAGCAGGGGGCCGAGGGCTCCGGCCTGGATGCGGGCGGCACGGCTGTCGGCGTCGATCTCCAGGACCCGGTCCATGGCGGTCAAGTCCAGTGACAGCACGGCTCGGTGGGCGTCGCCCCGGTACTCCACGCCACCGACCACCGACGAGCCGCCACCGAAGGGGACGACGGCGACCCCCTGCTCTCCCGCCCACTCCAGCAGATCGGCCACGTCCTGGTCGCCGGCCGGGCGGGCGACCAGGTCCGGGATCCGGCCGGGCCGGCCGCGCAGGGCCCGCATGACATCGCGGTAGGCCTTTCCCATGGCGTGCGCGGCGCGCGCTTCGGGAGCGGCCGTGACCAGATGCGCCAGGGCGGGCGCAGGCGTGATGACGGGGCGGCCGATGGACAGGTCGGCGACCCGCGGTATCGGCAGCGGGCGGGCCAGGGTGCCCGGCAACAGGGCGCCCAAGGAGATGCATTCGGCGTCGTCGGGGTGGGAGTCGACGTATCCCCAGCCCCACCAGGAACGGGTGCGGGAGGCGCCTGGACGGGTCGTGGTGGCGGGCATGATTGTTGCTCCCAACGGAGTCCGGTGACGTACCCATCGGTAAGTTACCGTCACCAACCGGCTCCGGCGCCAGTCGTCACCAGCAGGGGGAAGAGCAGTGAAGGCACCTACTTCGTCCGCCATCTGGTCGGCCGGCGAGACCGTCGACGGCCGCTACCGGGTGATCGGCGAGCTCGGCCGGGGCGGGATGGGCGTCGTGCACCGGGTCCGGCACCTCGCCTGGGGCATCGACATGGCGGTGAAGAGCTCGCGGCCGGAGCTCTTCCAACGCCCCGGCGATCAGGAGCTGTTCGTCAGGGAGGCCGAGGCGTGGGTGTCGCTCGGGCTGCATCCGAATGTCTGCGCCTGCCATTACGTGCGCGTGCTGGACGGCGTCCCCCGGGTGTTCGCCGAGTACGTCGACGGCGGCAGCCTCGCGGAGTGGATCGGCGACGGGCGGCTCTACGCCGGGGGCCCCGCGCAGGCTCTCGCCCGCGTCCTCGACACGGCGGTGCAGTTGGCCCGCGGGCTCGAGCACGCCCACCGCCGGGACCTGGTGCACCAGGACGTGAAGCCGGCCAACGTGCTGCTCGACGGCGCGGGTGCCGCCAAGATCACCGACTTCGGCCTCGCCCGCTCCAAAGCCGTCGTCGCCCCAACGACCCTCGAAACGGCGCCGGATGCCAGCATTCTGGTGCCGACGGGCGGCATGACGGTCGCCTACGCCTCGCCGGAGCAGCTCGCGGGCCGGCCCGTCGGGCGGCGCAGCGACGTCTACAGCTTCGCGGTCTCGGTGCTGGAGATGTTCACCGGCGGCGTGCACTGGTCGGCCGGGTCGGTCGCCGGTATGGCGTTGGACGACTACCTCGCCGACCCCGGGAATCCGGTCGCGCCGCCGCCGGAGGCCGGCAACCTCCTCCGGCGATGCCTGCGCCAGGACCCGGCCGACCGGCCGCCCTCGATGGCGGACATCGCGGACGTGCTGACCGGCATCTACGAGCAGGCGACCGGCTCGGCGTATCCGCGCCCCACGCCGCGGGAGGCCGATCTCCGCGCCGACGAGCTCAACAACCGCGGCCTCTCCCTCCTGGACCTGGACCGGACCGCCGACGCCGGGCAGGCCTTCGCCGAGGCGCTCGCCGTCGATCCGCACCACCTCGGCGCCGCGTACAACGGCGGCCTGCTGCGCTGGCGGACCGGCGCGATCACCGACGTGGAACTCGTCGCCCAGCTGGAGGCGATCCCTCAAGAGCCCGCCACCTCCTGGCAGATACGCCTGCACCTGGCCCGTATCCATCTCGAACGCGGCGATCTCGAAGCGGCCCGCCGCCTCCTCGACGACGTCGCCCGCGAGCGTCCCGACGACACCAGCGACGACAGCAACGACGACGACGTGCAGGCGGCGCTGCGGGTCGCGGCCTCCGGGAGCGTGGCCGATGCCCGCCGCACCGGGACCCGTGTCGTGCGCGAGCCGTTCGCCGTCCCGTTCGCCCCCGTCGAACTCCTCGCCCGGCACGAGGTGATGGGCTACCTCCCGATCCACTTCTCCTCCGACGCGCGGCTCGCACTGAGCGGCCACTGGGACGGCGTGCTCCGGCTGTGGGACACGGCCACCGGCGAACAGCTGCAGGCCGTCAAGGGCCACCGCACGCAGGTGCTCGGCGTCGATCTCACCCCGGACGGGTCGTACGCCCTGTCCATGAGCCGCGACGGCACGGTGCAGTTCTGGGATCTCCGGGCGGGCACGCGCGCCGGCCTCATCCCCGGCGTCGCCCACCTGACGGGGTGCCCGGTCAGGCTGAGCGCCGACGGGCGCATCGGCGTGTGGAAGGGCGCGGACGGCCGCGTCCAGGTCTGGGAGCCGCGCACCGGCGCCTACCGGTGGTCGCTCGGGCCCGCGTTCGACGGCGCGCTGGACGACTCGCTGTACGAGGTGAGCGCCGACGGCCGGCACGTGCTCACCGCCGAGGAGAATGGCGCGCGGCTGTGGAGCATGACCGATGGCGGGTGCCAGGTACTGGCCGCCGACTCACCGGCGCATGCGATGTGTTTCAGTCCCGACGGCCGGCTCGCCGCGATCGCCGTCCGGGACTGTGTGATCCAAGTGTGGGAGGTGGCGAGCGGCCGGCTGGTCCGTACGCTGACGGGCCAGACCGCCGCGGCCAGCCATGTGGCGCTGAGCGGCGATGGACGCCGGCTGCTCTCGGGCACCACCGGCGACCACACCATCCGGATCTGGGAGCTGGACAGCGGCCGGTGCCTGCGCACCTTCACCACCGATGAGTACGGCATGCATCATGTCGGATTCCCGGACCACGACGGCCGGTTCGGCGTCTCCGTCGGCGGGCACCCCGAACTGCCCATGCACCACTGGCGGCTGCCCGACGCCGGCTATGCCGCCGAGCCTCTCGTGATCAAGCCACGCGAATACGCGGAGGTGAGCCGGCTCGGCGGCCAGGCCGAGGAACTCCTCGCCGAAGCCCGCCAGGCGCTGTCGGACGGCCGCAGCCGGCCCGCCCTCGACCTGCTCACCCGCGCGCGGGCGATCCCCGGCTACGAACGCGCGCCCCAAGTCCTGGCCGCCTGGCACGAACTCGGCCGCACGGTACGCCGCGTGGGACTGCGCGCGGCCTGGTCGCGGCCGCTGGACGCCGGCCCGCTCTCCTACGGCGCCATCACCGCGATCGGCACCGCCGCCCACGCCCGGCTCGCCATCAGCGGCCAGGGCGACGGCACCATCCGGATCTGGGACCTGGACCGCGGCGAGTGCACGCAGGTGCTCGACGACCACCAGGGCCGGGTCGGCGAGGTGGCGCTGAGCGACGACGGCCGGCATGCCCTGTGCTACGGCACCAAACCGCGCGCGATCACCCGATGGCGGCTGGACAGCGGCGAGCGTCACCAGGTGGTTCCGGACCCGGAGATGATGCGCACCGTCCTGCTCATCGGCGACGCCAGGCACGTCCTGTTCGGGAGCGTGGACGGCGTCATCCGGCGGTGGGATCTGGACGCCGACCGCTGCGTGCACACCCCGGCCGAGCAGCGCGGCGCGATCGACGAGATCTCCCTCTCCGCCGACGGACGGCTCGCCGCGGTCGGCGACACCAGAGGCGTGGTGCGCCTGTGGGACCTCGGCGCCGGTACGTGCCTGCGGACCTGGTCCGGGCCCCGCGAGCCGATCCTGTCGACGTGCCTCAGCGCCGACGGCCGCCTGGCCATGTCCACGTGCGTGGACGACGACCGGATCCGGCTGTGGGACGCCGGAACGAAGCGCTGCCTGCGCGTCTTCGAAGGGCACGAGGGCTGGATCTCCGCCGTGCGGTTCACTCCCGACGCCCGGTTCGCGTTCTCGGCCGGCCACGACCGGACCGTACGGATGTGGGACGTCGCCGACGGACGCTGCCTGCACACTCTCGAAGGCCACCAGGAACGCATCAGGCACCTCGAGCTCACCGCCGACCAGCGCAACCTCATCTCGGCGGGCGACGACGGCATCCGGCTCTGGGAACTCGACTGGGATCTGGCGGCCGACTGAACTCCCGCGGGCCTAACCTCTGATCATGACCACACCATCTTCCGCCGCCCCCGCCGGCCCCGCCGCACCCGCCGGCCCGCTCTGCACCCGCGAGACGATCACCGCCGACCTGGAAGCCCTCGGCGTCCAATCCGGCGAGACGCTGCTGGTGCACTCGTCGCTCAGCGCGCTCGGCTGGGTCGCGGGCGGCCCGGTGGCGGTGGTCCAGGCGCTGCTGGCGGTGCTCGGCAGCGGCGGGACGCTGGTGGTGCCGGCGCTCACGGGCGAGAACTCCGACCCCGCGGACTGGTCCAACCCCCCGGTCGTGGCGGAGTGGTGGCCGGTCATCCGGGCGGCCATGCCCGCGTACGACCCGCTCATCACCCCCACCACCGGGATCGGGGTGATCCCGGAGACCGTACGGACCTGGCCCGGCGCGGTGCGCAGCGACCACCCGCAGACGTCGTTCGCCGCGATCGGCCCGCGGGCCGGCGAGATCACCCGCGGGCACGCGCTGGACTGCCGCTTCGGCGAGCACAGCCCGCTGGCGCGGCTGGAAGCGGCCGGCGCGCGGGTGCTGCTCCTGGGCGCGGGCTTCGGCACCTGCACCTGTTTCCACCTGGCCGAATACCGGGTCCCCGACCCCGCGGCCGAGGACGTGTCCTTCGCGGTGACGACACCGCAGGGCCGCCGCTGGCTCACCGTCCGGGACACCGTCGCGGACAGCGACTGCTTCGAGCTGCTCGGCGCCGACTTCGAACGCGACCACCCGGTACGGCGCGGGACGGTCGGCGCGGCCACCACCCGCCTCTTCGACCTCGAGCCGGCCGTCGCGTACGCCGAACAATGGCTGACCGCCCACGGCCCGCGGCGCAACGGCTGAATCCCGGGTCCCGAGTCCTACGTCCCCCGGCCGCCGCGTCCGGCGCGCGCGGCCACCGGTGCCGCCATAGCGTGACCGGGCAGAGTCCGCCCGCCTTCCGGAGCCGCCCACCATGGCCGAACGGTCCGCCCCGCTGGTCACCCGCCGCCGGCTGCTGGGCGCTGCCGCCGCCGGCGCCCTCGCCCCGCACCTCGGCCCCGCCGCCTCCCTCGCACAGGCCGCCGCCCGGGTGCCCGCGGGCGGCGCCCCGCCCCTCGCCACCGGCCCGGCGCTCCGCACCCTCAGCTTCAACGTCCGCTACGCCTCCGACGAGATACCCCACTCCTGGGCCGAGCGCCGCCCCCTCCTGTCCGCGCTGCTCTGCACCCACGCCCCGCACCTGATAGGCACCCAGGAGGGCAAGTTCCACCAGCTCCGCGACATACAGACCGACCTCGGCCCCTGCTACGACTGGATCGGCACCGGCTCCGAGGGCGGCAGCCGCGGCGAGTACATGGCGGTCTTCTACGACACCCGCCGCCTCGACCCGCGCGACTACGGCCACTACTGGCTCTCCGACACCCCGGACCGCATCGCGTCGAACACCTGGGGCAACGACAACATCCGCATGGTCACCTGGGTCCGCTTCGCCGACCGCATCACGGGCCGCCGCTTCTACGCGGTCAACACCCACCTGGACCACATAAGCCAGCCCTCCCGCGAACGCTCCGCCGCCCTGATCGCCCGCCGCCTCCGCCAGTTCCGCCCACAACTCCCCTGCATCGTGACCGGCGACTTCAACGCCGCGGCCCACGCCAACCCGGCCTACGAAACCCTCCTCCGCAGCGCGGGCCTCACCGACACCTGGGACACCGCAGAAAGCCGCGGCACCCTGTACGGCACGTACCACGGCTGGCGCCCCCTGACCCCGGACGGCGACCGCATCGACTGGATCCTCACCAGCCCAACAGTCCGCACCACCGCCACCCACCTCCTCACCACCGCCCAGGCCGCCAGCGACCACCTGCCAGTGGCCGCCGATCTCGTGCTGTGAGCGCGGCACTCGGATCGCGCCCCGTCGCCCGCCTGGGTAGATTTGCCCCAACCTGTACGCAAATCCGCCCGGAGCAGCCATGAGCGCGACGCACGGCACCCCCGCCGCGTCCCGCCCGGCCCGGCTCGCCGACCGCGTGCCGCGGTGGGCGGGGGGCGCGCTCGGGACGCTTGGGCTGTATTGCGCCGTGACCGCGCTGATCGGGCCGTTGCGGCGGTTGCTGCGGCCGGTCACGCACTTCATCGATGACTGGATCTTTCCGGCCTCCCCCAATCTCGCCTACGCCGCCTTCCTGATGCTGCTGGCCGTGGCCACCTCCGCACGGAAGCGCGCCGCCTGGTGGGTGCTCGCCTGCTACTGGGGTGTGCTGCTCGCCATCGCCGCGCTGGTGCTCGTCGTCGAGCACGACGTCGGCGACGCGCTCGCCCCCTTCCTCCTCGCCGCGGTCGTGCTGGCGGTGCTGCTGCTGGCCCGGGAGCAGTTCGCCGCGCGGGTGCGGCGCGGTGCGTTCTGGCGGGCGCTGGCGGTGCTGGCCGGCGGGCTCGCCCTCGCCGTGCTCGCCGGGTGGGGCCTCGTCACCGTCTTCCCCGGCGGGCTGCCGGCCGGGCAGCGGCTCGGCTGGGCGGCGAACGAGGTCTTCGGCGGGCTCTCCGGCGCCCATAACTTCGACGGCCGGCCGGCCCGCATCCTGCACTTCCTCCTCGGCCTGTTCGGCGCCCTCGCGCTGCTCGCCGCCGCCGCCACCCTGTTCCGCTCGCAGCGCGCCCGCGCCGGGCTCGACGCCGAGGACGAGGTGCGCATCCGCGCACTGCTGGCCCGTTACGGCTCCGACGACTCACTCGGCTACTTCGCCACCCGCCGCGACAGAAACGCCGTTTTCGCGCCCAGCGGCAAGGCCTGTGTCACCTATCGCGTCGAGGCCGGCGTCTGCCTGGCCGGCGGCGACCCCGTCGGCGACCCCGAGGCCTGGGGCGCGGCGATCGACGCCTGGCTGGCGGTGGCCCGCTCGTACGCCTGGACCCCGGCGGCGATGGGCGCGAGCGAGGCGGGCGCCCGCGCGTACAACCGGGCCCGGCTCGGCGCGCTGCAGCTCGGCGACGAGGCGGTGCTGGTCTTCGACGACTTCCGCCTGAACGACCGCGAGATGCGCGGCGTGCGGCAGGCCGTCGGCCGGGTGGCGCGCACCGGCATGACCGTCCGCATCCGCCGCCACCGCGAGCTGACCGACGCCGAGATGGACGAGGTCATCCGCCTCGCCGACGCGTGGCGCGACACCGAGACGGAGCGTGGCTTCTCCATGGCGCTCGGCCGCCTCGGCGACTTCGCCGACGGCGAGTGCCTGCTGGTCGAGGCCCGTACGGCCGAGGGGAACCCGGCCGCGCTGCTGTCCTTCGTGCCGTGGGGACGGGACGGGGTGTCGCTCGACGTGATGCGTCGCGACCGCTCCTCGCCCAACGGCGTGATGGAGTTCATGGTCGCCCAGCTCGCCGAACAGGGCCCGCAGCTCGGCATCCGGCGGGCCTCCCTCAACTTCGCCGTCTTCCGCTCCGTCTTCGAGGAAGGCGCCCGCATCGGGGCCGGACCCGTGCTGCGGCTGTGGCGGCATCTGCTGCTGTTCTTCTCCAAGTGGTGGCAGCTGGAGGCGCTCTACCGGTCGAACGTGAAGTACCGCCCGCGCTGGCTGCCGCGCTTCCTCTGTTACGGCGAACCGGGCGCCCTCGGCCGGATCAGCCTGGCGGCCGGAATCGCGGAGGGCTTCGTCGACCTCCCGTGGCGCCGCGAGGCCCCGCGCACCGGCGTGCGGCCGCCGGCCGCGCTCGGCGAACTGCCGCCGCTGAGCGAGGAGGAGGTGGCGGCGGCACACGGGATCGCCCCGCTCGTCAGCGCCCCGTCCGTACGGCCGCCGGAACAGGTCCGGGTGCGCCTGGACAAGCTGGCCCGGCTGCGGGCGGCGGGCGTGGACCCGTATCCGGTGACGGCCTCGCGCACCCACACGCTCGACGAGATCCGCCGCGCCCACCCCGGCCTGGCGGCGGGGAGCAGGACCGGCGATCGGGTGCGGGTCGCCGGGCGGGTGCTGCTGGTCCGCGACCACGGCGGCATCGCCTTCCTGGCGCTGCGCGACTGGTCGGGCGACCTGCAGCTGGTGCTCAGCCGCGACGGCGCCGGCGCGGACGGCATGGCGCAGCTCGCCGGGCTCGACCTCGGCGACCACATCGAGGCGGACGGCGAGGTCGGCACCACCGACCGCGGCGAGCTGTCCGTCTTCGTCACCTCCTGGCGGCTGACCGGCAAGTGCCTGCACCCGCTCCCCGACAAGCGCCGCGGCCTCGCCGACGCCGAGGCGCGGGTGCGCCGCCGCTACGTCGACCTGGCGGTCAACCCGGCCGCCCGCGACGTGGTGCGCACCCGCAGCACGGCCGTACAGGCGCTGCGCCAGGGGCTCCTCGACCGCGGCTACCTCGAGGTCGAGACGCCGATGCTGCAGCAGGTGCACGGCGGCGCCAACGCCCGCCCGTTCACCACCCACATCAACGCCTACGACCTCGACCTGTATCTGCGCATCGCGCCGGAGCTGTATCTGAAGCGGCTGTGCGTCGGCGGCATGGAGAAGGTCTTCGAGCTGGGCCGGACCTTCCGCAACGAGGGCACGTCCTACAAGCACAACCCCGAATTCACCATGCTGGAGGCCTACCAGGCCTTCGCCGACTACGACGTGATGCTCGACCTCACCCGCGAGCTCATCCAGGGCGCCGCGACGGCCGCGTACGGCAGCCCTGTCGCCCGGCGCACGGACGAGGACGGCAAGGTCACCGAGCACGATCTGGCGGGCGAGTGGCCGGTCAGGACCGTCTACGGGTCGATCTCCGAGGCGCTCGGCGAGGAAGTCGAACCCGGCACCCCCGACACCCGGCTGCGGGCGCTGTGCGACCGCGCCCAGGTGCCGTACACGGACCGGATGGGCCATGGCGACCTGATCCTGGAGATGTACGAGCGCCTCGTCGAGGAGCGCACCCAACTCCCGGTCTTCTACAAGGACTTCCCCACCGACGTCTCCCCGCTCACCCGCAAGCACCGCACCGACGACCGCCTCGCCGAGCGCTGGGACCTGGTCGCCTTCGGCACCGAGCTGGGCACCGCCTACTCCGAGCTCACCGACCCGGTCGACCAGCGCCGCCGACTCACCGAGCAGTCGCTGCTCGCGGCCGGCGGCGACCCGGAGGCGATGGAGCTGGACGAGGACTTCCTCACCGCGCTCGAGTACGCGATGCCGCCCACCGGCGGACTGGGTATCGGCGTGGACCGCCTCGTGATGTTCCTGACCGGTCTGTCCATCCGGGAGACGCTGCCGTTCCCGCTGGTGCGGCGGCGCTGAGGGCCGGGCGCGTGCTGCGCGAGGAGTGGCGGCGGCTGGCCGGCGGGCTGCGCGAAGCGTGGCGGACCGGCGGCGGGCTGCGGGGCATGTGGCTGGGGGCGGTGTGCGCGGCCCTGGTGCTGATGTTCTCGTACGGGCAGCAGAGCGAGTCCGGCGCGGACTTCATCGAGCGGGCGGCGGTGGTACGGCCGTCGCTGCCGCTGCCCACGGCGCTGGCGCGCACCCCGCTCTCGATGTTCGTGCCCGCGCCTGATCTGCCGTCCTGGGGTGCGGTGCTGCAGGTCCTGGTCGCGTTCGGTCTCGGCGGACTCGCACTGGGCGGGTGGCGCACGCTGGCCGTGGCGCTGGTCGCCACGCTGGCCGGGACGCTCTACGCCCGGCTGGGCGTATGGCTCGGCCCCGACGTGCCCGGCGGTCTCGCGGCGTCCGTCGCGCACGAGCGGGACACCGGCCCTTCGGCGGCGGTGGTCGGGATCGCGATGGTGCTGGCCTGGCGGTGGCGGTCGCGCCTGCTGCTCGTGCTGGTGCCGGGGCTGATGCTGCTGGAGCTGATCGTGGAGCCGAACCTGGCGGCGAAGGAGCACCTGGTCGGGATCGCGGCGGCGCTCGTGTTCGCGGCGGCGGACGAGCGGCTGCGGAGGCGGCGCGGGCGGGCGGGTCGCGGTGAGCGGTCAGGGGCGCCGTGAACGATCAGGGACGCCCTGAGCGGTCCTCGTCGCGGCGGCGGTCGGCGTCGCCGCGACCCGGCCGCTCCGGCAGATCGTGCCGCCCGGCGAGCAGCTCCTGCACCCACACCTTCGCCCCCACCACCGGCTCCCGCAGCCGCCGCTCGCGCCGTTCGGCCCGCTGCTGCTTGCGCGGCCGGTCGCCGTAACGCCATCGGGCCCACGGCGCACGCGGCCGGCTGAGCCGGATCGCGCCGATGACCAGCAGCGGCGGCAGGAAGATGCCCAGCAGCCCGGTCCAGATCTTCCCCTTGAGCAGGGTGATCACGGCCAGCGCGAAGGAGCCGAGCAGGGTGGTGATGAACGGCACCGGGTGCGCCTTGCGGCCGTAGAGCTCCCAGTCGTCCAGGCCGATCGGCTGCAGCCCGAGCAGGATCATCCCGATCAGCGCGACGGCGACGAAGACGGCATCGATGGAGGTGCGGCCGCGCCGGGTCCAGTAGACGTCCTCCAGGTGCAGGATCAGCGCGAACTCGTCCAGCACCAGCCCGGTCCCGATGCCGAAGATCGCCGCCACGCCGGTCCGCCAGCCGGTGAGTTCGTCCGGCAGGGCGAGGCCGATGGCGCCGCCGATGACCATGAAGACCACGCCGAAGACGACATGGTGGATGTGCGTCTCGCCGGCCTTGATGTTCCCCGGCCACCAGCGCACGCCCGCGCGGATCATGCGGACGCTGACGCGGATGGCCGCGAAGGCGGCGATGAGCCCGACGAAGAAGGCGAAGAGCGGCAGCCGGCCCGAACCTGCGATGTGCTGGTCGAACCACGTGCCCATCCCCCCACGGTAGGAGGCAGCGGGCGCGCCCGCGCGGCGGGATCCGGTGCTACGGGCCGGCCGGGAGGTCGAGCGAGAGGGCGATGGGATGCTCGGCGAAGCCGAACTCGCGGTAGAGCTGCTCGGCGTCCTTGGTGGCGTGCAGGTCGACGCGGGTGACGCCCTGCTCGGCGAACCACGACAGCAGCTCCCGGGTGACCGCGCGGGCGTGGCCGCGGCCGCGGTGCTCCGGGTCGGTGCAGACGTTGAAGACGAAGCCGAAACGCCCGTCCGGGTGGCCGGGCGCAGGCAGCCGCTCCTCGATGGTGCCGACGGCGCAGGCGGCGAGGGTGCCGCCGGGCCCGTCGATGACGAAGGCACCGGTACGCGTTCCCGGGTCGGCGAGCTGCCGCCGCAGCATCGCGCGGGCGTCGGCCTCCCAGGGCCCCGGCTCGTCGCGCCCCTTCATGGCCTGGAACATCTCGCGCCGCAGCCGCACCAGTTCGGCGGCGTCCTCCGGCCGCGCCCGCCGCACCGCGGCGGTCACGCCCCGAGCCCCTCGATCACCACCGCGCCCGGCAGCCCGGCGAGGGCCTTGCCCGGGACGATGAGCTTGCCGCGGCGCAGCCCGCTGCCGATGACCAGGTGCGGCGCGTCCGCGACCCGGGCGTCGACGAGCACCGGCCAGTCGCGCGGCAGCCCGATCGGGGTGATGCCGCCGTACTCCATCCCGGTCTCGCCGACCGCGGTGTCCATGGGCGCGAACGACGCCTTGCGGGCGCCGAGCTGCTTGCGCACCACGCCGTTGACATCGACGCGGGTGGTGGACAGCACCACGCAGGCCGCGTAGCTGAGCTCGCCGCCGCGCTTGCCCGCGGTGATCACGCAGTTGGCCGACTGCTCCAGCAGCTCCTCGCCGTAGGTCTCGCAGAAGACGGCGGTGTCGGCGACCTCCGGGTCGCTGTCGACGTAGAGCAGCTCCGCGGCCGGTACGACCTGACGCCAGGCGCGCACCGCGGCGGCCACGGGCTCGGCGAGGCGGTCGAGGACCTCGGGGGCAGGGTGGGCTTCGCTGAAGTTTCCGATCGGCGGACGCATGGCTTTCAGCGTACGGCGGGGATCGAGACGGCCAGGGTCATGTCCACAGGCTGGTCACCGTCGTTGCGGTACGTATGCGGGCGGCTGCCCTCGAAGCTCGCCGAGTGTCCGGCGGGCACCGGATACGGCTCGTCGTCGACGACGAGGGTCAGTTCACCGGCGGTTACGTGCAGCAGCTCGACCGTGCCCGGCGGGTGCGGATCGGAGGCGCTCGCGTCGCCCGGCGCCAGCCGCCACGTCCACAGCTCGAACGGGCCCGGCGCCTGCGCGTCGACCAGCAGCCGCGAGGAGCTGCCCGCCTCCGTCGACCACATCTGCACCTGCTGCTTGGGCGCCATCACCCGCACCTGCGGGCCGGTTTCGTAGTCGAGCAGCGCCGTCAGGCTGACGCCGAGCGCGTCGGCGAGCTTGAAGGTGGTCGCCACGCTGGGGTTCGTCCGCGCCTGCTCGATCTGGATGATCATGCCGCGGCTGACCCCTGCCCGTGCGGCGAGGGCCTCCAGGGTCAGACCGGCCTCCGCGCGGTAGCGGTGGAGGTTGCGCGCCAGCGACTGCGTGAGGTGATCGAGGTCCGTCACAACGTCCGTCCATTATTCTGGATGGCCAAGTTCACTTCAATGTACTACGGTCTGCTGTACTTCACCGTCCACCACACTGTACTCAAGGCAGGTCACCTCCATGTCAGCGGTTCTCGCCCTCGCCACCAGCCTCCTGTGGGGCTTCGCCGACTTCGGCGGCGGGATCCTGACGCGACGTATCAAGGCGCTCACCGTCGTGGTCGTCTCGCAGACCATCGCGGTGGCCGCGCTCGGCGTGATCGTGCTGGCGACGGGCGCGTGGAGCGAGGCGAGCGACCGGCTCTGGTTCGCGGTCGCGGCCGGGGCGGTCGGCCCGCTCGCGATGTTCTGCTTCTACAAGGCGCTCGCCCTCGGCCCGATGGGCGTGGTCTCGCCGCTGGGCACGGTCGGCGTCGTGGTGCCGTTCGGCGCCGGCCTGGTGATCCACGCGGAACGTCCCGACCTGCTGCAGCTGGGCGGGATAGCCGTGGCCGTCACCGGCGTGGTGCTGGCGGCGGGCCCGCAGCTGCGCGGGGCGCCGGTGCAGCGGCAGACGGTCTGGCTCACGCTCGTCGCGGCGCTCGGCTTCGGCGCCACGATGGCCTTCATCGCGGAGGCGTCCACCACCCTCAACGGGCTGTTCCTGGCGCTGTTCGTGCAGCGGGTGGTCAACGTCGCGGTCGGCGCCCCGGTCCTGTGGGCCGGCACCCTGCGCGGCGGCGCGGCCTTCCCGGAGGGCGGTGCCCGCTCGCTCATACCGGCCCTCCCCGCGCTCGCCTTCGTCGGCCTGGCGGACGTGGCCGCGAACGGCACCTACGCGCTGGCCACCCGCTCAGGCCCGGTCACGGTGGCGGCCGTGCTCGCCTCGCTCTACCCGGTGGTGACCGCGCTGGCCGCGCGCGGCCTGCTGCACGAGCGGCTGCGCGGGATCCAGGCCGCGGGCGCGGGACTCGCGCTCGCGGGGACGGTGCTGCTGGCGTCCGGATGAGTCACCAGTGGCTGAGTCACCAGTGGTTGCGCCACGCGTAGAGCGCGAGCGCGATGGCGTGGATGACGACGACCACCGTGAGCAGGATGCGCAGCGTGCGGTTATTCACCGCGGCCACCTCCTCAGCTCGACGGGTCCAGTGTCCCCTTTTCGCCGCTGCCGTCCCATCCGGACGGGTCCCAGTCGGCGAGGGCAAGGAGCTCCTCGGGCGTGATCCCCTCCGGGATCGGCCGCGGCGGCGGCGTCCGCAGCGGCGGCTGCCAGCCGGCCTCCGGATCCCAGCGGCGTACGACCTTCGCCGGCGCTCCCGCGACCACGGCATGGTCGGGTACCTCGCCCCGTACGACCGAACCGGCCGCGACGACCACATTCCGCCCCAGCCGCGCACCCGGCAGGATCAGCGCCCCGGCCCCGAGCCAGCTGCCCGCCCCGATCACGACGGGCGCGGTCCGCGGCCACTGCTTGCCGACGGGCTCGTGCGGATCGTCGTAGCTGTGATTCGTCGTGGTGATGTAGACATACGGCCCGCAGAAGACGTCGTCACCGATATCCACCGGCCGGTCCCCCACCACATGACTGCCGCGCCCCAGCACCACCCCGTTGCCGATCCGCAGCACCGTGTCCGTACCAAGGTCGAGATCGGGCATCAGCCCGGCGGTGAGGGTGACATGCTGCCCGACGATGCAGTGGTCGCCGAGCTCGATCCACGGCTCGCCGAAGACCGTCCCCTGCGGGAAGGCGAGCTTGGTGCCGTGCCCGATCCGGCGGAAGCGATACGGCCCGGGGCGCTGGGCAGTCACCGCCCCCGTGCGCTGCACCCAGCGCCAGCCGCGGTGCACGGCACGGGACAGCGCCCGGCTCAGGGGGCTGCTTCGCTCGGTCGGCACCCGGACACCGTACTGTGCGGTAGGGCGCGGCACGAGGACACCCCCCGAAGCGGTTTTCCCAGCGGAAGAGAGCGAGCAGAGCGATGGCGGAGCGGGCTTTGATCACCGGCGTCGGCGGCAAGGAACCGAAGGTCGACCCCGAGGCGTACACCGCCCCCACCGCCGTCGTGGTCGGCGAGGTGACGCTCGCCGCCGGCTCGAGCGTCTGGTACCACGCCGTACTGCGCGCCGACTGCGGCCCGATCACGCTCGGCGCCGACAGCAACGTCCAGGACAACTCCAGCGTCCACTGCGACCCCGGCTTCCCGGTCACCATCGGCGACCGGGTCACCATCGGCCACAACGCGGTGGTGCACGGCTGCACCATCGAGGACGACGTCCTCATCGGCATGGGCGCGACGGTGCTCAACGGCGCGGTGATCGGCACCGGTTCGCTGGTCGCGGCACAGGCACTGGTGCCGCAGGGCATGCAGGTGCCGCCGGGCTCGCTGGTCGCCGGCGTCCCGGCGAAGGTGCGGCGCCCGCTGACGGACGAGGAGCGCGACCACATCCGGCTGAACGCGGAGGGGTACGTGGGCCTGGCCCGGCTGCATGGCGAGAACGCCTGAGTCAGGCAGACTCAGGGGGTCTTGGGGTCATTAGGACGCAACGTCCAGATGATCCGCATCTGCCCGGTAACGGCCCCGTCCGCCCGCGTGATGTCCACCTCGACCGGGAACTCCGGCCGACTGCCCGCATCCAGCTCCGCGACGACCTCGGCGGCCGGACGGCCGAGCCGCGCGGTGGCGGTGACGTCCCCCATGGCCAGCTTGGCGTAGCCGATCTCGGCCCGCACGGCGAGCGGCACCGCCCGCTGCAACTGGTCGCCGAACGCCGCGAGAACGATGGCACCGCTGGCCGTCTCGGCGAGCGTGAACATCGCGCCGGCGTGCGGCCCGCCGACGTGATTGTGGTACGCGGGCTGGTCGGGCAGGCGGACGGTCGCGCGCTCGGCGCCCGTCTCCTCGAAGACGAGATTGAGGGTGCGGGCCATGGGCACGGTGGCCGCCATCATTTCGCCGATATCCGGCAGAGTCTCGGGCATGCGCCGCACGTTACCAGCCAGTAGCAAGCGCGGCCCGGCGGCGCCGCCGGATATGGTGCTGCCCATGTGGCAAGGACAGCAGCCCGGGGGCGAGCAGCACCCGAACCAACAGGGACCCAATCCGTACCAGCAGCCCCCGCAGTACGGCCAGCAACAGCCGTACGGGCAGCAGCCGAACCCGTACCAACAGCCGGCCCCCGGCTGGTCACCCCCCACACCCCCCGGCGGCATGCAGCCGCCCCAGAAGCAGGGCCCGAAGACCTCCTCCATAGTGGCAATAGTCACAGCGGTCGCGGTCCTGGCCGCGGCGGTGGTGGTCGGCGTCGTCCTGATGAACCGCGACGACGGCGGCAAGGACCCGGTCGCGGGCACCTCGAAGTCACCCAAGGCAACAAAGAAGACCGACGAGCCCAGCCAGAGCACCTCCGACGACCCACGCAGCGACGGCGCAAACGGCGGCCTGAAGGCCGTAGTCCCGGGCTGGAAGCCGGTTTCCAACCCCAAGCACGGCACGCTCTTCGACGTCCCGCCGAGCTGGGAGGTGCTGGGCGCCGACACCGGTTGGGGTCTTGAGGACCCGTACGACAAGTCGGATTTCCCCGGGCCGGCCGTATCCTTCTCGGCTCCGGCGGTGTTCAAGCAGAAGTGGTGCAAGTCCGGAGACGACACCTATACGCGAGCCTCGGTCGGCACCAAGGGCGCGCAGGGGGCGAAGAACACCGGCGAAGCGGCCACTAACGAGGCCATGGCCTGGGCCGCGTACGGGTATTACAAAGACCCCAAGAAGGAAGTCAAGGCCGGCAAGCTCGAATACACCAAGCCCAAGGCTTTCTCGAACTCGTACGGCACGTCCGGGAAGTACGTCATCGCGACCACCACGGGAGCGACGAAGACCAATAAGTGCACCGGACAGAACGGCAAGGCAGTCGCCTTCAGCTTCGAGGACAAGGAAGGCGAGCTCAAGACCTTTGTCCTTCTCACCGACTTCAAGGTGAAGGACGAGGTCCCGCAGAGCACCATCGAGAAGATGATGAAGAGCCTGCGCCCGCTCGAGCAGTGACCTGAAGACGGCCGAAGCGGACGGAACACGACACGTGTTCCGTCCGCTTCAGTGGGTCTACCTGTCTACAGATTGCCCGAGTAGACGAAATGACCGCCGCCGTTTTCCTCCAGCTTTCCGGTTATTTCGTACCACACGTTGCCGTGGCTGTTGATGCACCGGTAGTAGCCCGTGATCTCCCTGCCCGCGTCGAGGTAGTACGCGGTGCGACGGTCGGTCACACCGGGCTTGTTCCACCACTCACATACGGGAATCCGCCGTCAGACTGGCGACTGCGGTCCCGCCGGCGATGACGCCGACCGCAACCGCGGCCGCGGCAAGGACAGCCTTGCGCACATTTCCCCCTTACAGGTAACCGGAGTAGATGAACCGGGCGTCCTTCTCTTCCAAGTCGTTGCCCAGATTGCCGGTTATCTCGTACCAGACATTCCCCGCGCTGTTGATGCAGCGGCAGTATCCGCGGACCCGCTCGCCGCCGGCTATCTAGCCGGTGACCGTCGAGGACCCGCTCGGCCCCACGTGCACGGGAGTACGGCGGTCAGTCACCCCGTACCGGCCCCACTCCTCGCAGGTGAATTGCCCCATGGTGGCCACGTCACCATTCGATGTCGCCGAATCGGCGACCGCCGGACTGCCACCGGCCAGAACCGCACCGACGGCAAGTGCCGTCGCAGCGCTGGCGATTAGACGCCGCACGCTTACCCTTTCCAGCTATGAATGGTCGAGACCTATGGATAGCCACTCTTGATCATGACGTCAAGCGGAAAGCCCCGCCGTCTCAGAAATCAGCTGGCGAAGTACCCATAAACCAGGAGATAGTTCGGGCGTGACCGCTCCCCCACCAGTCGCCTCGCCGCGCAACTACCGCCTCCTCGCAGCCGCCGCCGTCGTCACCGGACTCGGCGCCTCCGGCGCACTCATCGCCTCCGCCTTCGCCGTCCTGGAGGCCGGCGGAAGCGCCGGGGACGTGGGGCTCGTCGCCGCCGCGCGGACCATCCCGCTCGTGGTCTTCCTGCTGATCGGCGGCGCGATAGCCGACCGCCTGCCGCGGCACCGGGTGATGGTCGCGGCCAACGTCCTCAACTGCGTCTCGCAAGCCATCTTCGCGATCCTCGTCATCAACGGCACCGCCCAGCTCTGGCAGATGGCACTCCTCAGCGCCCTCGGCGGCACCGGCCAGGCCTTCTTCGCGCCGGCCGCCGAGGGCATGCTCCTGTCGTCGGTGACCGGCGACCAGGCCGGCAAGGCATTCGCCCTGTTCCGGCTGGGGGTCAACGGCGCCAACATCGGCGGCGCGGCCCTCGGCGGCGCCCTCGTCGCCGCCATCGGCCCCGGCTGGGTGCTCGCCGTCGACGCCGCGGCCTTCGCCGTCGCCGGCGCGCTACGGACCTTCCTCGACGTCAGCCACATCCCGGAACGCGAGCCGGGCCCCGGCATGCTGCGCGACCTGCGCGACGGCTGGCGCGAAGTGATCAGCCGGCCCTGGCTGTGGTCCATCGTGGTGCAATTCGCCGTCGTCAACGCCGTGGTAGCCGCCGCCGAGTCGGTGTACGGACCGCTGGTCGCCCGCGACAGCCTGGGCGGCGCGGCACCGTGGGGCTACGCCCTCGCCGCCTTCGGGGCCGGGACCGTGGGCGGGGCCCTGCTGATGACCCGCTACAAACCCAAGCGGATTCTCCTCGCCGGCATCCTCTCCGTCTTCCCCCTCGCGCTGCCCTCGGCCGCACTCGCGCTGCCGCTGCAACCGATGCCGCTCGCCGCGGTGATGTTCGTCAGCGGACTGTCCGTCGAAATGTTCGCGGTGACCTGGATGATGGCCCTGCACCAGGAGATACCCGAAGAGAAACTGTCGCGAGTGGCGTCGTACGACATGCTCGGCTCGCTGGCCGGCATCCCGCTGGCCACAGCGCTCGCCGGCCCCGCGATGGGCGTCCTGGGAATCGACGGCGCGCTGTGGGGCTGCTCGGCGCTGATCGTGCTCCTGACCGCCGCGGTCCTCTTCATCCCCGAAGTACGCACCCTCACCCGCCGCGAGCAGGTGCCCGTCGCCGCTCAGCCCACCGTGAAGGCGCCCCGCGGCGGTTCCGGGGACGGGACCGCGTCTGCGTCTGCCACCGGCTGAGCGCCCGGGCACAGTCGGTCGAGGGAGGCGCCGTGGACCACCCGTGCCGGGAATGGGTCCGCTGCCACCCGGCGGGCGAACTCGCCCACCTCCGGCTCCTGGTGGGCCGCCACCAGCAGCGCGTTGCCGAAGCGACGGCCGCGCAGGACGCCCGGTTCGGCGATGAGGCAGCGGCCCGCGAAGACGGGGGCGGCGTTGGCGAGTTGGGAGCCGAGGAAGCGGAAAGGGGCCGAGTCGGCGAGGTTGGCGATGTAGATGCCGTCGGGGCGCAGCGCGGTCGCGGCGGCCAGCGCGTATTCGGCGGAGGCGATACGGGCCGGGGACCGCGAGCCCCCGTACACGTCCGCGATGATCAGGTCGTACGCGCCCGCCGGCACCTGCTCGAGCGCCGTACGGGCGTCCTCCGCCAGCAGCGTGACCCCGCTGTCGGCCGGCAGCGGCAGGTGGTCGGTGATGAGGCGGAGCAGCGGGCGGTCGTTGTCGACGACGAGCTGCCGGGAGCCGGGGCGGGTGGCCACCAGCCGGCGCGGCAGGGTGAGCGCACCACCGCCGAGGTGCAGGACGTCGAGCGGACGGCCCTCGGCGAAGGTCGCGTCGATGACGTGCGCGACGCGGCGCGCGTACTCGAATTCCAGGTACGTCGGGTCGTCGAGATCGACGTACGACTGCGGCGCGCCGTCCACCGTGAGCAGCCACGCGTTCGGCCGGTCGACATCGGGCAGCAGCTTGGCCGTGCCGCCGTCGACCGCGGCGGTGACGGGTATCGGCTCGTCCGTCAGCTCATCGTCCGTCAGCTCGTCGTCCGTATCCACCGCCCTATTGTCACCGCTGCCGCACCCGCGCGATGCGGATGCGGCAGCGGTCGTGGCAGGGGCGTTACGGAGGCGGCCCTACCGCACCTCCGTGACCGTGCCCGCCCCCACCGTGCGGCCGCCCTCGCGGATGGCGAAGGTCAGCCCCGGCTCGAGCGGCACCTCGCGGCCGAGCTGGACCGACAGCTCGACCGTGTCGCCGGGCCGGGCGACGCCCGCCTCGCCGAGGTCGATGTCGCCGACCACGTCCGCGGTGCGGATGTAGAACTGCGGCCGGTAGCCGGTGACGATCGCGGAGTGCCGGCCGCCCTCCGCCGCGGGCAGCAGGTACACCTGCGCGGTGAACCGCCGCCGCGGCGCCACGCTGCCGGGCTCGGCGACGATGTGCCCGCGGCGCACCGCGTCCCGGGCGACGCCGCGCAGCAGCAGCGCGACGTTGTCGCCGGCCTCGGCGGACTCCATCGGCTTGCCGAAGGTCTCCAGGCCGGTGACCGTCGTCTCGATCTCCGCGCCCAGCACCTCGACCTTGTCGCCGACGCGCACCGTGCCGCGCTCGACCGCGCCCGTGACGACCGTGCCGCGCCCGGTGATGGTGAGCACGTTCTCCACCGGCAGCAGGAACGGCGCGTCCGTGTACCGCTCCGGCATGGGCACGTACACGTCGACCGCGTCGAGCAGCGCCTCGATCGCCGCCGACCATCGCGGGTCGCCCTCGAGCGCCTTGAGCCCGGAGACCCGTACGACCGGGACGCCGTCGCCGTCGAAGCCGTGCTTCGCCAGCAGCTCGCGGACCTCCAGCTCGACCAGGTCGGTCAGCTCGGGGTCGCCGGCGTCGGCCTTGTTCAGCGCGACGACGACGTGCTCGACGCCGACCTGGCGGGCGAGCAGGACGTGCTCGGCGGTTTGCGGCATGACGCCGTCGGTCGCCGAGACGACCAGGATCGCGCCGTCCAGCTGGGCGGCGCCGGTGACCATGTTCTTGACGTAGTCGGCGTGCCCGGGCATGTCGACGTGGGCGTAGTGCCGGGTCTGGGTCTCGTACTCGACGTGCGCGATGTTGATCGTGATGCCGCGCGCCGCCTCCTCCGGGGCCCGGTCGATACGGTCGAACGGGACGAAGGAGCCGGAGCCGCCGGCGCGCTCGCTGAGCACCTTGGTGATCGCGGCGGTGAGCGTCGTCTTGCCGTGGTCGACGTGGCCCATGGTGCCGATGTTGAGGTGCGGCTTGGTGCGCACGTATGCCTGCTTGGGCATGTCTCTTCCTCGCAACTGATGATGTCTGGCAGCTGCGGACCCCGCGCGTCCCGCCGACCCTCCCCCTCGGGGGTCCGCGGATCGCTATCCGGGAAGGGTCAGCCTCGGGCGCCGTCGGCTGCTGCTGCTGCGAAGAAGTCCAGGGCAGCCTTCAGCGCGTCTGCTGCTGCAGACGTGGTCGCGGAGAAGGCGTGCCGGAACATGCCGCTGATGATCGCGCATGGCGGGGTGCGACGTCGAAGGGTTTTCTTCAGAGGTTCTTGAGCGCCTCGCGTACGGACAGCGGCGACAGCTCGCCGCGGTGCGCGGTGACGAAGGTGCGGACGGCCGCCGGATCGGTCTTGGCGTACTCGCGCAGGCACCAGCCGATCGCCTTGCGGATGAAGAAGTCGGGGTGGTTCGCGCGGCGCAGGCAGTAGCCGAAGAGGCGGTCGGTGTCGGTGGCGGCTTTGAAGCGGAGCTGGTGGAGCAGGGCGGTACGGGCGACCCAGAGGTCGTCGTCCTCGATCCAGCGGTCCATGTCGGCGGCCAGCTTCGGGTCGGCGGCGACGAGACCGCCGACGACGTGCGCGGCGAGCGCGTCCACCGTGTCCCACCAGGAGCGGTGAGTGATCAGCTCGCGCACGGTGGGCAGGAAGCCGGAGCTCAGCCGCTTCACATAGCGGCGCAGATAGTCGACGGCGAAGAGGTGGTACTCGCGCTCGGGCAGCTGCCAGCAGCGCAGCGCGATCTCCGCGCAGTCCTCCTCGTCCGGGCGCGGCAGCCCGGCCAGAACCGTGCGGTCGAGCGCGCGCCGCTCCGGGGCGGGGATGCCGAGGAAGGGGACGACGCCCTTCATGTACGCGACGGTCTGCTCGGCCCGTACCGGATCGGCGGCCGTCGGATACGCCGCCGTGAGCCGGGTGAGGACGGTGTCTGCCAGCATGCCCGCCACCGTAACGAGCCTGTCCCGGTCGTCTCCGTCACGGCACTCCGGACGTATCGTCGGTTAGGCTCCAGCGATGGACCGACCCGTCGCCGCTTCCGACGGCCTCCCCGCAGCCTGCCTCCGGGCCGTGACCCACCCGTGGTCCCGCCTGGGGCTGCTCGTCGCGCTGCTCGCGGCCGCCGCGGTCGCGGTGGCCGTCTTCCAGCCGCATGAGCTGATCTCCAACGGCCGGCTGCTCGCCGTCACCGGCGCGCCCGCGGTGGCGTTCTTCGGGCTCGCTTACGGACTGTGCACGGCGGCTCTCGTGCCGCGGCCCCTGCTGAACCTCGCCTCCGGTGCGCTCTTCGGCCTGCAGGGCGGGCTGGCCGCGGCGGTCGCGGGCACGGTGCTCGGGGCCGGGATCTCCTTCGGCCTCGGGCGGGTGCTCGGGCAGGCAGCGCTGCGCGGACCGGTGCAGCGGGCGCGGTGGCTGGCGGCGGCGGACCGGCAGCTGAGCCGGCGCGGCTTCCGGTCGATGCTGGCGCTGCGGGTCTTCCCGGGGGTGCCGTTCGCCGCGGCGAACTACTGTGCGGCCGTCTCCCGGATGGGGTGGACGCCGTTCCTGCTGGCGACGGCGGTCGGCTGCGTGCCGAACACGGCGGCGTACGTGGTCGCCGGATCCAGCGCCTCCGACCCCCTCTCCCCCGGCTTCTTCGCCGCGCTCGGCTTCATCGTGATCAGTGCGGGTGTGGGGGCGGGCGTGGCCTGGCGGCGGCGCCGGCGGGGCGCGGCGGCGCGGGCCGCGGCGCCGGTGGCCGACCCTGCGGTCGGCGTCCTCACCCCGGGCCCATAGGATCTCTTCCGGCCCCTGGCCCCGGCGACGCTTCGTTCCGTTTCGTTTCGTAAGGACTGTGCAGCCCCTCCTATGACCTGGTTCGAATCAGTCATCCTCGGTCTCGTCCAGGGGCTGACGGAATTCCTCCCGATCTCTTCCAGCGCCCACCTGCGCCTGACCGCCGCCTTCGCCGGCTGGCAGGACCCCGGCGCCGCCTTCACCGCGATCACGCAGATCGGCACCGAGCTGGCGGTGATCATCTACTTCCGCAAGGACATCGTCCGGATCATCTCGGCCTGGTCCCGCTCGCTGGTCAACAAGTCCCTGCGCGGCGACCACGACGCCAAGATGGGCTGGCTGGTGATCATCGGCTCGATCCCGATCGGGGTACTCGGCCTCGTCTTCAAGGACTCGATCGAGGGACCCTTCCGCGACCTGCGCCTCACCGCCACCACCCTGATCCTCATGGGCCTCCTCCTCGGCTTCGCCGACTGGCGCGCCTCCCGCGACGGCGACATCGGCGGCAAGCACCGCGCTCCCACTCAGCGCAAGTCCCTCCAGGACCTCAACACCCGCGACGGCCTCCTCTTCGGCGCCGCACAGGCGCTGGCCCTGGTCCCGGGCGTCTCCCGCTCCGGCGCCACGATCACCGGCGGCCTCTTCCTCGGCTACAACCGCGAGGCGGCGGCCCGCTACTCATTCCTCCTGGCGATCCCGGCGGTGTTGGCCTCGGGCCTCTTCGAGCTCAAGGACGTAGCGGAACAGCCGAACGTCCAGTGGGGCACGATCATCCTCGCGACAGTGATCGCCTTCTTCGTGGGCTACGCGGTGATCGCCTGGTTGATGCGCTTCATCACGACCCACTCCTTCCTGCCCTTCGTGATCTACCGCGTCCTGCTGGGCCTGCTCATCTTCGCCCTGATCCTCTTCGGCGTCCTGGAGCCGCACGCGGGCGAAGCGGTGCACTAGCAGGGCCGAAACGGAGAAAGGAACGTCATGCTCGTCGCATTCAGCGTCAGCCCGTCCGGCGACGACCCGGACGGCGGCGTCAGTGAGGCCGTGGCCCGGGCCGTGCAGGTGGTCCGGGACTCGGGCCTGCCGAACTCCACCAACGCGATGTTCACCAACATCGAAGGCGAGTGGGACGAGGTGATGGACGTCGTCAAACGCGCAGTTGAGGCCGCCGGCCAGGGCTCCGCACGGGTCTCCCTGGTCCTGAAGGCCGACATCCGCCCCGGCTACACCGGACAGCTCGAGGCGAAGGTCGAGCGGGTGGAGGACCACCTGCGCTGACCACCGCGCCTACTCCGACGACACGTCACGTCGGCGTGAACCGCACGGCGTCCGCGACCACATAACCGTCCGTGCCGTCCGTGCGGATGAGCACGCTGCCGCCGGTGCCCGCGGTGAAGTCCCAGCTCCCCAGCAGCACCCACTGGCCGCCCTGGGTGCGCTGGTCCACGGTCTTGGTGGTGGTGCCCGCACTGGTCTCCACGTCCACCGGCACGTTGCTAGCCCGGTTCGGGTCGGCGGTCCAGCGCAGCGCCACCGTCCACGTGCCGGCATCCGGCAGGTCAGGGCGGAAGCGGAGCCGGGTGATGCCCTTGTTGCCGTTGCCGTCGTGGAGGTAGTCGGTGCCGTAGTAGCCGGGGATGGAGGTGCTGGACGTCCAGACGCCGTCGGTCGTGACGCCGCTCGGTGAGGCGTTGTCGACCACGACCTGGCCGGGCACGGTCGGCGGCCAGTCCAGCAGTTGGCCGTCGGCGCGCAGGCGGGTCCCGAGATTCGCGTACGGGACGCGCTGGACCGGCGCGTTCGTGTCGATGGCCATGCGGGCCGCCGTCGCCGCCGACTGGGCGAGGATCATGAAGACCGGTTCCATGCGGATCGATCCGTACGCGATGTGCGAGGCCGCGAGCGCCACCGGGACGAGGAGGTTCGCGCACTGCGACTCGACGGGGACGATCGAGCGGTAGCTGATCCCGTACGGGGCGGGCACGCCGACCTGGACGTCGCCCTCGTTGCGGGCCGCGCCGTCGACGACCAGGCGCTGGCAGTTGTGCGAGTCCATCGTGTACGAAGCGAGCCCGACCGGGTCCGGCACCTTCACCCGGCCGCGGCACTCGTGCTCGGTCATCACGTACGACGACACCATCCGCCGCGCCTCGCGCACGTACAGCTGCGGCGGCCAGCCGCCGTAGCCGGTGAACTCATCCGCCGGCAGCCCCCACGCGCCGACCGATGTGCGGATCGACTCGGGCACCCGCGGGTCGTTCGCGAGGAACCACATGAAGCCCTGCTGGTAGGTGCGGTGCTCGACGGCAATCGACTCGCGCTGGGCGTACGAGCCCAGCGGATAGCCGTAGTTGAAGCCGATGTGGTCCGTCGAGAACGCGCCGTTGTTGTTGGAGTCGGTCTTGCCGCCGCCCATCTGCGTCGTCGTGAAGAACGGTCCGGTCCAGCCCGCCTGGATATAGCGCAGCAGCAGCTCGTAGCGCATCGGCTCGTAGCCGGACGGCTTCGGGAAGCGGATGCGGTCGGCGGCCTTGGTGAGGCACATGCGGTAGTTGTAGGCCTGGATCTTGTCGTCCGCGGTGCCGTTGGGCGCGAGGGCGGCGCTTGATACGCCCGGCAGCAGGCCGCTCGACGGGCTGCCCGGGGTCACGTACGGGTCCACGCGGTGGACGAACTGGTGGCCGGTGCGGTGCTGGACGCCGTTGAGGGTCTCGTCGTACTTGGCGTTGCCCTCGCGGCCCGTCGTGAAGGCCACTCCGGCCTTCGCCATCAGGTCGCCCTCGTAGGTGGCGTCGATGAACATCCGGCCGCGGTACGCGGTCCCGCCCGCGGTGATCAGCCGCAGCAGCCGGTTCCCGCGCTTCTCCACCGAGGCGAGCCGCGCCTCGCGCACCACCGGCACCCCCGCCTCGTCGAGCAGCTCGGCGAAGACGGCGGCGGCGACATGCGGTTCGAAGACGTAGCGGGCGGGCGAGTCCGGAGTGACCGGGGTGCCGTTGTACGCGGCGTGGATACGGCGGTAGAACTCCCCGGCGATCCCGCCGATGGCCCCGCCGTTCCCGGTGTCGGTGGCGCCGAGGCCGCCGGTGGTCAGGCCGCCGAGGTGCCGGCCGGGCTCCAGCAGCACCACCGTGGCGCCCATCCGCCGCGCCTGCACGGCGGCGGCGATGCCGGCGGAAGTGCCGCCGTACACCACCAGATCGGTGTCGGTCGGCGCGGCGGCGGCAGCGGTGCGTAACGTCCCGTCGAGGGCGAACGCGGCCGTCCCCGCGCCGGCGGCTATCAGCAGTCTGCGGCGCGTCAGCTCAGGTCCCATGAGCCAGAATTGTTGCCCAGAGCAACAGTGGTGGACAGCCCTGTGCGGTCATCACCGACGCCTCCGTCGCGCAACCGGCGCGCAAGCCGGCGACGCTAGCTTCGCGGTGGGCTTACGGCCCAGACCGAATCCCCCACCGTCGTCCGGGAGGATGTCATGCGCCGCCGCTTCACCGCGCTCGCGCTGTTCGTCATCGCAGCCGTCGCCGCCACCTTCCTGCCCGCCACCACCGTGCACGCCGCCGAACTCCCGCTCGGCAAGGCGCGGTTCACCATCGCCGTCGGCGGGCTGAAGGCCGGGTCGACGAAGAACTGGGTCCGGCTCGGCCAGTACACCTTCTCCGCCGACGGCAAGGTCAGCGAGACCCACTGGCACTGGTCGCAGACCAAGCGGGTCACCCGCGCCTCCACCGGCATCAAGGCGAGCGGCTGCACGGCCCGCGACTGCTACGTGCAGACGGCCGGCGGCTACCAGTCCACCGCCGCCTCCAGCACCCTCACCGGCACCTACTCCGTCAGCGGCGACCGGCTGCACGTCGCCTGGAACGGCGGGCAGACCGAGGACTGGACCCTCACCTCAAAGGCGGGCGGGGCGCTCGCCAATGCCGAGATCGCGGGCAGCAATTACGGCGCCACGCACGGCTTCGGCGCCGGCTCCAACTGGGCCTGGGACAAGCGGGTCCCGCTCGCGTCACTGGCCGGCACGGACTGGTCGAAGATGATCCACCGCTACTACCTGTGGAAGACCAGCGAGGTCAGCGCCGACCCGTATATCGATCACGGCGACGGCAGCCCCTTCTGGCTGCAGAACTGGAAGAAGTGCACCGAGGGCAGCTGCATCGGCGGCGAGACCAACGGCGGCGGAGCGGGCGCCACGGAGTACTACATCTCCCCCGCCCGCTCCCCCATAGGGCACCGCCGCGACACCCTGTGGGGCTGGCGGCTGCAGCACGCCATCGACCGCGGCGAGTACTGCTACAGCGGCAACTCGCACGTCAAGCCGATGCTGCAGGCCATCGACGACAACGGCACCTTCCACGGCTGGATCGGGGTCGAAGGCTCCCTGAATCAGACCTCGCCGGACCAGGGAGCCCTCGCCGACGACATCGGCGTCTTCCGCATCCTCGACTGATACGTCCTCAACGGACCACGTCGAAGACGTTCTTCTGCAGGCCGTTCGCGTACGACTCGGCCTCCACCAGCTTCAGGTGCTGGGTGTCCTTGTCGGTCTCGCTGAAGAGCCGCTTGCCGGCGCCGAGGAGGAGCGGGAAGACCAGCAGGTGGTAGCGGTCGATGAGGCCCGCGTCGGAGAGACCGTGGTTCAGCGTCGCGCTGCCGTGCATGACGATGTTGCCGCCGTCGGTCTTCTTCAGCTCGGCCACCTCGTCGAGCGAGCGCAGGATGGTGGTCGGGCCCCAGTTGTCGACGAGGTCGTCCTCCTTGAGCGTGGTGGAGACGACGTACTTGGGCTTGTCGACCAGGCTGGCGAACTCCTCCATCTTCGGCCAGACCGGGCTGAACGCCTCATAGCTGGTGCGGCCCAGCAGCAGCGCGGAGGTCTCGTCCTGCTCGCGGCCCTTGATCTCGAAGGCCTCCGGCACGAACTCGACGCCCTTGAAGGTCCAGCCCGAGTTGCGGTAGCCGGGCTCCCCGCCCGGGGCCTCGACGACGCCGTCCAGTGAGACGAAGGCCGTGCTGATCAGGGTGCGCATGTGCGGTCTCCTCTGTTGTTCGGTGAACCCGACTATGCATGACTGACTCCAGGTCGTACAGAAACTCATCGGTCCTGGAGGTTTCATGATCCCGACAGTGCTGGGCGAGGTCGGCAGCGGCGATCTCGGACGTACGTACATGCACGAGCACATCTTCATCGCCACCGCCGATGTGCAGGCCAACCACCCCACCGACTGGGGCGACGACGACACCCGCGTCGCCCAGGCGGCCAAGAAGCTCGGCGAGCTGGCGGCCCAGGGCGTCCGCACCGTCGTGGACCCGACCGTGGTCGGCCTGGGCCGCAACATCCCGCTGATCCAGCGGGTCGCCGAGCGCGTGCCCGAGCTCAACATCATCGTCGCGACCGGGATCTATACGTACGACAGCGCCCCGCTCTACTTCCGCTACCGCGGCCCGGCGCTGAACGACATGCTCGGCGCGGACGTGCCGGACCCGATGGTGGACATGTTCACCGCCGACATCACCGACGGCATCGCGGATACGGGCGTCCGCGCCGGGATGCTCAAGTGCGCGATAGACGCCGAGGGCATGACGCCCGACGTCGAGCGGATCATGCGCGCGGTGGCCCGCGCCCATCACCGCACGGGCGTCCCGATCACCGTGCATACGCACCCCACCACCCGCAGCGGCACGCACGTCAAGCGGGTGCTGTGCGACGAGGAGGGCGTCGACCCGGGCCGCATCGTCCTCGGCCACAGCGGCGATACGACCGACTGCGACCACCTCGCGCGGCTCGCGGATGCCGGCTTCGTCCTCGGCATGGACCGCTTCGGCATCAATGTGGACCTCACCTTCGAGGAACGGGCCGCCACACTGGTCGAGATGTGCCGCCGCGGCTACGCCGACAGCATGGTGCTCTCGCAGGACGCGGCCTGCTACAACGACTGGATCGACCCGGACGTCCTGCGGCTGCTCACCCAGTGGCACTACCTGCACCTCGGCGAGGAGGTGCTGCCGTACGTCCGCGAACGCGGCGTCACGGAGAAGCAGATCACCACCATGCTGGAGGACGTGCCGCGGCGGGTGCTGGCATCGTCGGACGGACGACGGAAGGGGAGCCGATGAGTCCGGAGCAGGGTTTGCGGAGTGCGGCACGGGAACGGGCGGCCTCGGCCGCGCGCTGGGGGCTCTCGCAGGGGCTGCCCCGCGGCGCGCTGCGGCTGGCGTCGCTGCGCGGGGATCCGGTCGCCCCGCTGCTGATGGACCCGGGCCGCGACGACGCGATGGCGATAGCCGACGGGCTCCGGCGGCGCGGTCCCGTGGTCCTCACCGGAGCGCTCGGGGCGGTGCCGGGCCACGCCGCCGCGAACGCGGTGCTGCGCAGCGACAGCTTCGGCGTCGGCGGCGGCCACGGTGAACTGCCGCCGCACCTGCGGCGGTTGCTCGACCGGGTCACGCGGGACCGGGCCCGCGGCCCGGTGGACCCGCCGTCGATGCTCGCCGTCGACCCGCCGCAGCACACGCGCTACCGCAGGCTGGTCGCGAAGGCCTTCACCCCGCGGCACGTAGCGGTGCTGGAGGACCGGATCGCGGAGACCGCGGACGAGCTGCTGGCCGCGCTGGCGTCGGTGGGCGGCTTCGACCTGGTCGCCCGGTACGCGTCGCAGCTGCCGGTGGCGGTGATCGGCGACCTGCTCGGCGTCGACCCCAAGGACCGGCAGGACCTGCTGCGCTGGGGCGACTCGGCGGCGCTGCTGCTCGATCCCGGCCTGTCCTGGCGCCAGTTCCGCGAGGCGGAACGGGCGATGGTGGCGCTAGCGGACTGGTTCACGGCGCATGTGCGCCGGCTCCGCGCGGACCCCGGCGACGACCTCCTGAGCCGGCTCGCGGTCCTCGGCGGCGACGACGCGCTCGACGAGGTCGAGCTGCGCGCCGTGGGCCTGCTGGTCCTGGCGGCCGGCTTCGAGACCACGGTCAGCCTGATCAGCAATGCGGTGGCCCTCCTCGACCGCCACCCCGCGCAACTGAGCAAGCTCAAGGGCGACCCGGACCTGTGGGGTAACGCCGTCGACGAGGTGCTGCGCTACGACTCCCCCGTGCAGCTCACCATGCGCGTCGCGTACGAGGACGCCGTCATCGAGGGCGTCCGGCTCGGCCGCGGCCAGTCGCTGATCCTGCTGCTGGCCGGCGCGAACCGCGACCCGGCGGTCTTCGACGACCCGCACACCTTCGCCGTGACCCGCCCCAACGCCGCCGACCACATCGCCTTTTCCTCCGGCGTCCACTACTGCCTGGGCGCGGGCCTGGCGCGGCTGGAGGCGCGGGTCGCGCTGCGTATGCTCTACGAGCGCTTTCCCGGGCTACGGGTGTCCGGGGTGCCGCAGCGCCGCAGAACCCGGGTGCTGCGCGGCTACGAGCGGCTGCCGGTGGCGGTGGGCCCGTAAGAACGGAGGCGTCGTGATCGAAGGCTGGGAGTGGGACGAGACCCTCTTCGCGGGCACGGCCGCCTATTACGAGCGTGGCCGCCTCCCGTACGCACCCGGGCTGGCGGATGCGATCGCCGGGGCGCTGCGCCCCGACCGGCGCGGGCGGCTGCTCGACGTCGGTTGCGGTCCTGGCATCGTCGCGCTCACGCTGGCGCACCTCTTCGACGAGGTCGTCGGCGTGGACCCGGACCACGGCATGATCACCGAAGCCGAGCAGCGAGCCGCGAAGGAGGGAGTCGCCGGGAAAACCGCGTGGCTGCAACTCCGCGCCGAGGAACTGCCCGCCGGCCTCGGGGCCATTGACGCGGCGGTCTTCGCCCAGTCCTTCCACTGGATGGACCAGCCGCGGGTGGCGGCGACCGTACGGGACATGCTGCGCCCCGGCGGCGTCCTGCTGCACGTCTCCGACCAGAAGGACGACCCCGGCGGCCCGGCCGGGCCCCCCCATCCCCCGGTCCCGCAGCCGGAGATCGACGCCCTCGTACGCTCCTGGCTCGGCCCGGTCCGACGAGCCGGCCGCGGCTCGCTCCCGCAGGGCACCCCCGGAGGCGAGGAGGCGGTCTTCGCGGCGGCAGGCTTCACGGGCCCGCAACACCTCGCCATCCCCGGCGGCCAACCACTGGAACGCACCATCGACGACATCGTGGCCTCGGTCTTCTCGATGTCCTTCGCCGCCCCGCACCTGTTCGGCGACCGCCTCCCGGACTTCGAAACCGAACTGCGGGAGCTCCTGCGGACGGCGTCCCCGGAGGGACGCTTCTCGGTGCGACAGCCCGGGGCCGAGGTCTATGTGTGGGGACGGTAGCGTCGCTGCTCGTGTATCTCGTGAGTTTCGCCCCCGGACGGCTGCCCCGCCCCTGGATCGCTGTCCCGGACAAGCTACCGAAGGGCTGTCGGTCATACGCCGCCTGGGGCACGTACGTGGCGATGGGCCGCTGGGAGGACGTGTACGGGATGCCTCGGCGCGACCGGCGTCTCCGGGGCTACCGCCGGATATTCGCCGAGACGGCGCGCCGCATAGGCGCACTGAAGAAGAACTACCCCGCGAGCGCCGGTTCCTTCCTCTACCAGCCGGACCCGTTCGTCAGCCCGGTGCCCGTCCACTACATGCTCGAGACGGCCGAGGACGGCGGGGTCGAGGAGCTGCGCGACAGCATGGGGCTCAACGATGGTGACGACGTCGAGCCGCCCCTGCTCGAGGCGTTCACCGGGCCGGGTGGCGCACCCGGCCTGCGGGCCCTGCGGCTGACGCGTTACGACGACGATGAGCCGTCGACCACGCTCGAGTACGTCTGGTATGTCGCGGACGCCGGAGTGGCCGTCGACCTGTGGTGCAACCCCGCCGGCCGCGACGAGGCGATGCGGATGCGTCCGGACATCGAGGAGCTCATCGCGGGGCTGACGGTCGTCCCCGACAAGTGAGGCCGCGCACACCTGTCGGATGAGCGACCCGGCGCGCCGAGGATTCGCGCTGCCGTCGATCGACAGGCAGCGCATCGCATGATCGCGACCATGCACCTCACCCGCTCCGACACGCGGCTGCTGGCCGTCGCCGTCGCCGCGATGGCCGCCGCGGCGGTCGCGCACTTCGCCAGTATCGGGGGCACCGTCGCCCCGTTCGCCGTCAGCGCGATCGCCCTCGCCCTGCTGGCCGCGCTGGTGGGGCGCAGTGTCGAGGCGCTCGGGGACCGGCTCGGGGCGGGGGCCACCGGGGTGCTGCAGAGTGCGCTGGGGAATCTGCCGGAGTTGTTCGTGGTGCTCTTCGCCCTCAAGAGCAAGCTGTACGAGGTGGCCACCGCCACCATCGTCGGCTCGATCCTCGCCAACGTGCTCCTCGTCCTCGGCCTCGCCTTCATCGCCGGCGGGCTCAAGAACGGCACGCAGAAGTTCGAGCAGGCGTCGGTGCGCCGGATCTGCCAGATGCTGGTGCTGTCGGTCGCCGCGCTGACCGTACCGGCGCTCACCGCACAGCTGCACACGCCGGCGGCCGGCCACGAGCGCACCCTGTCGATCGTGGTCTCCATCCTTCTTCTCCTGCTCTTCGCCGCGTCCCTCCCCGCCTCGCTGAAGCGCCCGGAGGGCGAGGCCGGACGGGTGAACGAGGCTCCCGCGGACCATGAAGGGCCGCGCTGGCCGCTCAAGGTCGCCATCGGGATGCTGGCTTTCGCGGGTGTGGCCGCCGCCTTCGTGTCGGACTGGTTCGTCGACGCGCTCACCCCCGCGATGGACTCGCTCGGCATCTCGCAGGCCTTCGCCGGTCTGGTGATCGTGGCCATCGCGGGCAACGCCGTGGAGAACGTCGTCGGCGTGCAACTGGCGTACCGCAACAAGCCGGACGTCGCCATGTCCGTGATCCTGCAGAGCCCCGTGCAGGTCGCGATGATGGTCGCGCCTGCACTGGTGCTGCTCTCTCCGCTGGTCGGCGCGTCGTTCACGCTGGTGCTGCCGCCGCTGCTGCTGGCCGTGCTGCTGATCGCCGTGTTCATCACGGTACTTGTCGTGCTCGACGGCGCCTCAGACTGGCTCGAGGGCGCGACGCTGGTGACGCTGTACGCGATGATCGCGGTCGCGTTCTGGTGGGGGTAGCGGGCGGCTGATCCGGTTGCCGCGCGGCAGCGCGGGAAGGGTGAGGCCATGTCGGGGATACGTCGCTTACACGCGCTCGCCGTGGCCGGAGTGCTGCTCGCCGTCCTGATCGGCTGCAAGCCACTGGACGACGAGAAGTCGTCCGGGAAGTCCTGGCTCACCGGCAAACCCAACGGCAACGGCCCGGTGCTGGCCGTGAAGGTGGACAACGTACGGGCCGCCCGCCCGCACACCGGCCTCGGCTCGGCCGACATCGTCTACGTCGAGCAGGTCGAGGCGGGGCTGACCCGGCTGCTCGCCGTGTACGCGTCCCGGATACCCGACGTGGTCGGCCCGGTGCGCAGCGCCCGCGAGTCGGACCTGGAGCTGCTGCGGCAGTTCGACCGCCCGGCGCTGGCCTACTCCGGCGCGCAGGGCAAGCTGCTGCCGCTGATCCACTCGGCGCCGCTGCAAGAGGTGACGGCCTCCTCGAAGGCGTACTACCGCGGCAAGGACCGCCCGGCACCGCACAATCTCTTCGTCCGCCCCGAGCGCGCCCTCGACGCCGCCGACGGGGCGAGCCGCGCGCAGGACATCGGCTTCCGCTTCGGCCCGACGCCGAAGGGCGGGCGGGCCGTGACCGAGGAGCGGGTCCGCTTCCCGGCGGCGGCCTATCAGTTCTCCTGGTCCGCCGACGACCGCCGCTGGCTGGTCGCGATGGACGGCGCCCCGGCCCGTACCACCGACGGCGGCCGGGTCTCCGCGGCGACCGTCGTGATCCAGAAGGTGAAGGTGCGCCCGTCCCGCTTCAGCGACCGCGGCGGCAACGTCACGCCGTACACCGAGACCACCGGATCCGGCTCCGCCGTGGTGCTGCGCGACGGGCGGGCGTACGACGCGCGCTGGTCGCGGCCGTCGGCCGGGGGCGGGACGACGTACACGGCGAAGGACGGCGGCCGGCTGCGGTTCGCGCCCGGTCCGGTGTGGGTGGTGCTGGCGCCGCGGTGATCGGGTTGGATGGCGGACAGCGCATCCGGCCGGAGATGAGGAGGCACCGTGGCCGTCAGGTTCATCCACGACTGCGATACGGGTTCCGACGACGCGGTCGCGATCTTCGCGGCCACGGCGCACCCGGAGCTGCACCCGATCGCCATCACCACGGTCAACGGCAATGTGGACGTGGCGCACACGACCGAGAACACGCTGCGGGTCCTGGACCACGCGGGCGCCCGGGTGCCGGTGTACGCGGGCGCCACGCGGCCGTTCGTACGGCCCGACTTCCCGGTCCCGCGCGCCGTGCTCAATCGGGCCAGCCAGCTTCACCCGGAGTACCTCGACTTCCCGGTGGCGGTGTCGCGGGCCGAGGACCAGGGTGCCGTCTCCTTCCTCATCGACGCGTACATGGATGATGCCAACGCCGATGTGGCGCTCGTGGCCACCGGGCCGCTCACCAACGTCGCCCTCGCCCTGGCCACCGAGCCGCGGCTGGCCGCGCGTATCCCGCGACTGGTGATCATGGGCGGGGCGCACGGCAATGGGAACGTCACGGCATCGGCCGAGTTCAACTTCTGGGTGGACCCGGAGGCCGCCGAGGCGGTCCTCAGCGCCGGCATCAGGGACGTCGTGATCGTCACGCTCGACGCCACCCACAGCGCGCCGCTGTCGGGCGCTGATTGCGACGTGCTGGACGGGATCGGTACGCCGGCCGCCCGGGGCGCCGCACAGCTCATCCGCCACCGCCTGGAGCACGACCAGGCCGCCGCCTCCGGGGAGGAAGGCGGCGGCGAGGTCGCGTCACCCGTGCACGACCCGATGACGGTGGCCTATCTCGTACGGCCAGAGCTCTTCACCGAGACCGTGCGGGCGCACGCGAGCGTCGAGACGAGCGGCGGCCGGACCCTCGGCGAGCTGATCGTCGACACCCGGCCGTGGTGCCCGCAGCCGCCCAACGCCACGGTCGCGCTGCGGGCTTCGGGACAGGTCTACCGCGAGTTCCTGCGAGCAGCGTTCGGTCAGCCCGCCTCCGGGTGAAAGGCGACCGCGCCCTTCGCGGGGAGGTCGAGCTTCGCCTTGCCGCCGGAGACGGTCACCTTGGTCTCGCCGTCGTCCAGCGCGTTGGCGTACGTCCCGTCGGGCACGGCCGTGCTGAACTCCGCCGTCGCCGCCGAGCCCGAGTTGTTGATCGCCACGAAGCCCTTCGCGCCGCGGCCGAAGCCGATCACGTTCGCCTGCGGCGACTGGAAGTCCGTCACGTCGGCGTCCCCGACCGCGGCCCGCCAGCCGACCATGCCGGTGACGCGCGGGTCGCGGTCGAGGCAGTACCAGCCGTCGCCGCACTTGGTGTCGGTGACGAACCCGTTGCCGTCGGCGGGCGGTGAGCCCTCGGGGTCGGTGAAGGTGAAGCCGGCGTAGACGGCCGGGGTGGCGCGCTTCCAGCCGAGCTGGAAGACGTTGGCGAGCACGGCCGTGTCGCCGTCCTTGTACGTCAGGTGGCGGCCGTTGCGCTCGGTGTCGTGGTTGGTGACGAAGGAGACGGCGTTCTCGCCGGGCAGCAGGTTGTCGCCGCCGAAGTCCTTAAGACTCGCGATGTCGCCCTGGAAGGCGGCCTTGAGCTGGTCGGCGTACGCGAAGTCGAGGACGTCGCCGCTGCCGTAGTACTCGTCGGGGGTGGGCGTCTTGCCCGGGTAGACCTCGTGGAAGACGTACGGCTTCGACCCGTCGGCGGTGGTCTGCAGGCCGTCGACGACCGACTGGAGCTCATCGGCCGGGATGTGCTTGGCGGCGTCCACCCGGAAGCCCGACACCCCCAGCTTGATCTGGGAGTTGAGATAGCCGGTGAGCTTCTCGCGTACGGACACGCTGGACGTCTTCAGGTCGGGCAGCTCGAGTAGCTCGCAGTGCTGGACCTCCCACTTGTCGTCCCAGTTGGTGATGGTGCGGTCGCAGGCGTCGACGTTGTAGTCGGCCTTCTCGTACATAGCGGGCCGGTATTTGTCGGTGACCTTGGTGCCCGCGTAGCCGGTGCCGGTCTGGGCGCCGGTGTGGTTGACGACCGCGTCCGTGTAGACCTTCACGCCGGCGGCGTTGCAGGCGTCGGCCATGGCGGCGAAGTCGGCCTCGCTGCCGAAGCGGCCGCTGAGCTGGTAGCTGTACGGCTGGTAGATGTCCCACCAGTGGCCGTCGGGGTGGGCGAGGGACTCGGCCGGCGGGGCCACCCATACGGCGCCGTAGCCGGCCGGGCCGAGGACGTCGGTGCACTCGCTGCCGACCGACTTCCAGTTCCACGACCACAGGTTGGCGATGACGTCCTTGGCCGGGTCCTCCGCCGCCGTGGCGGACGGCGAGGACAGGCCGGCCGCGGCGGCCAGTGAGGTGGCCGCGAGGGGCAGCGTGATCCGTCTGGTGAGCTGGCGCACGGGGGTCACTCCTTTACGGGTGGGGGCTGGTGAACCCTTCGGCTGCTGTATGCAAGATCTTGCACAAGCATCGGCGTGCGATCGCAAGGAGGACCGTAGAAGCGCATCGCACAAGGGTCAACACCCGCTACCCAAACCAAGAAAGGTTGTTGCAAGACCTTTCTGCAAGGCTGCAAGCGTGTTAACTTCTCGCACGCAACCGGGCCTCGCCTGCCACGGCCCGCAACGTCGAGGAGACCTCTCATGCATCAGGGCATACGTCTGCGCCGCTCCGCCCTCCCCTGGACCGCCGCCCTCGCCGCGCTCGCGCTCGCCGCGACCGCCTGCGGCGGCAGCGACAGCGAGGGCGGCGGCGCCAAGAACCCGGCGGACGTGTCCGGTTCGATCACGTGGTGGGACACCGCGGGCAAGGCGGAGGCGCCCGTGTACGAGAAGCTCGTGGCCGCCTTCGAGAAGAAGTACCCGAAGATCGACGTGAAGCGCGTCGAGGTCCCCTTCGACCAGGCGCAGCAGAAGTTCAAGACCGCGGCCCGCGCCAAGAAGGGCGCGCCCGACGTGCTGCGCTCCGAGGTCGGCTGGACCCCCGGCTTCGCCGCGCTCGGCTATCTCGCCCCGCTCGACGACACCCCGGCCGTGGCCGGCAAGGACGACTACCTCGAGGGGCCGCTGCAGGGCGCCCGGTTCGAGGGCCGCACCTACGCGGTGCCGCAGGTCACCGACACGCTCGGCCTGCTCTACAACAAGGCGATCCTGAAGAAGGCCGGGATCAGCGAGCCACCGAAGACCTGGAAGGAGATCGAGGCGGCCGCGAAGAAGCTCAAGGCGAAGACCCCGGGCGTCACCGCCACCTACGTCAACCCGGACAGCTACTACTCCTGGCCGTTCCTGTACGGCGAGGGCGGCGACATGGTCGACGCCGCGGCCAAGAAGATCACCGTCAACTCCCCCGCCTCGGTCAAGGGCATCGAGGCCGCCACGAGCCTCATCGACTCCGGCGCGGCCAAGCGCCCGGACACCACCGAGGGATACAACAACATGCAGGCCCAGATGGGCTCCGGCAAGCTCGCGATGATCGTCGACGGCCCGTGGGCGACCGCCGGGCTGCTCAAGTCCCCGGCCTTCAAGGGCAAGCCGGAGAACCTCGGCATCGCCCCCATCCCCGGCGGCAGCAAGACGGCCGGCGCCCCTACGGGAGGCCATAACCTCGCCGTGTACGCGGCGTCCGAGAAGCTCGACGCCTCGTACCTCTTCGTTAAGTTCATGAACTCAGCCGACAGCCAGGCCAAGGCCGCCGTCGCCAACAGCACGCTTCCCACCCGCGAGTCCGCCTACCGCGGCGAGGTCACCGCCGACCCGGTGCGCGCCGCCTTCCGTAAAGCCCTCGAATCCGCGAAGCCCCGCCCGCAGATCACCGTCTCCGGCGAGCTCTTCGCCTCCTTCAACCAGAACTACGCCAAGATCCTCACCGGCTCCTCCTCGGTCCAGGACGGCCTCGACGCCACCGCGAAGGAATGGAAGTCCAGCTACCTCAAGGACTTCTCCACCCGCTGATCAGGACCGCCGCCAGGAGGAACCGCCTTGTCCACCCTCACCGAACCCGCCCGCGCCGCCGGGCGCGAGCAGCCCGCGGCCCGTAACGGGCCATGGCGCACCCTGCGCCGCTCCTTCGACCGCCACTGGTACGCCTGGGCCATGGTGCTGCCCGCCCTCGCCGTCCTCACGGTGGTCGTCGGCTACCCGCTCGGCCGCGGCGTGTGGCTGTCGCTGACCGACGCCACCGAGTCCAATATGGGCGGCACCTACGGGGTCAACAAGATCCCCGCCACCTACGGCTTCACCGGTCTCGCCAATTACCTGGACGTCCTGTCCGGCGCGGAGGGCCACTTCTACCCGCGGCTGGCCTGGACGGTGATCTGGACGGTCGCCTGCGTGACGCTGCACTACGGCATCGGCCTCGGCCTGGCGATGCTCCTCAACCGCGCCATGCGCTGGCGCTCCCTGTACCGGGTGCTGCTCATCCTCCCCTGGGCGGTGCCCGCCTTCGTCGCCGCCTTCGCCTGGCGGCTGCTCTTCAACAGCGAGTCGGGGCTGATCAACGCCGTACTCAACGGCCTCGGCATGAACGGCCTCAACTGGCTCGGCGACCCGTTCCTGCAGAAGGTCTCGGTGGTCGCGGTGAACGTCTGGCTGGGCGTCCCGTTCATGATGCTCGCCATCCTCGGCGGCCTGCAGGCCATCCCGCGCGAGCTGCACGAGTCCGCGGAGATGGACGGCGCGAGCCCGTGGCAGCGTTTCCGGTACGTGACACTGCCGGGGCTGCGCTCGGTGAGCTCGACGGTGATCCTGCTGGGCACGATCTGGACCTTCAACCAATTCCCGGTGATCTACCTGGTGATCGGCCGCAACGCCGGCGCCGACACCGACATCCTCGCCACGTACGCCTTCAAGCTCGCCTTCGCCGACGTCCGCGACTACGCCATGTCGGCCACGTACGGCGTCATCATCCTCTCGATGCTGCTCGTCTTCGCCGGCGCGTACCGCCGCGCCCTCAAGCGGCAGGAGGCCGTGCTGTGACCGCCACCCATGCGCTACGAGAGCGCAGCCGCCGCTCCTCGATCGCCCTCCACCTGACCGTCATCGCCGCCTGCCTGTGCGCCGTCATCCCGATCGCCTGGGTGCTGTACGTATCGCTGCGCGGCCCCGACGGCTGGAAGGACCCGGCGAGCTTCGACGGCGGGCTGAGCCTGACCAACTTCCGCTACGTGGTCGCCGATACGGCCTTCCCCCGCTGGTTCCTCAATTCGGTGATCGTCGCCGGACTCACCACGGTGATCGCCGTGCTCATCTCCGCGAGCGCCGGCTACGCCGCCTCCCGGCTGCGCTTCCCCGGCCGGGCCCCGCTGATGTGGCTGTTCCTGGTCACGCAGATGTTCCCGATCGCCGTGCTGATCGTGCCGCTCTACACCACCTTCAGCACCCTCGGTCTGATCGACTCCGCCCTCGGCCTGGTGCTGGCGTACTGCTCCACCGCCGTGCCGCTGTGCGCCTGGCTGATGAAGGGCTACTTCGACACCATCCCGACGGAGATCGACGAGGCCGGGATGGTGGACGGGCTGACCCCGTTCGGCACCTTCTTCCGCCTCGTACTGCCGCTGGCCCGCCCCGGCCTGGCGGTCGCGGGCTTCTACGCCTTCATCACCGCCTGGGGCGAAGTCGCCTTCGCCACCGCCTTCCTCTCCTCCGACAAGCAGAAGACCCTGGCCACCGGCCTGCAGGGCTTCGTCGGCCAGCACACCAGCGAATGGGGCGCGCTCACCGCCGCCTCGGTGCTGATCGCGATCCCGGCCGCCGCCGTGTTCTTCTACGCCCAACGCCACCTGGTCACCGGCCTGACGGCCGGCGGAACGAAAGGCTGACCCCCGCACCATGACATTCGACAACTCTGCCGCCGGCTGGTGGCGGGACGCGGTCATCTACCAGATCTACGTACGGTCCTTCGCGGACGCCGACGGCGACGGCAACGGCGATCTCGCCGGCGCCCGCAGCCGGCTGCCGTACCTGGCCGAGCTGGGTGTGGACGCGGTCTGGCTGACCCCCTTCTACGCCTCCCCGCAGGCCGACGGCGGCTACGACGTCGCCGACTACCGGGCCGTCGACCCGATGTACGGCGCGCTCACCGACGCCGAGGACTTCATCGCCGACGCCCACCGCCTCGGCCTGCGCGTCCTCGTCGACATCGTGCCGAACCACACCTCGGACCGGCACCCGTGGTTCCAGGAGGCGCTCGGCGGATCCGGCCGCGACCGCTACCACTTCCGGCCGCCGAGCCCCGAGCCGCCCAACGACTGGGAGTCCGTCTTCGGCGGCCCCGCCTGGACCCGCACGCCCGACGGCTCCTGGTATCTGCACCTCTTCGCTCCGGAGCAGCCCGACCTGAACTGGGACCACCCGGAGGTCCGCGCCGAGTTCGAGGACATCCTGCGCTTCTGGCTCGACCGCGGCGTCGACGGGTTCCGTATCGACGTCGCCCACGGCATGGTCAAGGCGCCGGGACTGCCCGACATCGGCCACGGCGAGCAGGCCCGGCTGATCGGCAAGCAGGTGCTCCCGTTCTTCGACCAGGACCCGGTGCACGACATCTACCGCGCCTGGCGCAAGCTCCTCGACTCCTACGACGGCGACCGCATCGGCGTCGCCGAGGCCTGGGCGCCCACTCCCGAGCGACTGGCCCTCTACGTACGCCCGGACGAACTCCACCAGGCCTTCAACTTCCATTTCGTGGACTGCCCCTGGCAGCCGGCCGCCCTGCGCTCGGCGATCGACGACTCCCTCGCCACCACCGAGCAGGTCGGCGCCCCGCCCACCTGGGTGCTCGGCAACCACGACGTGGTCCGCCCGCGCACCCGCTACGGCTCGCTCGCCCGCGCCCGCGCGGCCGCCCTGCTGTCGCTGGCGCTGCCCGGCTCGGCGTACGTCTACCAGGGCGAGGAACTCGGCCTCCCCGAGGTCACCGACCTCCCGGACGCCGCCCGCCAGGACCCCGCCTTCCACCGCGCCACCGGCCAGGACGGCCTGCGCGACGGCTGCCGCGTCCCGCTGCCCTGGTCCGGCGACGCCGCCCCGTACGGCTTCGGCACCGGCGGCAGCTGGCTGCCGCAGCCGGAGGGCTGGGACGGGCTGTCGGTCGCGGCCCAGTCCGCCGACGCCGGCTCCACGCTGGCGCTCTACCGCGCCGCCCTCACCGAGCGCCGCCGCCTGCACGGCCCCCTGACCTGGCGGGAGGACACCCCGCCCGGCGTTCTCGCCTTCGGCCGCGGGGACGGCTTCACCTGCATCGCCAATGCCGGTGAAACGGAGGCCGAGGTGCCGGTCGCGCCGGAAGGACGGCTGCTGCTGGCCTCAGGACCGGTCCTGGCCGACGGCGCCACGATCCGTATCCCGGCCGACACCTGCGCATGGTGGGGGCCGGCGGCGTGAGGACGATAAAGTCGACGCTGTGACCGCCCGTCTTTCCGACATAGCCGCCCAGGCCGGCGTCAGCGAGGCGACGGTGAGCCGGGTTCTCAACGACCGCCCGGGCGTTGCCGTCGCCACCCGCGACGCCGTGCTCGCGGCGCTCGACGTCCTCGGCTACGAGCGCCCGGTGAAGCTCCGCAAGCGCAGCGCCGGCCTGGTGGGCCTGATCATGCCCGAGCTCGACAACCCGATCTTCCCCGCCTTCGCCCAGGTCATCTGCCAGGTCCTGATCCAGAACGGCTGGACCCCGCTGCTGGCCACCCAGGCGCCGGGCGGGGCGACCGAGGACGAGCTCACCGAGCTGCTGGTGGAGCGCGGCGCGGACGGCATGGTCTTCGTCTCCGGGCTGCACGCGGACACGACGGCCGACATGAAGCGGTACGCGCTGCTGCGCGGCCGCGGCGTGCCGCACGTCATGATCAACGGCTACTCCCCCGACGTGAAGGGCACCTTCGTCTCCCCGGACGACCGCGAGGCCATGCGCCTCGCGGTCGCCCACCTCGCCGACCTCGGCCACGAACGCATCGGCCTCGCGCTCGGCCAGGAGCGCTTCGTCCCCGTACAGCGCAAGGCCGAAGGCTTCCGCAAGTCGAACGCCGAGCTGTTCGGGCTGTCGAGCACGGACGCGGACGACCTGATCGAGTACTCGCTCTACACCCTTGAGGGCGGCCACGCCGCCGCGGCGGCCTTGATCGACCGCGGCTGCACGGCGATCGTCTGCGCCAGCGACCTGATGGCGCTGGGCGCCATCCGCGCCGCCCGCGAACGCGACCTCCCGGTCCCCGGCGCCCTCTCCGTCGTCGGCTATGACGACTCCCCTCTCATCGCCTTCACCGATCCCCCGCTGACGACGGTCCGCCAGCCGGTACGTGCCATGGGCGAGGCCGCGGTCCGCGCCCTCCTGGACGAGATGTCGGGCGGCACCCCGGCCCCGAACCGCGAGTTCGTCTTCCACCCGGAGCTGGTGGTCCGCGGCTCGACGGCGCCGCGGCGGCGCTAGCGGCCTGTCGCGTCAACTGCGCATCTGGCCGGATGGCCGAGCGGTCCTGGCCGGCCGGCCGAGGCGCGCCCCGGGCCGCTCTCCATAGCGTCGGCAGCATGCGAAAAGCACCGCGGACCAGAGCCTGGCGGTTGCCGCATCGTCGTCGCCGGGCGGTGGGCGGTGCGGCGTGCGGTACCGCGGCGCGTGCTACACCGTCGGGCCGGGCGAGAACCCGGCCACCGCGTCGAGCGGCTGACACTCACCGCGCAAGAGGTGGCCGAGCAAGGGCTGCACGTACGCGCCGAACCCACCTTGGGCGACCGGCCGCAGCGGGAGATCCTCGATCATCTGGCCGCGGTCGGGCGGCAGGCGGAAGGCCTCCGGCGCCAGGGGGCGTCGGTCGAGCTGAGCGTCGGGTGCGAGTTCTGGCTGTTCGTGCCCGGCATCATCCCCGGCGACGACGCCGTGGAACGGATCGAGAACCTCACCAGCGGCACCATCGACCCCGAGCAAGTGCAGCGGCGGCTCGACCGCTTCACCGCGCGAGCCGCCGCCGTCGGCAGGTCCGTCTTCCACGGCCCGCTGAGCTACGCCGCCGCGCAGGACGATCAGGTGGACTGGGACCAGTTCGACATCGTCGGCATCGACTACTACTCCCACCACGCGCGCCGCCAGGACTACGTGCGCGAGCTGCGCCGCTACCAGCGCTTCGGCAAACCCGTCGCCATCGCCGAGTTCGGCACCTGCGCGTATCGGGGCGCCCCGGACGCCGGCGGCATGGCCTGGCAGGTCATCGACTACACCAAGCAGCCACCGCAACTCAGCAAGCCCCTGGTCCGCAGCGAAGAGACCCAGGCCCGGTACGTCACCGAACTCTTCGACGTCTTCGAGGCCATGGGGCTGCACGAGGCGATGGCCTTCGAGTTCGTCACCCCCGAGACCCCGCACTGGCCGGGCGAACCCCGGCACGACCTCGACATGGCCAGCTATGCGCTGGTCAAGACGATCCGGGACACGCCCGAGGACCCGTCCTCCGACTGGCACTGGGAACCCAAGCAAGCCTTCCACGCCCTGGCCCGGCGCTACGCCTCCGGCGGGACGACGCGGCACCCGTACGATCAAGAGCGGCCGCTGCCTCCCGTACCGGAAGGACCCACGCGTGACCGCCGACCTCCTCAAGCGCGCCCGGACGCTCGCCGATGACGTGCTCTATCCCGCGGCTGACCGTGTGGACGCCGAAGAGGCTTTCCCGCCGGGCCACTTCGAGCCGCTGGCCGAGGCCGGGCTGTACGGGATCGCCGCACCGCCCGAGGCCGGTGGGCCGGAGGAGCTGGATCTGGCGGGGTTCGCGCGGGTGGTGGAGGTGGTCGCGAGCGGGTGTCTGGCCACGGCTTTTGTGTGGCTGCAGCACCATGGCGCGGTGCGAGCCGCGGCCGCTTCCGAGCGGCCGGGCATTCGCGAGAACTGGCTGCAGCCGCTCGCCACCGGGCGGCGCCGGGCCGGGCTCGCGCTCGCCGGGCAGCTGCCGGGAGAGCCGCGGCTGCGGGCGGAGGCGGTTGCGGGCGGGTACCGGCTGACCGGGGCCTCGCCGTTCGTCACCGGGTGGGGCCTGGTCGACACGCTGTACGCGGCGGCGCGGGACGCCGACGACCGGATCGTGTGGATGTTCCTCGACGCGGCGGAGGGCGACGGGCTGTCGGCGCAGCCGCTGCCGCTCAGCGCGGTCGATGCCGCGCGCACCGCCGAGCTGCGCTTCGACGGTCTGTACGTGCCCGAGGAGCGGGTCACCGGCACCCTCCCGTACGCCGACTGGCCGGCCCGCGACGCGCAGGGCCTGCGCACCAACGGCTCCCTGTCCCTCGGCCTCGCGAGCCGCTGCGGCACGCTGCTCGGCATCGGCACCGGGGACACCGACCCGGAGCTGGACGCCTGCCGCCGCGCGCTCGATATGGCCGACGCCGAGGCGATGGCGGCCGCGCGCGCCGACGCCGCCGCTCTGGCCCTTCGCCGAGCCGCCGCCGTGGTCGTGGCGCGCGGCGCAAGCTCCGTGCTGCGCGGCCGGCCGGGCCAACGGCTGCTGCGCGAGGCCGGTTTCCTGCAGGTCTTCGGCACCCGGGCCGCGATCAAGGAGGAGCTACTGGCGCGCTGGATGCCCTGAATGACCAGAGGGTGTTAATTTCGACCCAATGTCCTCCTTGAGTCGCAGAACCCTCCTCGCCTCGGCCGCAGGCGCGGCAGCCGCCTCGCTGCTGGGCCCCGCGTCGCGGGCTCTCGCCATACAGGGCTTCGGCGGCCCCGTCCTGGCCATCGGCGCGCATATCGGCGACATGGATCTCACCGCGGGGCCGATGCTCGCCGAGCACATCCTGGGCGGCGGCCGGGCGGTAATCCTGGCGCTGACGCCGGGGAAACGTGGCGGAGCGGGTTGCGGAAGTGATCCGCGAGGTGGCGCCGCAGTCGGTCGTCACGCACTGGCGGCGCAGCGGGCATCCCGACCACCGGAACACCGCTCAGCTCGCCGAGCGAGCGCGGACAATGGCGCATCCTGACCTGCCGCTGTTCCACGCCGAGAACCGCGAGGACGCGGAGGGCTTCACCCCCGACCGCTATCTGCCGGTGTCCGAGAAGTACATCGATTACTACACCGAGCTGATGACCAAGCACGGTCGCGCCTCCGGCAGCGAGCGGGCCTGTGCGCTGGCGGTCCCGTGAAGACCTGCGGCACCGAGTGAAATAGTTGCGACCATTTCGTGAGGAAGCCCTGTGACATAGACAACAAGGCTTCCGTGGAACCGAATTCAGCGACCCTTGCGCGAGCCCGGGCTTACGCGCCGGATGCTCATTCGGTCAGCAAATCCAAATACTTCTTGAGCACTCTGCTCACTCACACCCGCCACTAACCTCCTGCTAGCTTCTGCCGCCGGTTTCCCCCACCCCCGAAGGAGCCGGCATGCACCTATCCGCGGTCCCGGTGAACGACTTCACCTACGGCCCGATAACGCCCATCGCGGCGTACGCGGTGGCCTGTCTGGGCGCCGCGCTCGGCCTGCGCTGCACGCTGCGTGCCATGACCCACACCACCGCGGCGAGAGCCCGGTGGCTGGTCCTCGGCGCCATCGCGCTGGGCACCGGCATTTGGACGATGCATTTCATCGCTATGACCGGATTCAGCATCGAATCCATGGACATCGACTACGACGTCCCGGTCACCTTCGCCAGCCTCGCCGTGGCCATCGTGGTCGTCGGCATCGGCGCTTTCGTCGTCGGTTACGGCGGCCGGGGCCCCGTGCCGTTGCTCACCGGCGGTGTGCTCACCGGCCTCGGCGTCGCCGCCATGCATTACCTCGGCATGGCGGGCATGCGTTTTGCCGGGCATATCTCGTACGACACCACGATCCTGATCGTGTCGGTGGTCATCGCGGTCGTCGCCGCCACCGTGGCGCTGTGGCTGGCCGTCACGGTCACCAACTTCGGCGCCGCCGTGGGCTGTTCCCTGATCATGGGCGCCGCCGTCTCCGGCATGCATTACACCGGCATGGCCGCGCTGCGGATCTCCGCCGCCGGCGGCATCGCCGAGGCGGGCCGGCAGCCGGTCGCCGTGCTCGCGCCGATGCTGGTGGGCCCGGTGCTGCTGCTGTTCTTCGTCGGCCTGATGGTCTGCATGGACCCGGTGGACCGCGAGCAGTGGCGCAGAGAACGCGCGGAACGCGCACCCGCCGCCGGTTTCTCCGGCACGGTCGACTGACCCCGTCCCGTACCCGCCGACGCCCCACCGCAACTCCCCCCGGAAGGTCCGCCGTCATGCCCAGCTCCGCCGCGCCCGCAGCCGGCCTGCGCATCCTCCTCGTCGCGAGCGCCTACAACAGCCTCACCCAGCGGGTGGACGCCGAACTCACCGACCGCGGCCATACTGTCGCGTCGCACGTGATGAGCGACGACGACGCGCTACGCACCGCCATAGAGCGGCACCTGCCGCACCTGATCGTCGCGCCGATGCTCAAGACGGCGCTGCCCGAGGACGTCTGGGCGTCCCGGGTGTGCCTCATCGTGCATCCGGGCCCGGTCGGCGACCGCGGCCCTTCCTCCCTGGACTGGGCGATCACCGAGGGCGCGGACCGCTGGGGTGTGACGGTGCTGCAGGCGGCGCGGGAGTTCGACGCCGGGGACGTGTGGGCGTCGGTGGAGTGCCCGCTGCCCCGGGTCGCGAAGAGCGACCTGTACCGCGGGGAGATCGCCGATGCCGCGCTGGCCGCGGTGCACCTGGCGGTGGAGCGGTTCGCGCTGCGCACGTACGTACCGGAGCCGCTGGAGAGCGCCTTGGCGGCACGCGCGGGCACGGCCGCGGTGACCGGCGGGCTCCGCCCGTATCTGCGGCAGCACATCCGCAGCATCGACTGGGCGCTGGACTCGACCGAGATCGTGCTGCGCAAGCTGCGGGCCGCCGATTCCTTTCCGGGTGTGCTGGACGAGCTGGACGGCCGGGAGTTCTTCCTCTACGGGGGCCACGAAGAGGATGAACTGCGCGGCCGCCCCGGCGAGTTGCTGGCCCGGCGGGCCGGCGCGGTGTGCCGGGCGACGGCGGACGGCGCGGTGTGGCTGACCCAGCTGCGGCCGCGACGCACGCCGGGCGGCCCGGCGACGTACAAGGTCCCGGCCACCCTCGCCCTCGGCCCGGCGGCCAAGCGGCTGCCGGAGGTGCCGGCGCCGCTGTCGGCGGGTCCCGGCACCTGGACGGACATCCGCTACCGGGAGCGGGGGTCGGTCGGGTATCTGCACTTCTCCTTCCCATCGGGCGGAATGGCCACTGCGCAGTGCGCACGGCTGCTCTCCGCGTACGAGCACGCGTGGTCCCGGCCTACGGACGTGCTCGTGCTCGGCGGCACCCGGGACTTCTTCTCCAACGGCATCCACCTCGGCGTGATCGAGGCGGCCCCGTCCCCGGCAGACGAGTCATGGCGGAACATCAACGCGATGAACGACCTGGTGCACGCCGTCCTCACCACCACGGACAAGGTCACGGTCGCGGCGCTGGGCGGCAATGCGGCGGCCGGCGGCGTGATGCTCGCGCTGGCCGCCGACGAGGTGTGGGCGCGCGAGGGGGTCGTACTCAACCCGCACTACCGGAAGATGGGCCTGACCGGGTCGGAGTACTGGACGTACACGCTGCCGCTGCGCACGGGCGTCGAGCAGGCGCGGTCGCTGCTGACCGAGGCCCGTCCGGTAAGCGCCCGGCGGGCGCGCGAGCTCGGACTCGTCGACTACGTGATCCCGGCCTCGCCGGACGCCTTCACCGGAGAGGTCGAGGCGGTCGCGGAGCGGATGGCCGGCTCGCCCGAACTGGCGGACTGGCTGCGCGGGAAGGCAGACCACCGGGCGAAGCACGAGGAGGCCCGCCCGCTCGCGGCTTACCGGGAAAACGAGCTGGCGAAGATGCGGCAGACGTTCTACGACCCGGGCGCGGAGTATCACCGGCTGCGGTACGCCTTCATGCGGAAGCTTTAAGGCCGCGAAGCACCAACAACAGCCTGCGCGGCGTCTGCAGACATCCGTGCCGTACGCCTCGTAGGCTTGCCCTCGTGCGCGACATCCGCAAAACCGGCGCCGACCGCACCGGCCCTTTCTGGGACGGGGTGCACGGGCGGCTGCCGATGCCGCCCGCGGCCCGCACGCTGGGCTTAGAGTTCGTGGCCGCCGACCCCGAGGCCGGCACCATCGAGCTGGCCTTTACGGCGACCGAGGAGTTCACCAATCCGGCCGGGAACATCCTCGGCGCCTTCGTCGCCGCGATGCTGTACGACACCCTCGGACCGGCGCTGCTCGCCACCCTGGAACCGGACGAATTCCAGTCCACCCTGGAGATGAAGACCGACTTCCTCCGCCCGGCCCGCCCCGGACGCCTGCTCGCCACCGGCCGCGTACTGCACCGGGACGGCGACCTGGCACGCCTGTCGGCCGAACTGACCCGCCCCGACGGGGTCCTCATCGCCACCGCGACGGCGACCGCCCGGGTCATCCCGCTGGCCGACGCGCCCGGCGCGGTGTGACCTAGATGCCGCTGCCGCGGATCGCGCGCCGGGCGCGGTGGTGCAGCCAGTGGCAGGCGATCCAGTAGTTCTTGAAGCGCGGGTTGCGGGTCTGGCGGTGGTGGTAGCGGAAGTAGATCTGCTGGATGATCACCGCGAGCCGGAAGAGCCCGAAGACCTCGTAGAAGGCCCAGTTGTCGGCCGGCAGCCCGGCCTTCTCGCAGTAATACGCCACCGCCTCGCGCCGCGTGAGCATCCCCGGCAGGTGCGTCGGCTGGGTGCGCAGCCGGGTGGCGACCGGGCCGTCGCCGGCCTCCGCCCAGTAGGCGAGCGCGCCGCCCAGGTCCATCAGCGGGTCGCCGATGGTGGCCATCTCCCAGTCGAGGATGCCGCGGACGGCCTCGCGGCGGTCCCAGGGCAACTCGGGGTCGAGGACGATGTTGTCGAGCCGGTAGTCGTTGTGGATCAGGCGGGCGCCCGCGTCCGGCGGCTGGTTCGCGTCCAGCCAGTCCATGACGCGGCGGAAGGACGGGACATTACGGGTACGGGCCCGGCGGTAGCGGTCCGACCAGCCCGACACCTGCCGCCGAACGTAGCCGTCGCCTCTCCCGATCTCCGCGAGCCCGGCGGCCCGCGGGTCCACGCCGTGCAGGTCCACCAGCCGGTCGAGGACGTTGCGGCAAAGCCCCGAAGCCTGCCCCGGGTCGAGCGTGGTGCCGGCCGGCAGCTCGCGCCGCAGGATGACGCCGGGCAGCCGCTCCATGACGTAGAACTCGCTGCCGATCACCGCCTCGTCGGTGCACAGCCCGACCATCCGCGGCACATACGGGAAGACCGGCGCCAGCCGCGACTGGATCAGATGCTCGCGCCGCATGTCGTGCGCCGAGCGCGCCTTGGTGCCGGTGGGCGGCCGCCGCAGGATCAGCTCGCCGCCCGCCGGATAGCGCAGCAGATACGTGAGGTTGGAGGCGCCGCCGGAGAACTGCCGCACCTGCGGCGGCTCCTCCCCCGGCGCCCGCTCCCCCAGCCAGCCGTGCACGGCCGCCACGTCGAAGGCGTCCTCGTCCCGTACGGGCCGGGGCTCGTCCACCCGACCGGCAGCCATCAGCGCTCCATCCCGTACTTGCCCAGCTCCATCCGCGCGACCACCCCGCGATGCACCTCGTCCGGACCGTCCGCCAGCCGCAGCGCCCGGGCCATCGTCCAGGCGGCGGAGAGGGGGTGGTCGTCCGAGAGCCCGGCGCCGCCGTGCAGCTGGATCGCCATGTCGACGACCTCCTGCGTCATCAGCGGCACGGCCGCCTTGATCTGGGAGATGTACGACAGCGCGGCCAACTGCCCCTGGGTGTCGAGGAGCCAGGCGGTATAGAGGACGAGGAGGCGGCACTGCTCGATGGCGATACGGGCGTTCGCGATCCGCTCGCGGTTGCCGCCGAGGTTGGCGAGAGGCTTGCGGAAGGCGGTGCGTTCGGCGGCACGGCGGCAGGCGGCCTCGAGGGCCATCTCGGCGACGCCGATCAGCCGCATACAGTGGTGGATCCGGCCGGGCCCGAGGCGGCCCTGCCCGATGGCGAAGCCCTGGCCCGGGCCGCCGACGATGGCGCTCGCCGGGAGCCGGACGTCGTCGAAGGACACCTCGCCGTGGCCGCCTGGCTCGTCGTAACGCCCCATCACCGGGAGCATCCGCTCGACGGTGACACCTGGCGCATTCTTCGGTACGGCGACGATGGAGTGCTGCTCGTAGCGGTGGGCGGACGGGTCGGTGCGGCCGAGATAGAGGATGACCTCGCAGCGCGGGTGGCCGATGCCGGTGGCGAACCACTTGCGGCCGTTGAGGACGACCTCGTCGCCGTCGAGGACGGCGGTCGCGATGAGGTTGCCCGGATCGGAGGAGGCCGTGTCCGGCTCGGTCATGCAGAAGGCCGACCGTATCCGCCCGTCCAGCAGCGGCCGCAGCCAGCGCTCCTGCTGCTCGGCCGAGCCGTGGTGGTGGAGAACCTCCATGTTGCCGCTGTCGGGGGCGTTGCAGTTGAAGATCTCGGCGGCGATGAAGGAGCGGCCCATCAGCTCGGCGATGGGCGCGTATTCGCTGGCCGTCAGTCCCGCGCCCTCCTTGTCGTCCGGCAGGAAGAGATTCCACAGGCCCGCCGCCCGCGCCTTCGCCTTCAGCTCATCGATGACGGGCAGCACCTGCCAGCGCTCGGCTTCGGGGAGGGCGAGGAGCTCGCGCAGGTAGCCCTCCTCGACGGGGGCGATCTCCGCGGCCATGAAGGCGCGCACGCGCTCGGTGTAGTCCTGGGCCCGCTCCGAGGGGGTGAAGTCCATGGTCGCCTCCGGCTGTTGAGCAGTGCTCAAGAAGCGTAGCGTGTTGAGCACTGCTCAGTAGGGTGAGATCCATGACGCAACGCCTGTCCGCCGACGACCGCCGCCGCCAGCTCATCGGCATCGGCCTGCAGAAGCTGGTGGAACGCCCCATCCACGAGCTGTCGCTGGACGAGGTCGCCACCGAGGCGGGCATCTCGCGGGGCCTGCTCTTCCACTACTTCCCGACGAAGAAGGACTTCTACGTCGCGGTGCTGGAGGCCGCCGCGAGGCGCCTGCTGAAGCAGACGGCGCCGGACCCGGAGGCGGCGCCGGCCGCCCAACTGCACCAGTCCCTGGACGCCTTCGTCGCCTTCCTGGAACGCCGCCGCGAGCCGTACCTGGCCCTGATGCGCGGCACGGCGGGCGGCGCGGACTACGTCATCCAGGTCCACGAGGACACGCGCGCCGCCTTCACCGGCCGCGTCCACGACGCGCTGGGGCCGGAGTCGGAGACTCCGCGAGTACGCCTGCTGGTCCGCGGCTGGTTCAGCCTGGTCGAGGACACGGCGCTGGAGTGGGCCCGGGACCGGCCGCTGCCGCGCGAGGAGCTGATCGAGCTGCTGATGGGGTCGCTGACCGCACTATTGTCGACGGCGGATCCGGACCTTGCCGGGCGGCTGGAGGCGGAGGAGGCGTGATGCGGTCAGATCCGTCGGTGACCCGGACGCTCGCCGAGACCCTGGTCGATGTCATGTGGTACATCGAGGGCACGGACGAGGAGCAGATGAATCCGGATGACGCGGTGAAGGTCCTCGAGAACGCCGCCGCGTCGCTGGGTGGGCTCCCGCAGGGCCGGCGAGCGGAGCTGGTGGAGCTGCTGGGCACCATGGCGCAGGAGGAGAGCGACCCCGAGCGGCGCGAGTTCCTGGAGGAGTTCCCCGAGTCCTTCGGCCTCGTCAACGACGCCGACGCCTAGCCGCTCAGCTGCTCCGGTCCGTTCAGCCTCCGCCGTGCGGCTGCCTCGCTTATGCGCGCTGCATGACGTGTGGGTTCCGGGGCACCCCGGCGGTGACGCTCAACGTGTGGGGGGTCCGAGGCGACTGGCCGGCCCGGCGGAAGGTGCTGGCCGAGGGGTTCGCGCGGCTGCGGCCGGATCTCGTGGCGCTTCAGGAGACGATCGTGACTGATGGCTACGACCAGGTCCGGGAGCTGCTCGGCGAGGGTTACGACGTGGCGCACTCGACCGCCCGCGAGGCCGACGGGCAGGGCATCTCGGTGGCCTCGCGTCGGCCGATGAGCGAGGTGCACGAGCTGGATTACAAGGTCACGTCTCGTACCGGGGACTTCGCGTGCAGTGGGCTGGTGGCCCGGGTGGAGGCGCAGCAGCCGTTCGCACCGCTGTTGCTGGTCAACCACTTTCCGGACTACCAGATCGATCATGAGCGAGAGCGGGAGCTGCAGGCCGTGGTCGCGGCGCGGTTTCTGGCGGGGCGGCCGGAACGGAGCGTGGTGCTGGTCGGCGATATGGATGCCGACCCGGACGCGGCCAGTATGCGCTTCTGGTACGGGCGGCAGTCCCTGGAGGGGATGAGTGTGTGCTTCCGCGACGCGTGGGCTGAGGCACGACCTGGCGAGGCGGCTCCGGTGACGTATACGCCGGAGAACGGGCTTATGGAGGATGCGTGGTGGCCGTTCCGGCGCATCCCGCCGCCCCCGCCCAGGATGTGGTCCGAGCGCGTCTTCGACGAGCCGGTGGGCGGGGTCTGGCCGAGCGATCACTACGGCCTGATGGCGGACCTGCAGCCCGTTAGCGGCGCAGCCTGTTCTCCATCCAGCTGACCGCGAAGTCGACCGTCTCCGCAGCCTCGAAGAGATAGCTCTCGGCCGCACCGACCCGCCCCTGCCGGCCGAGGCCCGCGGCGAGCATCTCGCTGGCGATGGCCTCGAACGGCTCGAGGCCTTCCGGCACCGCCACCGAGTAATCGAAGGCCTCCTCCTCCGAGTCGATGTCGTGGAAGCGACGCCAGACCCGTTCACCGTCGATCAGGATGGGCTGCTCGTAGTCCACGTAGCGCTTGCCGGGGGCGTCGGCGAGGGCCTCGGCGTGGTGCAGCAGCGTCATCGTGTCGAGGGGCGCGCCCAGGATCAGCACCCGACCGCCGTGGGCGACGAGTCGGGCGAGGGGGCTGCCGGGGCCGTGCGGATCGTCCCAGGGGTGGTCGGCCATCAGGTCGACGGCGGCCGCGCCAAGGGCCGCGAAACTCACGTCGGGGTGACGGCTGCGGACGGCGCCGGGCCAGCGGCGCAGGGCTTCCGGGAGGCGGCCGTTGTTGTGGTCGGATTCGCTGACGGCGGGGTCGTACGCGGGGTGCTCCGCCCGGATTGCGTCCTGCCACTCCTGCGGCCAGGTGACGAAGTCGTACGGCGGGGCGTCGTTCCAGCCGCAGGTCACCATGAGGGTGCCGTGCGGGCCTACGGCGTCTTGGAGGGCGCCGATGAGGGTGGGCGGCCCGCCGGCGACGTAGCCGAGGGCGGAGAGGCGGGTGTGGAACATGACTATGTCGCCGGGGGTGATGCCTAGGGCGGTGAGGTCCTGGGTGAGCCGGCTTCGGGTTAGCGGGCCCTTGGAGTGGGTGAGCAGGTCCATTTCGTCCACGGAGGAATTATCCGGTGCGATGGGGGGCTTGGCGGTCAGGCTGCGGGCTTCGGGGCCGGCAAGCGCAGCCTGGGAACGGGTGCCTGGGAGCCTGTGCCCGACAAGCGCAGCCCGCGAACCGGGGCCTGGGAACCGCCACCCGGCAAGCGCATCCGGGAAACCGCAGCCAGGCAACGCCGCCCGCCACCGGCCTCGCCAGCCGCCCTGCAACCGGAAACCGCCGCCCGGCAGGCTAACGCGCCCCGCCGTTCCCCCCTTCCGTAGCACGCCTTCCGACCGGCACCGGGATTGCGCGTACGACGGCGACGCGGCCGTCACCATCCGATGCCAAGCCGTCCGCTCGGTTGAAGCGGGTGAGTTGGTATCGGATGGTGACGGCAGCGTCGCCGGCTCGGCGTCTTGCTCGGTGCGAGTTGGAAGGCTGGCTACGGAAGGGAGAGGGGCCGGGGGCGCCTTTGCCTGCCGGGCGGCGGTTCGCGTCGGGCGGTAGGGAAAGGGGCGAGGGCGCCTTCGTCAGCCGGGCGGCGGTTCGTTCCGGGCGGGG
>NZ_JAAKZV010000079.1 GCF_011044975.1 Streptomyces coryli | reverse complement strand
AGACAGGATCGAGCACCCCGAGCCCCCCGGCCCGGCACACAGCACTCACCAGACGCGCATCGGGCCGCCCGAAAGGACTCAGCCCAATGACAAATTCCGGGATTTCCACGGCAGGCTGCATGGTTCTCCGAATCGTCGATTGAACGGGCTGAAGACCAAGGAGAATTTCCGAATTGGGTCAAGCTGGAAACGGAACGTACTAGGGGGTTACGGCAGGGTCAAGAACTTGTTGCCCGGGGACCGTTCACCTTGTGAGGCGACTGAGCATGTTCCCTCGGAAGCTTGTCACCAACTCCTGCGCTCAGGCCCCTGAACAGCACGAACGCCACGCTTGAGCAGTCGACTCAGCCCTCGCGCCCGCAGAATCATCCGGCAACGTCAATTAATTGCCCGCCGTTACCGCACCCCTCCCCCGGAAAGTCCGCGCCGCTACTATTCCCTGCGGCGCCCCACCGCCGGCCACCACCTCAACTTCTCCGCAGCCGGGAGGCTGACCCATGAAGCGATATGGCTTATCGGCGGCCCTGGGCGCCGGGCTGCTCGCGCTGCTCTCCGCGAACGTCAGTGCCGGGGCAGAGCCGGCCGACGGGAATTCACGGTGCCGCCCCTCCCTACAGATCCTCGACGGCGCCGGCACGGTGCGAGGGCTCGGCCCCCGCGGGCTGGCCGCCGGCGACGGCGTCTACTGGAGGGGCACGCAACAGCACCGCATCCCGCTTCCCGCCGAGAGCGAACGCGCCGTCACGGCGGGCATGAACAAGTACGGGCTGATCGTCGGCACGATCGACGGAAGGCACGGCTTCACCTACCGCCCAGGGGCCACCGCCGTGAAACTCCTCCCGGGAGCCAAGAGCGCCGGGGCGGTCAACGACATCGGCCATGTGGTCGGCCTCACCGATGACGGGGACCTCGGCGTCTGGCGCCACGCGCGGCTGCTGCGCACACTTCCGCTGCCGGAGGGCTACGAAGACTTTGCCGCCCACCGGGCAGTGGACATCAACAATCGGGGCTCTGTGATCGGGACGATTCTGGGTCCCCCTCCCGCGAACGGCTGGCCGCGGCCCACGCACGAGGTGCTCTGGCCTGCGGACGGCTCCTCTCCCGTACCGCTAGCGGACCGGTTGGCGCCCGAAGAGACCACCCCCTGGACCGAGGCGATAAGCGACAGCGGACGCATCGTCGGCGGCCAGAACCCGAATCTTCAGCCGCAGCCCGGGCGCCCGGTCGTGTTCGATCCGCCCTACGCAGGATGGCCCACGCTGCTGGAGGCTGAGGAGGGCTTCCCCCTCGACGGCCCGGCGTCGATGACCGATATCAGCCCGGGGGGAGCTCTCGCCGTGGGGAACGCCGACGAGTTCACTGCCGTCGGGTCCTGGCGACCGTTTGCCTGGAACGGCTCCGGGCCGGTGCGGGCGCTCCCGGTCCTGCCCGGCCAGACCTGGCCCCAGGCACGCGCGGAAGTAGCCGACGACCGCGGCCGCGCCGGCGGCAGCGCGACCGACGCCGAGGGCGTGTCACATCCCGTCATCTGGCACTGCGCCGTGCCACAGGGCTAGGGCCCGACGCCCTGCGCGCAAGTGCGCTGCCCGGAGCGCCTCGGAGGCGCTCCGGGCAGCGGGTGTCCGGACCGGCGGTCAGCTCGTCTTGGAGATGAACTGCGCGGGCTGCAGCTTGTAGTCGTTGACCGAGGTCAGCTTGTCGCCGGCCTTGATGATGCCGTAGCAGGAGGCGGTCTCGACGGTGGCGGTGTTGTGCAGCCGCATCACGTCCGTGTTGTTGTCGTAGAAGCCCACATGCCAGCTGCCTGGCTGGTACGTGAACTTGCACTGGCCGGCCACGCCTTGCTCCACGCCCTTGAGGTAGAAGCCCACCTGGCTGCCGGACGAGCCCGCGCCGTCGAGGCTCACCTGGTCGGCCCGGGAGAAGTCGATGCCGGCGATGTTGCAGTTCTCGAAGTAGGCGATCGCCCGGCCGAGGCCGGTGCTGGGCAGATTGGTGCCCGACTTGAAGCTTCCTTCGAAGCTCGAGTAGTCGCAGGTGAACTTCTGGCCGCTGCGCTCGACGGTGAACGTCGGCGTGCCCGCGGCGGTCGACGTGAAGGAACCGCCCGGCGAGATCGACCACGTGCCGTCGGCCGCGGTGGCCGTGCCCGAGGTCAGCGTGAGGCCGGCGGCGGCACAGCCCGCCAGGACGGTGAGCGCGGAACGCGCGATGTGCTTGCGCACAGGTCAGCTCCTCAAGTGTTGATGGATGGTGCGGATGATGGGTGGTGCGTGGGAAATGGCTCAGGTGGCGGCGTCGGGGAAGTAATGCGGCGTGAGGTCGTAGCTCGTGTTCCAGGAGGTCACCCGCCGGTAGGCGTCGACCAGCGGCTTGACCACGTCCAACAGGTGGTCACGATGTGACTTGTTGATGACCAGCGCCCAGCTGAGGCCGTTCGGATAGTTGGCGCCGTACGCATGGGTGCCGGAGCCGCCGCCGTGGTGGAAGACCATGAGGCCGCTGCCGTTCGGAGCGACGTTCACGCCGAGGCCGTACCAGGAGGTGGCGTCGTCGGCGTACGTCTCCGGCTTGCCCTTCATGAAGTCGACCCAGCCCTTGGACAGGACGCCTTCCTTGAGGCCGCCGAATACCTTCAGGAACTGCACATAGTCCACGGCGCTGGCCAGCCAGCCGCCCGCCCCGAGCCAGTTGTTCATGTTGAACTCGCCGTACGGCGCGTCCACCAGCCGGCCGTCGTCGTGAAAGACGCTCGGGACCTTGGCCACACCGGCCGGGACGGAATACGTCACTTCGCCGGGGGCTCGCTGCAGGGTGTGTCCCAGGCGCATTCTGGTGATGCCCAGCGGGGTAAGGATCCTGTCCTGCACATAGGTCTCGTAGGGCGCTCCGGCGGCCTTCGCGATGATGTGGGAGAGCAGCATGTAGTTGTTGTTGGAGTAGCTGTGCCTGGTGCCGGGCGGGTACAGGGTCTGACGCTCCATCGACAGCAGCAATTGCTCGCGGGTCAGCGGCAGCCGCACGTCATGGCCGAGGCGGCGGAGCTGGTCGGCCGTGCTGCGGTCGGTCGACCACTCCGGCAGTCCGTGAAAGCCGGCCTCGTGCCGCAGCATGCGGATGACGTACGCGTCCTTGGCGTTGGGATCCTCCGGCCGGAAGTCCGGCAGGAAGTCGGTCGGCACGTTGAGGATGTTGAGCTTCTCATCGGCGAGCAGCCGGGTGGCGGCCACGCCCGTCAGCGGCTTCGCCAGGCTGCCCATGCGGAAGAGCGAGGTCGGCTCGATCCGTAGCGCGGGATCCGCGGTGAGGGAGTAGCCCCGGGCGAGCAGGATGCGGTTCCCTGCGGCAACCGCCAGCTGGGCGCCCGGTATGCCGTGGGTGGCCATGAAGTTCTGCCACTCTTCGTCGAAGGGCGCCAGATTCGTATGCCGGTATCCGGTGGTGACGCCGGTCCAGGCGGCCGGGGCGGGCTCAGCGGCGGCTGCCCGGCCGGAGGCGAGCGCGGGAAGCGCCGCGGCCACTCCGCCGGCACTCAGTAACTTACCGAATCCCCGCCGCCCCATTTCAGCGCGCACCATATCCCCTCCACGATTCATCGGTGAATTCCTAATGAATTTCGGCCGACGGCAGATGATTTCGACTGCGGCATCGTGGGGGGAGTGCCGATTCGTCAGCGACATTACCCAACCAGAAACTCGCACACAATGTCGAACCGTTGACGGCGTGGAATTTGTCACCGCCACAACAGGTCGTCACCGAGAACCTGTCACCTGCAGGCGACTTGGATTACTTGCGGGTGGCGCACAACGTCGCCGCCTTCCGCACTCACCCGGGTGACAACAAATCACCGGCGACAACGGCCGTACGAGCCACGCCCTTTCGACATCTTGACCCACCCCCTACCCGCCAGTACGTTACGCATCCGAAACACCGGCGTATCTGCCGAACAGCACGACAGATACCGACTTTTACCCCCGTGAGTTCCCCCCACGAGTCACCGGTCCAGCGCCAGCGGCCGGGCGATCGACGCTGTCCGTGTGCCTTTTGCGGCGAGCGGGGTCTGGCAAGTGTTCGTGCCCAATTCACGCAACACGAGAGGCAGCTCATGGGAGCTCACAAGACACGTACCAGGGTGCGTGCCGCCCTGGGGGCGACGGCGGCCGCGGGACTGGTCGCCGGATTCTTCACGCTCAGCGGCGGGACCGCGTCGGCCGACACGGTCTCGCTCACGCAGAAATACAGCTGCGAATTCCCGATCATCGGCGCCGACCCGATCACCATCAACATCGAGATGGAACTGCCGAAGACCATGAAGGTCGGCGAGGCGGTGCCGGCGTTCCCCGTCAAGGCAGCGACCGACGTGAGCGTGCGGGCCGCCAAGGGCATCACCGTGGCCACGGGTAAGACCCTGGAGGGCAAGGCCACCGCCACCGTGGATGTGCACCGGCCGCAGATCGAGCAGCCGCTGAAGATCGAGGTGCCGAATACGGTCGAGAAGACCACCATCCCGAGCCCGGCTGCCGCGTTCACGGTCAACTCCACCGGCGAGACCCCCGGTGACCTGCTGACCTGGACCAAGCCCGGCATAGCCAGCTTTGACGTCAAGGGCATCACGCTGCACGACATGATCGCCCGCAACGCCGCCGGCGAGCCGGTCGACCTCGACGCCGGCGAGCCGCACGACGACGGCAAGCCCGACACCTTCAAGGCGCCCTGCACCCTCGACCCGACCAGCCCGGTGAAGATCGCCGAGATGGACATCGTGGATGAGGGCGGCGGCACCCCCGGCGGCACCGTTGAGGGCAACACCACGGGCAACACCACCAACGGCGGCACCGGCGACCAGAAGCTCGGCACCGAGGTCAAGGACGGCGGCACCCCCGGCGGCACCCTTTCCATGAAGCAGGCCGGCGACGCCGTGGCGCTGTCCGCGGTCGAGCAGGGCAAGGGCGGCATCTCGTCCGGCAACCTCAACGCCGTGACCGTCTCCGACACCCGCACCGGACCGGCGGCCTGGTCGCTGGTCGGCAAGGTCACCGACTTCACCGGCACGGCGGGGACCATCCCCGGCGACAAGCTCAGCTGGAAGCCGACCTGTGAGACGGCGGCCGGTTCGGCAAGCACCTGCCAGCCCGGCACCGAAGGCCCGGTCGGCACCGCAGGCGCCACCCTCGCCAGCGCACCCACCGGCGAGAAGACCGGCGGCACCTTCACCGCGGGCGCGGGCCTGAACCTCGACGTCCCGGCGGAGGCCAAGACCGGCACCTACAGCTCCGTGCTCACCCTGACCCTCACCTGATCCAGCGTCCTTCCCCAGGTGGGCCGGCCGGCGGCAACCGCGGCCGGCCCACCCTTCTCGTCCTAGGGGCCCGTCACATGTACACACCACGCCATATCCGACCGAGATCCGTCCTGCTTGTACTCGCCCTGCTGCTCGGGGCGTTCGCCGCGTTTCCCACGCCGGGCGCGCACGCCGCCGACAACGGCCAGTGGTCGGTCTTCCCGGCGAAGTCGAAGGCCAAGAACAGCGCGAACCGGACCGACTTCCGGCTCAAAGCCGACCCGGGCGCCACTCTGCGCAACAAGGTCACCATCAAGAACCTCGCCCAGGAGCCGATGACGTACCAGCTCTACGCGGCCGACGCCTACAACACGCCGCGCGACGGCGGCTTCGCAGTCCGTACCCGAGCGGAAAAGCAGCGCACGGTCGGCGTCTGGGCGCGGCTGGCGCGCGAGGAGGTGACGGTCAAGGGCGGCGGCAAAGTGACCGTGCCGTTCACGCTCCGCGTCCCCAAGGACGCCGAGCCCGGCGACCACCCGGGCGCCATCCTCGCCGTCGACAAGCGCATCGCCCGCGCGAAGGGCACCGGCGTGGGCGTGCAACAGGCCGTGGGCGCCCGCGTCTATCTGCAGGTCAGCGGCGAGCGCAAGCCCGCGCTGAGCGTCGAGGGTGTCAGCTTCGATTACGACATCCCGTTCCTGCCCGGCCTCGGCGACGACGCCACCATCACCTACACCCTCGCCAACCGCGGCAACGTCATGCTCAAGCCGCGCCTCGACCTGAAGGCGAAGGGACTCTTCGGCCGCACGTCCTTCGACGCGATCGGCAAAAAGCTCCCCGCCGAGCTGCTGCCCGGCCAGGAGGTGAAGGTCACCGAGAAGTGGTCGGGGCCGCCGCCGGTGGACTGGGGGAAGATCGAGCTGACGGCGAGCGACCGCGGCGGCGAGCTGGTGGAGAGCGGCTCGGCGGATTTCCGTACGGTCAACTGGCTCGGACTCACCGGCATCGGCGTGCTGCTGCTGGTGCTCGTCGGGCTGGGGCTGCTGGTCCGGCGGCAGGCGCGGCGGCGCGGCCGGGTCGCGGCGGCCGGCGGTGCCACGGCACGCGTCCCGGGGTGAGCCGGGGGCCCCACCCACGCGAACGGGCCCGGAGCGGTGTGATTCCGCTCCGGGCCCGCGCTGTGCGGTGGTTACGTGGCCGCTACGCGGCGTCCGCTTCCCGTCGTACGCGGTTCGCCAGGTAGTGGCGCATGCCGATACCCGCGGTGCCGAGAGCGCCGGCCGCGGCCAGCATCAGGCCGAGTCCGGTGGAGCCGGTGGCGGCCAGGCCGGTGTCGTCGCTGCCGGAACTGCCGCTGGTCACCGAGGTGCCGACGCCCTGGCTGGAGCTGCTGCCGGTCGAACCGCCGGTGGACTGGGCGCTGCCCGAGGTGCCGCCGTCAGTGCCGGCTGAGGTGCCGCCGTCGTCGCCACCGGTCGAACCGCCGGTGTCGCCTCCGGTGTCACCGCCCGTGTCACCACCGGTGTCACCGCCGGTGTCCCCACCAGTGTCGCCACCCGTGTCCCCACCGGTGTCGCCACCCGTGTCGCCACCGCTCGACCCGCCGCTGCCGCCGGTGATCTCCATCTCGGCGATACGGGTCTTCTCGCCCTTGTCGAGCTTGCAGGGAGCCTTGAACGTGTCGGGCTTCTTGTCGTCGTGCGGCTCGCCGGCGTCGAGGTCCACGGGCTTGCCGTCGGCGCCCGTGGCCTTCATGTCGTGCAGCTCGAGGCCCGTCACGTCGAAGCTCGCCTTGCCGGCCTGGTCCCAGGTCAGCATGTCGCCGGGGGTCTCTCCGGTGGAATTGACCTTGAACGCGGCCGCGGGGTCAGGGATGTTGACCTTGTCCACCTTGTTCTTGACCTCGATCGGCAGCGGGTTGGGCTTGCCGGGCCGGTTGACGTTCACCTTCGCGGTGGCCTGGCCTTCCAGCGCCTTGGCGGTGGCAACGGACAGGCCCTTGGCGGCCTTGGCGCTCACCGTGGTCTCGGCCTTGACCGGGAAGGCCGGCACCTTGTCGCCGACCTTCATGGTCTTGGGCAGATCCATGGAGACCTTGATCTGGATCGCGTCGCTCCCGATGATCGGGAATTCGCAGGTGTACTTCTGCGAGAGCTCGACGGGCTCGGCCGAGGCGGTACCTCCGCCGAGGACCGTGAGCATTGCCCCGGTCATCCCCGTGGCCAGCGCAGTCGCCAAAGCGGCCCGCGTCCTGACCTTGCCACTGTGCGTTCCCATTTGCTACCTCTCACCTAGCGGTACAGATGCAGTTGAGCGAAACAGTGGTCCACAAATGGACGGCTGGAGTTCCCGGCCCGCTCCGCATTGTTACGCCGACCCGCAGGCGTGAAACACTGGAGTTTCGTGGGACGTCAAGATACTGACGGGTAAGATACGGGTCAACCCCGATTACAGGTCCACCGCCACAGCCCAACTGGCCTGCGAGACCTTGTCACTTCGGTGAGTAGTACCCGACCGGAATTCATCACCTTGAGCCAATGGCTCCAAGCGATGAACCGCTCCCCCGAAGTGCTCATCCAAACCACAAAATAGAAGCCCCCGCAAGACTCCCAAGGCCCCTTTCGGAAGCAGGCCTTGACCGGGCATGTACCCGCCAGTAGTTTACGGTCCCGAAACGTGGCCGTACCGGTATCGGAAACCGCTATTGCGGCCCGCACAGCCCCAAGGCATCGCGAACGTCAGGCCGGAGCGTTCGCGGTGACCCTGTTCTACGGGGCCAGCCAGTGTTCGTGCCCAATAAGCGCAACACGAGAGGTAGCTCAATGGGAGCTCAAAGCACAAAGAAAATCAGGGCGAGAGCCGCTCTGGGTGCGGTGGTAGCCGCAGGTATCGCAGCCGGCCTCCTTGCCACCGGCGGCGGCACCGCTTCGGCCGACGTGGTGAAGCTGTCGCAGAAGTACACCTGTGAATTCCCGATCATCGGGGCCGACCCCATCACGATCAACATCGAGATGGACATGCCCAAGACGATGAAGGTCGGCGAGAAGGTTCCGGCGTTCCCGGTGACGGCCAAGACCGAGGTGAGCGCAAGGGCCGCCAAGGGCCTGGGCGTTGCCACGGCCAGGTCCCTTGAGGGCAAGGCCACCGCCAGCGTCAATGTGCATCGGCCGCAGATCGAGCAGCCGCTGAAGATCGAGGTCCCCAACGACGTCGAGAAGGCGAACATCCCGAGCCCCGCCGCGGCGTTCACGGTCAACTCGAAGGGCGAGTCCCCGGGTGACCTGCTGACGTGGACGAAGCCGGGCAAGGCCAGCTTTGACGTGGTGGGCCTGGACCTGCACGACATGATCGCCCGCAACTCCGCCGGCGAGCCGGTGGACCTGGACACGGGCGAGCCGCACGACGACACCAAGCCGGACACCTTCAAGGCGCCTTGCAAGCTGCAGGACGGCCAGCCCACCAAGATCGCCGAGATGGAGATCACGGACGGCGGCGGAGGCACAGTGCCGACCGAGTCCACGGAGCCGACCGAGTCGACCGAGCCCACCGAGTCGACCGAACCGACCGAATCCACGGAGCCCACTGAGTCGACCGAACCCACTGAGTCGACCGAACCCACTGAGTCGACCGAACCCACTGAGTCGACGGAGCCGACGGAGTCCACGGAGCCGACCGAATCCACGGAGCCGACCGAGTCGACCGAGCCCACCGAGTCGACCGAACCGACCGAATCCACGGAGCCGACCGAGTCGACCGAACCCACTGAGTCGACGGAGTCGGGTGGCGGGGGTATCCCGTACAACTTCGACCTGAAGGGCAATTCCTTCATCAAGGCCGCCAACGGCAACACCCCGTTGTCCGGATCCATCAACACCCTCTACGACCTGGACAAGGGCACCTTCACCGCCGACCTGAAGCTCAACCCCACCACGGGCAGCTTCAGCATCCTCGGCTTCCTGCCCACCCAGACCGACATCAAGTTCGTCCAGACCGCCAAGACCACCGGCACCCTCGACGAAACCGGCACCATGGCCTCGCACTCCGAGATGGACGTCTATCTCACCAGCGTCCGCCCCTTCGGCATCCCCATCGGCGGCGGCGAGAAGTGCAAGACCACCGAGCCCTCCAAGATCGACCTCAAGGGCACCAACTTCGTCCCCAACAAGGGCGGCAAACTCACCACCGCCAGCTACAAGCTCGCCGGCCTCAACGACCAGTGCGGCATGCTCGGCGGCATCATCAGCGCCTTCATGGCAGGCGACGGCAACACCATCGACATGGACCTCACCTACAAGAAGTGAGACCCGCTGATCGCTGGTGATCGCTTACGCACCATACGACCCGGCCCCCCTCCGCCCTCGAGCGGCGGGGGGCCGGCCCTTTGAGAAAGGCACGTGATGACAACGCGAGGAACGCGCAGGCCGCGCGCCACGGCGGCCGCGGCCGGGGTGGTCGGCCTGCTGGCCGCACTGCTGAGCGTCGCCGCCGGCGGTACGGCGACGGCTGAACCCGCCACGCTCAAACAGACTTATCAGTGTGTCTTCCCGCTGATCGAGGAAGATCCGGTGACCGTCGATATCTCCGTCGACCTGCCGACCGAGGTCAGGGTCGGTGAAACCATTCCGGCCCAGCCCGTGGTGTCGGTCTCGAAGGTCACCAAACGCGCCGCGGACGGCCTCGCAACGGTCGGCAGCGCCACGCTGGAGGGAACAGCGAAGGCGTACGTCACCGTCGGTTTTCCCGACGGACCGCTGGACATTGGCCTGACCAACACCCTGGAGAAGACCACGATCCCGTCGCCGTCGGCCGACTTCGATGTCAAGGCCAACGGGAAGACCCCGGACCTGAGCTTCGACCAGCCCGGCGAGGTGCCCATATCCGTCAACAGTCTGCTGCTGACGCTGACTCCGAAGGACGCGGCGGGTAACAAGACGAGCCTGGATACCTTCGAGTCGGAGTGCCATCTCGACCCGGCCGACCAGAACAAGATTCTCCACACGATCAAGGTGGTCCCGGGCAGCACCGAGTCGACTGAGAACGAGGACGCCACTGAGCCGACCGACCCCACTGAGTCGACGCAGCCGACGGAGTCCACGGAACCCACGGAGTCGGGTGGCGGGGGTATCCCGTACAACTTCAACCTGAAGGGCAATTCCTTCATCAAGGCCGCCAACGGCAACACCCCGTTGTCCGGATCCATCAACACCCTCTACGACCTGGACAAGGGCACCTTCACCGCCGACCTGAAGCTCAACCCCACCACGGGCAGCTTCAGCATCCTCGGCTTCCTGCCCACCCAGACCGACATCAAGTTCGTCCAGACCGCCAAGACCACCGGCACCCTCGACGAAACCGGCACCATGGCCTCGCACTCCGAGATGGACGTCTATCTCACCAGCGTCCGCCCCTTCGGCATCCCCATCGGCGGCGGCGAGAAGTGCAAGACCACCGAGCCCTCCAAGATCGACCTCAAGGGCACCAACTTCGTCCCCAACAAGGGCGGCAAACTCACCACCGCCAGCTACAAGCTCGCCGGCCTCAACGACCAGTGCGGCATGCTCGGCGGCATCATCAGCGCCTTCATGGCAGGCGACGGCAACACCATCGACATGGACCTCACCTACAAGAAGTGAGACCCGTCGCCGACCGGCACCACACCATCCGATCCCGGCCCTTTACCGCACCCGCGGCGAAGGGCCGGTCTCATGAAAGGCACCACATGCGTATACGCAGAAGACCCGGGCCACTGTCCTCGGTGGCCGCCGCCGGCGTTGCCGGCCTCCTCTCCGCACTACTGATGCCGACTTCCGCCGCGACGGGGGCGGACCAGGGGCGACCGGCGCGGAGCGGTATCGCTTTCGACCACAGCACATACAAGAACTCCGCCCCTGGCACCAGCGGTCCGCTGCCGAAAGGTATGTCGCGGACCGCCCTCTCGGTGAAGTTCAAGGAAGACCGGAACGTGCGGCTGGAAAACGGCCGGCCGACAGCCGCCGACGCAAAGGACACCGCGGCGATACGTGAAGTCCTGCAACGGCACCCGGGATTGTCCATCCGCCGGCTGGCGCCCCGTAGCGCGAAAGCCGTCAGCACGGAGCGGGAACAGCTCGAGAAGCGGACCGGCCGGCAATTGCCCGACCTGAACTCCTGGTACCACATAGAGGCCGCGAGCGGCATCGAGCCCTTACTCGAGGCCCTCAACGCCCTGCCCGCAGTGGAGATCGCGCAGGCCGATCCGCAGCTCGCGGCCCCGGCCGAACCCCTTCAGGGCGAGCAGGCCTACCGCCAGGCCGCCGGAGCGGGTGTCGCGGCCGACTACGCCAACGCGCAGCCCGGCGGCAAGGGCGACGGCGTCACGGTCACCGACCTCGAAGCCTCCGCCCAGGTCAGGGCCGCCGCCTCCGAGCATGCGATCGCGGCCGGGGACCACCATTCGCTGATGGTGGACACCTCGACAGACCCGGAGAAGGGCGGCGTCGTCTGGGCATGGGGCCGCAACACATGGGGCCAGCTGGGCCGCGGACACACCGCCGACCGCGACGTCCCCGTGCAGGTACGAGGACTGCCCAGGATCAAGGCCGTCGGCGCGGGCGCCGGGCACTCGGTGGCACTGGCCGCGGACGGCACCGTGTGGGCGTGGGGCCGCAACTCGCAAGGCCAGATCGGCGACGGCAGCGTCACGGACCGTGCCAGGCCCGTGCAGATCAAGGAAGCCGGCGGGCAGACGCTCACCGGGATCGCCGGGATCGCCGTCGGCCCGTTCCACACACTGGCAGTGAAGTCCGACGGCACGCTCTACGCCTGGGGCTACAACGCGCACGGCCAGCTCGGCACCAACGACGTGGGCAACCGCCCGTCCCCCTACGCCTTCACCGCACTGGGCAAGGTGGACACCGCCAGGGGCGGCATAGCCGCGGGGTATCGCCACTCCGTGGCGCGCATGGCCGACGGCCGGGTGCTGGCCTGGGGTGACAACGAGTTCGGCCAGCTGGGCAACGGCGGCACCGGCGACAGCCTGACCCCGGTCGCTGTAAAGGACCTCAACGGCCCGGCACAGCTCAGCTCCCGGGGATTCCACACGCTGGCGCTCCGCGAGGGACAGGTCTTCGCCTGGGGATACAACAGATACGGCCAGATCGGCGACGGCAGCCGCATCAACCGCAACGTGCCGGTGCCGGTCAGCGGCCCCGCAACGGTCACCCAGGTGGCCGCCGGCCAGTACTACAGCCTCGCCAAGTCCAGCTTGACCGCCACCCCGTTCTGGGCCTGGGGATCGAATGCGGATGGACAGTTCGGCGACGGCACCCTCACGAGTCCGGACAAGCCCAAGAGCATCCCGATACGCACCCCGCTCATCGCCGCGGGCCTTTCCCACAGCCTCGGCGTCACCTTCGGCAGCGCCCTGCAGGTGTGGGGCGACAACGCGTACGGGCAGCTCGGCAATGCCACCACGGTCGACAGCCCGGCCCCCGACGAGCTCGGCATGACGCCCAAGAAATGGAACCTCTGTCATGAGGAGTTCACCGGCCGCCAGGCGCCGGGCGGTGCCCCGGTGCTGCTGCCGGATGACCAGTTCGATGAGCGGTGCGACTACGTGGAACGCGGCCACGGCATCGCGATGTCGGGCATCATCGGGGCCTCCGACAGCAACGGGGCCGGGCTCGCCGGCATCGCGCCCAACGCTCGGCTGCAGCTGACGCCGGCGTCGGTGCCGGACTCAATTGCCCTGGCCACCGCGCATTCCAAGCCCGGTGATGTGCTCCTCTACGAGGTCGGCGTCGTCACCCCCCAGCAGGGAACGGCGGGCCCCTGGTACCCATGGGAGTTTCACGCCTCGGTCTACGACCAGACCCGGCTCGCCGTGGCCAAGGGCGTCACCGTGGTCGAGGCGGCCGGCAACGGCAGCAACAGCCTGGACAGCGGCGGGGAGCCTGATCCTGACGGCGACGGGGTGCTGTGCGAGGAGGATGACCCCGGCGACCGCTATGCCTGTGTCGTCATGTCGCGCCCCAACTCGGGGGCGATCATCGTCGGCGCCGGCGAGCCGCCGGCCCCCGCGGGCAGCACCTGCAACGGCGCCGCGCCGGCCCGCTCCCCGTGGCCGAAGTCGACCTACGGCTCCCGCCTGGACGTGCAGGCGTACGGTCATTGCGCGGCGACGCCGAGCTACCCGGGCGTCCAGAACCTGACCCCGGGGCAGACGGATCCGAACAAGATGTACCACGGCGACATGGGCGGCACCTCCAGCGCCAGCGCGATCACCGCAGGCGCGGTCGCGGCCCTGCAGGGCGTCGCCCTGAAGACCGGCGATGGCTCGCCGCTCTCACCCGAGGACGTGCGTACGTATCTGAGAGCCACCGGGACGAAGCAGCCGGAACCCAGCGCGACAGAGCGGCCGATCGGTCCGCAGCCGGACCTGAAGCGGGCGATCGAGCTGCTGCGCGTGGTGCGCAGCAGCTGAATCAGGGCTGCAGGGCCTTGGCCTCGTCCTCGCCTGCCGCCGGCTCGGTCGCTTTCTTGGCGGCCGGGCCGGTCCGTGCCTTCTCGGCCCCGGCGGCCGTGGGCCGGTCCGCGGGGGCGCGGAGCATGCGCAGCAGCGCCGCCGCCCGCAGCCAGAAGGTATCGGGCAGGAACACCAGGTCGCAGACGATCGTGATCGCCGAGAACATCGGCAGGGCCATGAAGATGCCGATGCCCGCATGGATGCCGAGCATCAGCGCGAGGATGACGTACTTCAGGCGCCGGTTGAACACCAGCGCGGGGAACAGCAGCTGCGCGAAGACCGTCACATACGCCAGGACCGCCATGTAGTTGGACTGCTCGACCAGCCAGCCGGAGATCTCGGGCCAGCTGGAGAAGGCGTCCAGCTGCATCGCATACGTCAGGGCGGTGCCCTGCTGCCACGTCTCGCCACGGATCTTGTACATGGCCGCCGTGCCGTAGATCACCATCACCTGGAAGGCGATGATCCCCATCCCCGCGTTGTGCAGCACGGTGACCGTGCGCCGGCGAAGTTCCTCCGTCGGCGCGCTCCATGGCGCGGGCAGCCGGCCGGTCTCGGCCGGACCGCGGCGGGCGCGCCGGCGGGCATCGAGTGACCAGCGGCGGCCCGAGGCGCAGAAGACCAGATAGACCGTGAGGTTGAGGCTCACGAACTCCCAGCCGCCGTTGTCGTAACCGCCGCGGACGTAGAAGGCGACGCCCAGGAAGGCGAAGAGCACGGCCACCACCCGGGTGTGCCAGCCGAGCAGATAGAGCAGCGCCACGAGGACGGCCAGCACATAGACCGTCCAGAAGAAGGCGGGGCTCTCGGTGCCCAGCAGCCCGTACCACCAGCTGAGCGGGTGGTCGTCGAGGCCGCGGGCGCGGAGGTACTCCTCGAACATGCCGGGGGCGAGCGCCGCCCCCGGGCCCCACAGATGGTCCGCATGGCTCCACTCGCGGAGCAGGTTGAAGAAGAAGAGTCCCGCCAGGCCGATCCGCATGGCCGCGGCGCTGTAGAGCGCCAGCGGCTGCAGGGTCAGCCGGCGGGCCAGCGCCCGCGCCTCGCCCGCGCCCGACGCCATGTGGTCGCCGCCCGCGTGCACCGCTTGCTTGAGGGTCATGAGGAGACCTCCCAGAAGCCGTAGTCCCGGTACGTGGGTGTGGCCGGGTAGGTGGCACCGGGAACCTGGATGGAGGTCTCCTTCACGCGCATGCTGAAGCCGCGGCCCGGGTCGTGGCCCAGATCCTGCAGCATGTCGACCGTCACGTTGTGCAGGTACCGGCCCGGGAGCGAGGCCCTGGCGCTCCCGTCCTTCGCCCCGGGCTGCATCATGTAGCGCATCAGCGCCTTGAACAGCACCTGGCTGTCCTCCTTGCTGGGGGAGAGCGTGTGGCGATAGCGGTTCATGGCGGCGGCGGTCAGGTCGATCCACTCGTCCTGCCCGGCGGCAGCGGCGAGCCGCACTTCCAGGTGGGCGTTGGCGCGCGGCGGATTCGGCGCGAAGAGCTTCCAGTCCTGCGGGAACAGCGGCTTCATCCAGGTCTGGACGGTCTCCGACCGCTTCTGCGCCACCGGAAACTCCGGTGCGTTGGCGAGGAACAGCATCCCGGCCTGCACCAGCGCGAGCGCCAGCACTCCGGCCACGCCGATCCGCAGGAGGATCCGCCTGATCCCGGTCAGTTCGGTGCCGCTGGGCGCCAGCGGGTCGGCCCGGTTCATTGCTGGGCGGCCGGCGCGGCGTTGCCGGTGACGTTGGCGCAGGACGGGGCCTGGGTGAAGGCCGGCTTGAGGCCCGGGATCGCCGCCAGTTCGTGGGCCACGCCCTGGTACTTGCCGGATTCGGACATGCTCTTGCCGGCCGCCGAGAGCGACTTGGCCAGCGTCTTCTGGTCGCTGACCTTGGCCTTCTTCAGCTGCTTGATGGTCGTGTCGAGGCTCTTGCGATTCTTGTCGAGCCGGTCGAGCGTCTCGAGGAACGAGGTCTCCGTGCCGTGCACGGGGGGTGAGCCGTGCTTGCGCAGATCCGTGCGCAGGCCGGACAGCTGGGTGGACAGCGCCTCGAGGAAGGTGACGATCTGCTTCCTCGCCGCCACCGGCTTCTTCTTGTCCACCTTCGGCACCTGCACCTGCCGGCCGCTCTTCGTCACGCTGTCGCAGACGTGACCGGCCCAGGCGACCTCAGGTCCTGCCTTCGGCTTCTCGTCCTCGGAAGCGCACCCGGTCAGGGCGAGACCGGCGGCCGAGATCAGTGCTATCCCCGCGGTGAGGTGTCGACGCATGGCAGCTCCAGGTGAGTTATCTGTCGAAGGTGTTGATGCTGGCGATCTTCCAGGCGCCGGCCTGGCGCTTCGCGCTGACGCTGAACATGGCGGCTGAGGACGAGGTGTCGCCGTCCTTGACCGTGCTCGTGTTGGTCTGGTCGGCGTAGACGAGGAGCTGGGCGCGGTCGCCCTGCAGGCGCTGGACGCCGAGGTAGGTGACGGTGGTGCTGAGGACGAGTTTTTGCTTCTTGCCCTGGGATTTGACCTGGGCGAGGAGCTCGCGGTGCTGGGCCACCGCCTTGCCCGTGAGGTAGGTGCGGGCGGCCGTGTCGGTCTGCTCCGGCTTGGTGTGGTCGTAGGAGAAGACGGCGTCGACTGCCTTTGTCACCGTGCCTTTGACCTCGCTGGTGCGGGCGTTGTCGGTGAGGGCGGTGTTGGATGTCGATGAGGTGTCGCGCAGGCTGCTCGCCTTGGCGAAGCCCCAGGCGGCCGTGCCGCCGAGGAGGATGGTGAGGGCGGCGAGGATGGGCAGCCACGGGAGCGGGCGGGTGCGAGTGCGGGTGCCTTTGGCCGCGGGCTTCCGATCGCGGTCGGGCTTGCGGTCCGGCTTCCGGTCCCGGTCCGGCTTCCGATCGCCCTCCGGCTCCCCCCGCTTCGTACGGGCCGGGGCCTCCTTCACCGACTGCGCTGCTGCCAGCCGGCGTTGCCGGTTGACCAGGTGGCGGGTCGTAGACATTGCTCAGTCCTCCCTCACTGGCCGGCGCCGGTGGCGCTCTCGACCGGGGCCTCGCTCAGGGCGCTGAGCTTCCAGCCGTCATCGGTGCGGGTGAGCTCGCCGAGGATGCGGCTCTCCTTGCTGCCCGGCTTCTCCTTGGCCGTGTCGACCGTGATCCGGACCGCGACCATCACGCTCGCCTTGCCCGCCCGGTCGTCCAGCTCGGTGACCGCGCCGGAGAGGACCTTGGCCGTGGTGACGGACTTCGCGGACTTCACCTGCTTCTCGAAGTCGGCGCGGCCCCCCTTGAGTTCGGTCAGGAGATCGCCCGTCGCCGAGGACTCCCAGGTGGCGAGGCCGTCGTCGATGTCGCGGTAGTCGAGGGTCTGCAGGTTCTGTACGCCTTGCTCGCCCGCGGCCAGGACCTCGTCCCTCGACTTGGCGAAAGCGGCGGAGTCGTCGTTGGCGGCGGCGTACCACGACGTGCCGCCCCAGATGGCGGCCGTCGCCGCGGCCGCGGTGAGGGCGAGTGCGGTGCGGGTCGGGGTGATGGCTCTGGGCATGCGGTGTCTCCCCTAGCGGGCCTTGATCTTGGTGATCTGCCAGGTGCCGCCGTGCTGTTCGGCGGTTACGGACAGCTGGGCGGCGGCCGTGCTGGGTTTGCCGCCTTTGCGCTCGCTGGTCTGGTCGAGGAAGAGCAGCACGTGGGCGGTGGTGTCGGTGAGGTCGACCACGCCGGTGCGGATGACATTGGTGGTGAGCGAGATCTGCTGCTCCGCCACCCGCGGGGCGAGGCGGGCGAAGAGGCGGTCGTACTGCTCGGCCGCCTCCCCGCGAAGCAGCTCCTTCGCGTCCTGGCGGGTGGTGTCGAGGGTGTCCGGGGTGTACGTGAAGATGCGGGCGACGGCGTTGCCTACGTCGCCGGCGACGTTGCCCGTCGCCCCCGCGTCGGTGAGCGCCTTGTTGTTCGGGTCGGCGCCGTCCTGCAGCTGTGATGTGGCGATGAGAAGGCCCCCTCCGGTGGCCAGCAGGCAGATGAGGAGCAGTGCCGCGGTCAGCCGGCGGCCCGTGCGCTTCGGCTTACGGGCAGCCCGGCGGCGGTGCGCGCGAGCACCAGAGGCGCCTGAGGTGCCCGAAGCACCGGCATCGGCGTCCTTCGTTTCCGTCGTCATCGCCACAGTCACCGCCTCCCCACCGCTACAGCCCCCAGCGAAGCCAGCTTCCAGCCGCTCTTCGTCCGCTCCAGGTCCGCCTGGAATCGCTTCCGGTCCGTCTTCGCGTCCCCGCCGCGCGGCTCGACCTCGACCCGTACCGTCGCGATCGCCGTCGCCGTCCCGGCCCGCGCGTCCAGGTCCGTCAGCGCCGCGTCCGTGACCGTCCCGCGTGCCGTCGTGCCCTCCTGGGCCAGGACCTTCGCGCTCTTCGTCCCGTTACGGCCGATCTCCGCCTCCAGCGCGCCCGTCGAGGCCGCGCGCCAGCGACGCACCCCGTCGCCGATCCGCTCGCCGTCCATGCTGTTGAGCGTGGCGATGTGGGTACGGGCCGCGTTCAGCGCGGCGTCCCGGGTCTTGGCGAACGACAGGTCGTCGTCGCTCCGCGCCTGGGCGTACGTCCAGCCCGCGAAGCCCGTAAAGGCGAAGGACAGGACCAGCAGGAGCCGGAAGGCGAGCCTCATCGGCCACCCCCCAGCAGCCCGTCCATATCCGTCGGGCTGTCATTCACATTCGCGTCCCGGGCGCCGCCCAGCGATCCCGCCCGCGCCGGCGTCGGCACTCCGCCCCGCGGCGCGTTCTGCGAGCCGCGGACGTTGATGCCGCTCCCCGCCCCCGAGGCGCAGCGCGCCGACGTGTTCGTCTTCGCCGGCGTCGTCTCCAGCCCGTTCCGGTACGCCGTCCCGCCGTAACCGGCCGTGCACGGCAGCGGCTTGAAGAAGGTGGTGACCATTCCGAGCCGCACCCCCTTCGAGGAGATGGTGTTGTTGCCGTTCGCCGCGATCCGCGGGATGCGCACCATCAGCTCCTCGGTGCCGCGCTGGCGGGTGACGAGCAGCTCGGATGTCGTGAGGAGGTTGGCGAGCAGCACGGAGAAGCCGGGGTCGGTGTCCCGCAGCAGCGCGGTGAACTGGTTCGCGGCCTCCGGCGTCTGGGCGATGAGCTTGCGCAGGTCCAGGTCGGAGGATTCGAGCTTGGCCGCGAGCGCCGCGGCGTCGGTGCCGAAGGACTCGATCGCCTTCGACTCCTCGGCCTGGGTGGTGAGCACCGTCTGCGCGTCGACGATCAGCTTCGTCGTGGCCGGCAGCGCCTTGTCGGCGGCCTGGATGAACTCGCTGCCCGTATCCACCAGGATCTGCAGGTCCTGCCCGCGCCCCGCGAAGCCCTTGCCGAGCTCGTCGACGACCGTGCGCAGCGAGTCCAGATCGACCGACGCCGCAAGGCCGTTGACGCTGCTCAGCACGTCCGTCACCGGCGGCGGCGTCGTCGCCTGCTGCGGCGGCACGTAGGCACCATCGCTCAGGTACGGGCCCTCGTCCGACCGCGGCGCCAGGTCGATGTACTGCTCGCCGACCGCCGACAGATTGGCCACCTTCGCGGTCAGATCGGCGGGTATCTTCGGCGCCGAATCGCGGATCTGCAGCTCGGCCTCGACCCCGCTGTCGGTCAGCTTCATCTTGCCTACGCGACCGACGTCGACGCCTCGATACGTGACGTTGGCGTGGTCGAAGAGGCCGCCGGTCTCCGGCATCCCGACCCGCACGGTGTAGTAGTTCTTCGCGCCCACGAGCCGGCCCAAGTCCGCGTAGTTCATGCCGATGTACGCGAGCACGAACAACCCCAGCACGATGAAGGCGATGTTCTTCAGATGTGTCCTGAGCGTCAGCATCAGCTCTCCCCTCCCGCCGACGGCAGCGGCAGCGGCGTACTCCGGGTGCCGTTCGAGCCGCCGCCCGAGACCGGCGGCACGATCTCCGTCCCCGGCCGGGCCGCGATCCGCAGATAGACGTTGAGGTAGTCGCCCTTCACGCCGCTGAGCACCTCATCGGTGAAGGGGTACGTGAACATCACCTGCAGCGACTTCGGCAGGTCCCTCCCGGAGTCCGCCAGGTTCTTCAGCACAGGGGCCAGCGCGCGGAGGTCGGCGACCAGGTCGTCCTTGCTCTTGTCGATCGTGTCGACGGCCACCGTGGAGAGGGTGTCGAGCGCCCGCAGCATGGTGACGAGGGAGGTGCGCTGGTCCTTGAGCGTCTTCATGCCGGGGGTCAGGTTCTTCAGCACGTCGCCGATCTTGGTGTCGCGGGCGGCGAGGGTGGAGGAGAGCTTGTTGATGCTGTCCAGGGCCTTGGTGATGTTCCCCTTGTTCTTGTTCAGGTCCTTCGAGAGCGTGTTCATCCGCGTCAGTACGGACTTGGCCTGCTCCTCGTTGCCGCCGAGGGCTTTGTTCAGCTCGCTGGTGATCGTCGAGATCTGCTGCACGCCGCCGCCGTTGAGGAGCAGCGACAGGGCGCCGAAGACCTCCTCGACCTCCGGGTTCCGGTTCGTACGGGCCAGGGGGATGGTCGCGCCGTCCTTCAGCTGGGCGCGGTCGTTGGCCGGGGCGGCGGCGGTGGCGATCTGGGAGTCGTTGCTGTCGGGCCGTTTGCGCATGTCCTCCGGCGCCACCAGCTGGATGTACTTCTCGCCCAGCAGGCTCGACTGCTCCACGTTCGCGTAGGCGTTGGCGGGCAGCCACACCTTGCCGTTGACGCGCATCCGGACCTTGGCGCTCCAGCCGTCCTTGCCGACCGTGATCTTGGTGACCCGGCCGACGGTGACGTCGTTGACCTTCACCGACGACTGCGGGACGAGGGAGACGACGTTCTTGAACTCGGCCGTCACCGTGTACGGGTAGTTGCCGAGGTCGGCCCCGCCCGGGAGCGGGATGTCCTGGATCCCGTTGAACTGCGGCATGCTGCACCCGCCCGGGATCATCGCGAGGCCCGCGAGGGTGATCCCGACCGAGAAGGTCATGCCGATGCGTGCGGCGCGGCGGCTCATTCGTCGTCACCCGCCTTGGCCGGGGTGCCGTAGACGTCGCCCACCGAGGGCAGCGGCAGGGCCGGCAGCGAGCTGCGCCGCGTTTCCGGTACGGCCTCCAGACCCGCGGACTTCAGGGAGTTGCCGCCGCGCGTCATCGTCAGCTCGTTGATGTTCGCCCGGCCGTCGAGGGTGTTGGTGCGCGGGTTGTACGCGTTGTCGATGTTCTGCGCGGCCAGCGGCAGCACATCCAGCGCCTCCGCCACCGATTTGCGCTGGTCGACGACCGACTGGGTGAGCTTGGCGAGTCTGTCGACATTGGACTTCAGCCGGCCGCGGTTCTCCTGGATGAAGCCCTTGACCTGGCCGAGTGCCGTGCCCAGGTCCTTCAGTGCGGCCGCCAGATTCTCCTTGTCGTCGGAGAGGAATTTCGAGACATCCGCCAGCTGCTTGGCCGCCGTCCGCACGCCCTTGTCGTTCTTCTTCAGCATGGTGGTGAACTTCTGCAGCCCCTCCACCGTTTTCACCAGGTCGCCGCTGTTGCCGTTGAGCACGGACGCGGCCCCGCCGAGGTTCTTGATGGTCTCGCCGAAGGCCTTGCCGTTGCCCTTGAGGTTGGCGGCGCCCGTGTTGAGCAGGTCTGACAGGGCGCCGTTCTTGTTGGCGCCCTTGGGCCCGAGCGCCTCGCTCAGGTCCGTAACGGACTTCATGAGCTCGTCGACCTCCACCGGCGTCGCGGTGTCCGTGGCCGGGATGACGCCGCCGTCCGGGAACTGCTCCCCGGCCTGCCACGGCGGGCTGAGCTGCACGAACCGCCCGGCGACCACGCTCGGCGCGACCACCACGGCCTGCACCCGGCGCGGCACCTTCACGCCGTCGTCGACGCTCAGCTCGACCTTGACCTGCTTGCCGCGCGGCTCGATGTCGTCGACGGTGCCGATCTTCACGCCCAGCACCCGCACATCCGAGCCCTCGTGCACGCTGACGGCGCGGTCGAAGTACGCGGTGATCTTCTTGCTGTCGCTGCTGCCGAAGACCTTCCCGGCACCCCACGCGCCGACCACGCCGAGCAGCGCGAGCACCACGATGATCACCATCAGCCGGCGGCCCCACAGGTCACCGAGGGCGTCGGCCATGCGGTCGCCGAGGGACAGCCTCGTATCGCCCGCCATCAGCGGCCTCCTGACTTGGGCGGCTTGCACCCGGTGACCGGGAGCGTGCCTGCCGGGACGTAGTTCTTCGGGACCAGGCCGCAGACGTAGGAGTCCATCCAGCGGCCGCTGCCGAGGGCGTTGCCGACCGTCCGGTAGTACGGGCCCGCCGCCTTGAGCGCCGCGTCGAGGCTCTTCTTGTTGCGCTCCAGCACGGTGGTGACCCGGCCGAGGGCGTCGAGCGCCGGCCCGATCTGCTCCTTGTTGTCCTTGACCACGCCGCTCAGCTCGCGGCCGAGGTCGCGGGCGCCGGTGAGCAAGGCGTGGATGGAGTCGCGGCGGAAGCGGATCTCGCCGAGCAGCAGGTTGCCGTTCTTCAGCAGCGACTCGAATTCGTCGCTGTTGTCGTTGAGCGTCTTCGCCACCGACTTGCTGCCCTTGAGCAGCTCGCCGAGCTGGTCGTTGCGGGTGGAGATGGTCTGCGAGAGGCCGGAGAGGCCGGTCATGGCCTTCCGTACCGACGGCGGGGTGTCCTTGAAGGTGGAGGCGAGCACCTTGAAGCTGGCCTCGATCTTCGACGTGTCGAGGTCGCCGACGGTCCTGCTCAGCCCGTTGAAGGCCTCGATGACGTCGTACGGGGAGGTGGTGCGGCCCTGCTCGATCCGCTTGTCCGGGTCCTGGGCGCGGGAGCCCAGCGGCTCCACGGCCAGGTACTTCGAGCCGAGCAGCGTGGCGATGCCGATGCCGACCCGGCTGTCCTCGCCGACCCAGCCGTCCACGGAGAAGCTCACCTTCACCTTGGGCCCGTCGAGCGCCACCGACTGCACCTCGCCGACCTGCACGCCGGCGATGCGCACCTTGTCGCCGTCCTTGAGCCCGGCGGCCTCCTGGAAGTCGGCCGTATAGACGGTGCCCGTGTTGCCGACGACCGGCAGCGAGGCGGCGTTGTACGCGAGCAGCCCGATGAAGGTCATGATGAGCAGCCCGATGAGGGCGATCCCGACGGGATTGCGTTCCTTGACCGGCTTCAGCCGGGGCAGCAGCCTCATGACCGGCACCTCCCGCCCTTGAGCCCGATGCCGGTGGGCGGTTTGCCGCCGCCGTACGTCTCGGCGCCGCTGACCTTGGCCTGGCAGAGGTAGAGGTTCAGCCAGGAGCCGTAGGAGGCGGTGCGGCCGATCGCGGCCATCTTGGCCGGGGTCTTCTTGAGCGCGTTCTCCAGCAGCGGGGCGTCGTCATTGAGGTTCTCGGAGAGCCGCCCGACCTCGCGGATGTTGTCCTTGATCGGCTTCCGCCCGTCCTTGAAGAGCCCGGAGGTGGCGGTCGCGAGCTTCCCCATGGAACCGATGGCCTCGCCGATCGGCTTCCGGTCGCCCGCGAAGCCGCGGACGAGCTCCTCCAGCGTGCCGATGAGCTCGGTGAACTCGGTCTGCCGCTTGTTCACGGTCTTCAGCACCTTGGTGAGGTTGTCGATGACCTTCCCGATGGCCTTGTCCTTCTTGGCCAGGGTGGTGGTCAGCGAGCCGACGGTGTCGATGAGCGACGTGACGGTGGTGCCCTCGCCCTGCAGCACCTGCACGATGGAGGCGGCGAGCTTGTTGGTGTCCGCGGGGGACAGGCCCTGCATCAGCGGCTGGAAGCCGTTGAACAGCTCGGTCAGGTCGAGGGCGGGCTCGGTGCGCTTGAGCGGGATGGTGCCGCCGGCGGGGAGCTGCTGGTCCAGCGGACCGGTGCCGCGCTGCAGGTCCACGTAGCGCTGGCCGACCATGTTGAGGTACTTGATCGACGCGGTGGTGGAGGCGGGGAGGCCGCGGTTCTTCTCCACCTCGAAGGTCACCTGGGCGTACCGCCGCTGTACGACCTCGATCGACGCGACCTGGCCGACCTGCACGCCGGCGACCCGCACAGAGTCGCCGACGATGAGACCGGTGGTGTCGGTGAACCACGCCTTGTACGAACGGGTGGATCCGACGCCGGTGTTGGCGACCGAGAAGGCCAGGACGGTCGTGGCGATCGCGGTCACCAGCACGAAGATCGCGGACTTGACGAGGGGTCCGGTGAGGGACTTGCGGGCGCTCATCGGGATTCCTTCCCGAATGCCCCCGGCCTCAGCCGGCGGAGTGAGTGGATCAGCTGCGTAGCAAGACAGGGAGAACCGCTGAGCACCTTGGATTGAACGGCATTGTCAGTGGCGGCCGTTACGTTGAGGGGGTGTCGCGCTACCGTCTGCAACCAACGCCCGCCCAGGAGGCCATGCTGCTGGAGCATTGCGCGCACGCACGGTTCGTGTGGAACTTGGCGGTGGAGCAGCACTCCCTTTGGCGCCCCGGCCGCAAGGCCGCGCCGGGATATGTGCAGCAGTGCAGGCAGCTGACCGAGGCGCGAGCCGCGTTCGACTGGCTCGCGACCGGATCGCAGACGGTGCAGCAGCAGGCCCTGCGCGACTTTGCCCGTGCCATGACGAACTATTTCTCCGGTACCCACCGCAGACCGACGTGGCGCAAAGCAGGAAGGCATGAGGGCTTTCGGATCGTCGCACATCGGGCGGACAGGATGAGACGGCTGTCCCGCAAGGTCGGCGAGGTAATGGTGCCCAAGGTGGGCTGGGTGCGCTTTCGCTGGTCGCGGGCAGCGGCGGAGGGCGCGAAGTCCTACCGGGTCACCCGAGACCGGGCTGGACGCTGGCACATCGCGTTCGCCGTGATTCCTGACCCCATCCAGGCACCTGGGAGCGGCGCTACGGTAGGCGTGGACCGGGGTGTGACCATCTCTGCTGCGCTGTCTACCGGGAAGCTGCTCCAAGTACCCGGACTGGGGCACGGCGTGCAGCGGAAGCTGGTACGGCTGCAGCGTCGGCTGGCCCGTGCCAAGCGCGGTTCGAAGCGGCGCCGGGAGACCAAGGTCGCGATCGCGCGACTCAAGGCGCGCGAGGCGGACAGGCGTAAGGACTGGGTCGAGAAGACCTCGACCGAACTGGCCCGTCGCTTCGACGTCATCGGCGTCGAGAACCTGAACGTGCGAGGCATGACGGCCTCGGCGAAAGGCACTGTCGATATGCCCGGTCGCGGGGTGCGGCAGAAGGCAGGTCTGAACCGAGGCATCCTCGCCAATGGCTGGAGTGCACTCGTGACGCGGTTGGAGCACAAGGCTCCTGGCCGCGTAATCAAGATCAATCCTGTGTTCACGAGTCAGCGTTGCTCGGCGTGCGGAGTCGTGGATCGGAGGGCGCGCGAGAGCCAAGCCGTCTTCCGCTGCCGATCCTGCGGATACACCGGCAATGCCGACGTGAACGCGGCACGCAACATCGAAAACGCGGCAGGGCATGCCGTGTCTGCGCGGGAAGGGCCCAGGGATACCGGGTCGGAGCACCGCGAACCTCAACACGAGCGCCTCCTCTCTACATAGGAACGAGTGTTGGAATCCCCCAGCCCTCAGCTGGAGGAGGACGTCAATTGAGCTTCACCTCCGCACCGCGGTAGGCGGGCCCTGACAGAACGCTCGACCAGTCCGGGAGCTCGTCGGGGCCGCTCTTGGTCTCGGCCGCGACCAGCTCGTTGACCAGCTGGTTCTCCTGCGGCGAGTTGGCGACGCCGAGGTCGTTCGCGCTGGTGGTGAAGGTGTTCGCGGAAGCGGCGGCGGGGGCCGATGCCGAGGCGCTACGGGCCCCGGTGCCGCCGCCCGCCGGATAGCAGCGCGGCCCGCCGCCGGCGCCGTAGCTCGGCGCGTCCCGGCCCGGCAGATACTCGCCGCGGTCCTTGACCACGTTCACGTCCACCCGCAGCCCGTGCTGGTCGGTGCCCTTGCCGAGCGCGGCGTCCATCCGCGGCACGAAGTCGGCCACCGTGGCGAGCGTGCAGGGGAAGGCGGGCGCGTACCGGCCGAGGATCTCCATCGTCGGGCGGGCGGTGCCGGACAGGCGGATCAGGTTGGAGCTGTTCTGCTTCATCCAGGTGTCCAGGTCCTGCGAGCTCGCCGTCACCGAGGCGTAGAGGGTGGAGAGTTCGGCCCGCTGCGCGGCGAGGGTGGCGCTGGTGGTGGTGGCGTCGTGCAGCGCGTCGACGATGTCGGGGGCCGCTTTGGAGTACGTGTCGGAGACCTTCACCAGCTGCTTGATGTCCTCGTTCAGCTCCGGGAGGTTCGGGTTGAACTCCTTCAGATAGCCGTCGAGCGTCGTCATCGCCTTGCCGATCTTTTCGCCGCGGCCCTCGAAGGCGGAGGAGAGCGCGGAGAGGGTGGCCGAGAGCTTCTCGGGCTGTACGGCGGTGAGCAGCGGCAGCAGATTGTCGAGCGCCTCTTCCAGCTCCACGGCATTGCGGCTGCGGTTCTGCGGGATGACGGCGCCGGCGGCGAGGGTCTGCGTGGCGGCCTGGGTGCTCGGCGGCACCAGCGAGACGAATCGCTGGCCGAAGAGCGTCGTCGGCAGCAGCTGCGCCGATACGTCGGCCGGGATCCGGGTCATCTTGCCGGGCTGCAGCTCGAGGGTGAGCCGGGACTTCTCGCCGTCGGTGTCGATCTTCGTGACCTCGCCGATGACGACGCCGCGCAGCTTCACGTCCGCGTGCGGGTTCATCTCGCTGCCGACGGTCGCGGTCTCCACGATCACCGTGTCGGAGTCGCGGAACTCCTTGTCGTAGACGGCGAGCGACAGCCAGATCAGCAGCGCGGGCGCCAGTAGGTAGACGACGCCGGCGATGCGCCGGCGGCGGCGCACGGTGCGCTCGTTGGGCCGCAGCTTGGTTGTGGCCATCAGCCCGCCACCTTCACCGTTGTCGTGGCGCCCCAGAGCGCCAGGCTGAGGAAGAAGTCGGTGATGCTGATCAGCACGATCGCGGTCCGTACCGACCGGCCCACGGCCACACCCACGCCCGCCGGGCCGCCGGCGGCGCGGAAGCCGTAATAGCAGTGGGCGAGGATCACCAGGACGCTGAAGATCAGCACCTTGAGGAAGGAGAGGAGGACGTCCGTCGGCACCAGGAAGAGGTTGAAGTAGTGGTCGTAGGTGCCGGTGGACTGGTTGTTGAAGAGGGTCGTGACGGCGCGCGAGGCGACGTACGAGCCGAGCAGCCCGATCCCGTAGAGCGGGATGATCGCGAGCGCGCCGGCGACGATGCGGGTGGAGACGAGATACGGGATGGAGTGCACGCCCATCGACTCCAGGGCGTCGACCTCCTCGTTGATCCGCATCGCGCCGAGCTGCGCGGTGAACCCGGCGCCGACGGTGGTGGAGAGGGAGAGGGCGGCGACGAGGGGTGCGATCTCGCGGGTGTTGAAGTACGCCGAGACGAACCCGGTGAAGGCGTCGGTGCCGATCTGGCTCAGCGCCGCGTAACCCTGCAGGCCGACGACGGTGCCGGTGAAGACGGTGATGCCGACCATCACGCCGACGGTGCCGCCGATGACGCCGAGGCCGCCGGAGCCGAAGGAGACCTCGGAGAAGATCCGCTGGACTTCCTTGGGGTAGCGGCGCACGGCCCGCGGTATCCACAGCAGCGCGCGGATGTAGAAGAGCAGCTCGTCACCGGGGCGGTCGAGCCAGCGGAACCACTCACCAGTGGCGCCGCGGTGGGCGGGCAGCCCGTTGCGTATGAAGCCCTTCTTCTGCGGCGGCTCCTCGGGCTCCCCCGGGGCGGCCGCGCCCGGCTGCTCGATGACGGCCATGGCTTCAGACCACCCCCTTGGTGGGGACGAGCTGCAGGTAGATGCCGGTGATCACGACATTCACGAAGAAGAGCAGCAGGAAGGTGAAGACGACGGACTGGTTCACGACGTCGCCGACGCCCTTCGGCCCGCCCTTGGGGTTCAGCCCGCGGTAGGCGGCGACGATGCCGGCGATGAAGCCGAAGATCATCGCCTTGATCTCGCTGATGTAGAGATCGGGCAGCTGCGCGAGCGCGGAGAAGGAGGACAGATACGCGCCCGGGGTGCCGTTCTGCATGATGACGTTGAAGAAGTAGCCGCCGAGGGTGCCGACGACGGAGACAAGTCCGTTGAGGAGTACGGCGACGATGACGACGGCGAGGACGCGCGGGACGACGAGGCGCTGGACGGGCGAGATGCCCATGACCTCCATCGCGTCCAGTTCCTCGCGGATCGTACGGGCGGCGAGATCCGCGCAGATCGCGGAGCCGGCGACGCCGGAGATGAGCAGACACACGATCATCGGGCTGGCCTGCTGAATGAGCACGAGGACGCTGGCACCACCGGTGAAGGACTGCGCCCCGAACTGACTGATGAGCGACCCGACTTGCAGCGCGATGACGGCACCGAAGGGGATGGTGACGAGCATGGCGGGGAGGATGGACACGCTGGCGATGAACCAGAACTGCTCGATGAACTCCCGCGTCTGAAACGGCCGCTTGAAGATCAGCCGCGTGACGGAGAGCCCGAGCGCGAACATCTGGCCGATCTCGCGGAGGACGCCGAGGCCGGGGAGCGGCTGCCGGGGCATGGGGGGCGGTGGCGCCGGTGGCGGCGCCGCCGCTTCCTCGGCCCGCGGCATCGGCGGCCAGTCACCGGCCGGATCGCCGGCGGCGGGTGGCGGATTCCCGGGCGGCGCGGTCACGGCTGCTCCTTGGGTGTGAAGAAGCCACGGGCGCGCGGCGCTTGGCCTTCGGCGGGGTACGGGTCGGGGGTCCGGCTGTCGGGCGCGCGGTCGCTGCCGGGGGCTCGGCCTTCGGTGGCGTACGGGTCGGGGGCTTGGCTGTCGGTCGTGCGAGCGCGCGGCGCTTGGGCATCCGAGGCATACGGGGCGTCAGGCGTGCTGCCGCTGCCGGGTGCTTGGGCATCCGAGGCGTAGGCGCCGGAGGCGTCAGGCGCGCGGTCGCTGCCAGGGGCTTGGCCACCCGTGGCGTACGGGCCGGAGGGCTGTCCGGCGGCCGGATCGGCGCCACCACCAGGGCCACCATCCGGTCCATCCACGGTGGCGGCCGGGCCGGCGGGCCGCTGCGGCGCATACGGCTCGTACACGCCGGGGGTCCCGGGCCCGTAGCCGCCGGAAGACTGCGCCTCGGAGCCCGCGCCACCGGGCATCGTTACCCCGGAGCCCGCGCCGCCAGGCGCCGTCGCCCCGGAACCCGCGCCGCCAGGCGCCGTCGCCCCGGAACCCGCGCCGCCAGGCATCGTCGCCCCGGAATCCGCGCCGCCAGGCATCGTCGCCCCGGGCCCCTGGGCCGCCAGGCCCTGGCCCATCGCGCCGCCGATGCCGCCGCCAGGCGGCGTTGCGCCGCCAATACCGCCAACGCCACCGCCGCCAGGCGGCATCGCGCCACCGAAGTCGCCGGTGCCACCGGTACCGCCGAAGCCGCCCGTACCGCCAAAGCCACCCGTCCCGCCGATCCCCCCGTCCCGCGGCGACAATCGCGGCCGCTCCGGATCCCGCACCGGCAGCGGTCGCGTGGCCGCTGCCAAGTCGGCGGCGAGGTCCTCCTCGATCGCCTCGCGCGCCTTCGGCGGCAGCTCGTGCAGCATGTGTCGCACCCGCTCGCGCCGCCGGCGCACCGCGCCCCGCGGCGGCATCCCAGGCGTCGGCTCCAGTTGTGGTTCGAGGCCGCGTGGGCCGCGCATGTTCTCGCCGAGGCCGTTGAGTTGCTCCTGGGCGAGCGTCGCCTGGTCCTTTTCCTCGGACATGCCGATGGGGCCCATCCGCCGCCCGGCGAGGAACTGCTCGACCGCCGGCTCCTCGCTGGTCAGCAGCACTTCGCGGGGCCCGAACATGACAAGCCCGCGGCGGTAGAGCATGCCCATGTTGTCGGGAACCGTCGCCGCGATGTCGAGATTGTGGGTGACGATCAGCATCGTCGCGTCGATCTGCGCGTTGAGGTCGATGAGCAGCTGCGAGATGTACGCCGTACGCACCGGATCAAGCCCCGAGTCCGGCTCGTCGACCAGCAGGATCTGCGGATCGAGGACCAGCGCCCGCGCCAGCCCGGCCCGCTTCCGCATCCCGCCCGAGATCTCCCCGGGGAGTTTGTTCTCGGAGCCGAGCAGCCCCACCATGTCGATCCGCTCCATCACGATGCGGCGGATCTCCGACTCCTTCTTGCGGGTGTGCTCGCGCAGCGGGAAGGCGATGTTGTCGTAGAGCGGCAGCGAGCCGAAGAGCGCGCCGTCCTGGAACATCAGGCCGAACAGCTTCCGGGTCTCGTAGACCTCGTGCTCCCGGCTGTTGACCATGTCGACGCCGTCGATCATCACGCGCCCCTGCTCGGGACGGATCAGACCCACCAGCGACTTCAGGAAGACGGTCTTGCCGGTGCCGGACGGCCCGAGCATGACGCTCACTTCGCCGGCAGGCAGGGTGAGCGTCACGTTCTGCCAGATGTTCTGCTTGCCGAACGTCTTGGTCAGACCCTCGACGACTACTTCGATTCCCATTGCACCTCCCGTGGTTGGCTAGAGCGCCGGAAGCTTCGGAATTTCACAGACCTGGCCGGGGCCGCAGACGCCGCCTTGGCGGATCTTGAGCTTGTTGCCGGGTCCGGCGATCGTGGCGTTGATCAGCGGGTCCAGGTCCTCGCCACCGGATCCGCAGCCACTGAACTTGGGGATGTCGATCGAGCCGGTCATGACCCCGCCGTCGACCGGGTTGTAGTCGGAGCCGGCGGTGAGCCTCGTGTCGATCTTCTTCGAGGTGCGGCACTTCGACCCGACGTCGAGGCGGGCGCCGTTGACGGTGACGTCGTAGACGCGCAGATGCTGCCAATAGCCCACGCTGGTGGAGGTCTTACCTGCCCGGGTGGTGAAGACGATCGTCGCGGGGTCGGCCTCGAAGCTGACCATGGCGCTCGTCGGCTGGAAGCCGAAGGACAAGAAGGTCGACCGGGTGTCCGCGAGGGACATGATCCCCAGCATGTCGCGCTCGGTGTAGCCGTCGGCCTTCACGACCCGCTTGTCGAAGGCGAGGTTCATCATCCCGACGCGGTTGCGTCCGCGCGGGTCGTTCACGATGGCGGAGGCGTTCTGCTTGCGGATCGTGGAGAAGCCCACCGGCACGGCGCAGTAGGCCGAGCCGTCACCCTCTTCGATCTCCGCTCCCGCGGGCGGCTTCGGCAGCCGCTTCGAGTCCAGCTTTCCCTTCGGCGGCTCCTCCGGGCACTTCCTCACCGACGCCAGCGGCTGCGCCCCCGTGTCGATGGAGCCGCCGTCGCCGCTCCCGTCGCCATCCGCCTTCGGCTCGCCGGACTCCGAGGACGGCGGGGACGAGCCATCCCGCCCCGTCTCCTCGACCGGCACCGTCGCCAGTCGCGTACGGGCCCCTTCGGCCGGCGCGCAGGTCAGCCGGGACGTCGTCGCATCGCCCTCGGCGGGCGCGGTCTTCAGCTCCAGCCGCAACTGCCCGGCGGTGAAGGTGACATCGCCCCCCGACCCCACAGTCACCGGCGCAACCT
>NZ_JAAKZV010000078.1 GCF_011044975.1 Streptomyces coryli | reverse complement strand
CCCCCATAGTCACAGGTCAGCGGACAGCGCGCCGTCAATGCCTCCCTCCGTTGCGGCTAAAGCTCGAGTAGTTCGTCGCATCCTCACTGCCGGTAGCAGCCGGGGCTTGCCCGGTGGCCAGGTTGGTGACGGCACCCGTTCGGACCGGTTCACATGTCCGACTCATGCGCCAACTCGGCGCCGCTGTGGGCCCGTCTGCCCCCCCCTGTCGCTCCCGGGAGCGACCCAACGTGTGCTCGCACGCACGCTGACAACACCCGCACCCCACCGCTAGTGATCAGACGGCACGCGTCTTCGGCAACCACCCCGACATCCGCACCACCAGCACATCACCGCCGGTCACGGCCCCACCGCCCCGACCAGCCCTTGTCTTCGGCTCCTGCCGTGGGCGCCATACAGAAGGGTGACTGGGGCGCGTGTCGCGCATTGCGGCCGTCGCGGCCGGGGAGTCAGCAGTGGCCGGGCGCGCCGTCGAGCATCAGGTCGTGCGGATCGCAGGACTTGCGGGCTCGGACGCTCGGTGTGCCGAGTCGCGGATGGGGGCGATGGGTGCACGGACGTTAGGGGTAGGACTGTGGCCGCTGCTGCGGTAACCACGGCCTGCGCGACCCCGCCCGCAAGGCATCGGGGTGCCCCGGTCAGCCCGCCGCGGCGGCCCGATCAACCTCCGCCACCTCGACGTCCGCCCCCGCGCCGAGCACACCAGAACCACGGTGCAGCTCGGTGAGGCGGCGCAGCCGATACCGCTCTACGTCCTTGGCAAGACCGACCACGACGGCCGGCAGCGCATGCTGAAGTCGGCCAAAGCCCTGTACGCCCAGCTGCGCACCGCCCGCGTCCAGCTCACGGTCCCGCTGACCACCGCCTGCCGCCACGCCGAAGCCGAGCAGGACGAGCTCCTGAAGGCCTACGGCGAGGTGGCCGCCGAGGAAGACAAGATCGGCGGAGGCGACGGCGACATGAAACCGACCCCGCTCCTCCAGCAGATCGTCGAATACCGCACCGGCTTCACCGCCCACGCCACCCACGACTGCATCGGCATCCCGACGAGTTCCCGCTCGATCACCTCCTGACCCCGAAGGGCCTGCGGCGGGCCTGGGGCATGTGGCACGAGATGGGCCACCAGCGCCAGCAGGCGAAATGGGAATGGAGCGCGGTGACCGAGCAGACGGTCAACATCAACTCCCTCGCCGCCCAACGCCACTTCAAGACCGACCCCGCGGCCACCGGTCACGGCGGCCGCCCCGGCTGGGAGCCGGCCCAGCGCTACCTGCAGCTGCCGCCCCAGGACCGGAACTTCGACGGCAGTGATGCGGGTCCTGTTCGGCGACGACTTCTACCACCGCCTGCACGCGGCCGCCCGTCCCGCGACCGACAAGACGGCCGGCAACGACGCCGCCAGAAGACACTTCTTCATGGTCGAGGCGAGCAAGGCCGCCCAACACGACCTCACCGACTACTTCACCGCCTGGGGCCTCCGCCCGACCGCAGACACCCGCCGGGCAATCGCCTCCCTCGACCAGCCGGGGGCTTCGCCGGCTTGCCGGACCTTCCAGTCCGGCCAAGTGACCGGCCCTTGGCAGGCATCTGCCAAGGGCCGGTCCGGTGCAATGCCCTGCTGCTACTGCTTGATGCAGATCACGTAGGCCTGCATCGTGTGTTCATTCGTGGTGATGTCGTAGGCGGACCCCTCCCACGTCTGCAGATCAGCCGAGGGCCGGCTGCCGTTGACGTACATCTGAGGGTTGCCCGAGGTCCACACGCCGCCGCCGGTGGCCTTGTCTCCGTCGTCACAGCGGGCAGTGGCGCCGGCCTCCTGCTGGGCCGGCACCTTCTTCACGATGCTCGTGCGGGTGTACATGCTGTCGCCGACGGCCGTGGCGACCTCTTCGGTCGTGGCCTTCGGCCCCTGCTTGCCCTCGGGGCCCTCCTGGCCTTCGGGCCCCTGCTTGCCTTCCGGGCCCTGCTTACCTTCGGGGCCTTGCTTGCCCTCGGGGCCCTGGGGGCCCTCCGGACCGGCCGGGCCACCCGGCGTGCCGGGCTCGCCCTTCTCGCCCTTGAACATCTTGTGGTACTTGTCCGGGTCCTTCTGCAGGAGCGCGTCCAGGTACCGCTCGAGGTTCTTCTCCAGACACTCCTCGCAGTCCAGGGGGCTGCCCGGGCCCGGACCGAAGCGCGACGTATTCTCCTGCGGCTTGTCGTCCGCGGGCGCCGACGTGGCGGCGAAGGCAGGGGCCGGAGCGAGTGCTCCGGCCAGTACGAGTCCGGCGATGCCCGCGATGCCCGCGGAAGCGATATTTCTGATTTCCCTGGCCATCAGGATCAGGGCTTTGACCCCGCGGACCGGGTTGACGCGGTGGCTGAAGCGCCCCGAAACACTCGTTCAGCTGATCAACGCAGGGCCGTTTATCCGACACCCGGGCAAGTGCCCGCGTTTCCGCGCCCCGCGGCGAGAGGCTTCTCCAGGACAGCAATGGATCTCTTCACCAAGGAGACGACGAGTTCATGGGCCCGAGCCTGCGCAGCGCGCGCCAACTGCCGGTACTCCGCGCCCTTTTCCTGGCCCTGGCGGCCGCCCTCATCCCGGCCGGCGGCGCGGTGACGGCCGAGCCGCATGCCGCTGCCCCGCGGCTGACGGTCCCGGACCGGGAGGAGTCGCCGCCGTACGAGAAGGCGAAACGCCCGCCGTTCTGCACCGAGCAGTCCGGCCCGTACCAGAAGCAGCTGGAGCGCCATCTCGGCCTGCCGGTCGACGGCGTGCAGTCCCACGCGGACTGCGCGGCCATCCAGTCCTTCCAGCAGCGCCACGGCATCCGCCACGCGATCGGCTACGCGGGCCGCGTCACCCGCGGCACAGCGGTCCTGCTCGCCGAGCGGGCCCACCCCAACCGCGCCGGCCGCTGCCCGCGCACCGCCGGCCCTGTGATCTGCGTCGACCTGACCCGCCAGCTGCTCTGGTCCAGCGCGAGGGCAAGGTGACCTTGCACGCCCGCCCGATCCGCTCCGGCGCCCCGGGCTACCCGACCCGCATCGGGTGGCACCGCGTCTACCTCCGCGACCGCCACCACCGCTCCTCGCTCTACGACAACGCCCCAATGCCGCACAGCCAGTTCTTCTCGGGCGGCCAGGCCTTCCACGGCCACCACGGCTCGATGTACGCACCCCCGGGCTCACACGGCTGCGTCAACATGCGCGTCGCCGATGCCAAGGCCCCGTGGACAGCGGCACGCAAGGGCACCCGCGTCTTCATCTACGGCCGTAAACCCCGCTGACCACCGTCGGAGACGGCGCCGGCGATCGCCGGCACAGCTGCCCGTCATCGGCGAACCGCAGCGCCCTACAGGCACGGTGGCCTGCATGGCCGTTTGGGGCGCTCCACGCTGAGTGGTGTATTCCTTCCCCCGGATCGGTGCATGTCCCGCGAGTGGGCTCGATGCGTGCCACCGGTGCGGGGATGCTGTTCCGGTTCGGCGGCGCGCGGCATGGTGCGAAGAGGGACATGTTCCCCGCCACGCGGCGTACCGGACTCGCCCTTCCCCCGTGCGTGTTCGCCCCCGGAGTACTCCACGGCTGAACTGCTCGGCCCGACGTCCGGGCTCACCGATGGCGGGTACGCGAAACGCACAGGCCTGGACGACGCGGTGCAGAGCGACACGGGGTTGACAGAACTCGCCGAGGTGCGAGCGAGCGGGCGCCGAACCGTACGGCCGCCGATGGTGACGCGCCGTTCTGGCGGCCCGGCGCCGCGGGTGAGGAGTCAGGTGTCGCCGTCACACTCCGCGGCTGTGTTGGAGGGGGGAGCGAGCTGAGCGCCGTGGGGTATGGCCGTTCCGTCCTAGCTGTTTCCGGCATGTTCAGGAGGCAGTAGTACGCGTCGCAGGTCCGGGGCGAGTTGGCGGGAGTAGGTCGGGGTGAGGTGCAGGTAGTCGCGTCGTACGAGGGTGGTGCCGACGAACATCGGGCAGCGGCCGGCGGCGCAGAACCAGGGGAGCGTCTCGGCGTATTCGGCACCCGTCGCCCGGGCCGTACGCCGGGAGATGGCGGCCACCTCGCGGGCGGCGGAGGTGATGTCGCTGACGCAGTCGCCGGGGTCGTCGGTGCGCGTGGCGCATTCCTGCGGGTCGATTCCCTGCGGCGGCGGGGCCAGCACGACGACCCGGCCGGCGGCCGCGCGCAGCGCGCGGTAGGTGCGGTGGGCGGCGTCCGGCCAGGGGCGGCTGGCCGGGGCGAGCCGGGTGAGGTTGGCCGCGGAGTCGGAGAGGATCACCAGGCCGGGGCGCATCCGCCGGACCTCGGCGAGGGCTTGGCGGCGGTGGCCGGTGCAGTAGCCGTCGGGGCCTTCGCCGGCCATCCATCTGAGGGTGATGTCGGTCTGCGGGCAGCCCTCCAGCGTCAGTCCGCGCACCCGCCATCCGGCGGGTTGCAGCGCCCGGCGGATGCCCGGCAGCCAGGCGATGGCGACCGAGTCGCCCACCACGACCGCGGTCCGGGAGCGCGGGGTGCCGCGCGGGCCGAAGCTGCAGGCAGTGGGGTCGGCGACGGCGGTGCGCTGACAGCCCTGCTTCTGCTCCGGCGGCCGCTGGGCGCCCACCAGCTCGGCCGGGGGATTGAGGTCCGGCCAGGAGCGGGCGGCCAGGGCCCGCCGCACCGCGCTCGTACGCGCCCGGGCGCTCATCTCCCCCGCGCCCGCCGCCGGGACCTCCCGCTCCTTGCCGTCGCTCCGGGCGGCCGCCGGGTCGGCCCGCTGCGCCCGGCTCTCCAGCGCCGCGATCGAGGCGTCGCTGCCGCGTACGACGAGGAACGAGCCGAGCAAGCTCGCCACGACCAGGCCTGCCGTGGCCGCCCGTGCGCGGGCGGTCGAGACCTGCCGCGGGCCGGTGCGGCCGCGCCGGTGGCCGTCCGAGCGCCTGTTGGCGGAGACGCGCAGCGGCTGCTCCACCAGGTGATACGAGGACAGCGCCAGCAGCGGGATCAGCACCAGACACCAGGTCAGGTGCGCCGCGCTGCCCTCGCCGAGCTGCGCCGCCAGGATGACGATCACCGGCCAGTGCCACAGATACAGCGCGTACGAGGCGCCCCCGATGTAGACCATGCCCCGGTTGCCCAGCAGGCGCGGCAGCGGCGGGGCGCCCGCCGTGCCGGAGGCCAGGACGCACAGCGTGGCCAGCACCGGGACGGCCACCGCTCTCGGACCGGCCACCTCCGGCGGCGTCCACACGGCAGCCGCGGCGATCCCGGCCAGGCCGAGCACCAGCAGGACATGGCGGCCGCGCCCGGTCAGCCGCCGGCAGGCCGGTGCGGCCGCGGCCAGCACCGCCCCCGCGCCGAGCTCCCAGCCGCGGCACAGGGCGGAGAAGTACCGGCCGGGCTCGACGTCCCCGGCGGCCAGGAACGCCCAGCCGAGCAGCGCGGCGACGATCACCGCGAGCACCTTGGCCAGTGCCCCCGCACGCGCCCGCCGTCTGGTCAGCGTCAGGCAGACGGCCAGCAGCAGCACCGGCCACACGAAGTAGAACTGCTCCTCCACCGACAGCGACCAGAAGTGCTGCACCGGCGACGGCGGCAACTCCCGCTGGAAGTAATCGGCCTGCTGCCGCTCGAAGTTGATGTTCGCCGCGAACAGCTGCGCCCACACGACATCCACCGCCGCCTGCCGCGCCCGCAGCAGTGGAAGGAACGCCCACGCCGCCACCAGCACGGCGACCAGCACCAGCGCGGCATTCGGCAGCAGCCGCCGGGCCCGGTGCGCGTAGAAGGAACCGAGGGAAATACGCCCGGTCCGCTCGTACTCACGCAGCAGCAGCTGCGTGATCAGGAACCCGGAAATGACGAAGAAGACATCCACGCCGATGAACCCGCCCGCGGGCCAGGCGAACAGATGCCCGCACACCACCAGCAGCACGGCCACGGCACGCAGCCCCTGGACATCGGACCGGTACCGCACACGCACGCCAGGCTCCTCGATCGGCTCGGCCGAGGCCCGTCATCCGCCCCGCCGCACCGATCAGCTACCGCACCGCACCCGGCAAAGGGGCGGCGCCACACGGCACCGCCCCGGACAACCACACCCACGAGGGACGTCCCCGACGCACGTAGCCGTCCGGCGAATCGGTCAAGACCCGCCCCGTGGTCCGCCCATCACTCCGCAAGCAGCGCGAATGCGCTGCGAACGGACGCCCCTCACGGAGTGGTCGCCGGGCGCACCATCTCAACCGCCCGTTCCCTCTGGCCAACGACCGTGAAGCCATGTCGCTCGTACAGTCGTTGGGCCGCGCTGCCTCGGTATACCGCCAGCTCTACCGTGACCCCGGCCCGATCGGCACGCTCCAGCAGCGTGCGCAGTACGGCCGTGCCGACGCCGCGGTTGTGGAGCTCCGGACGGAGGTAGAAGTGCCGCATCCGCCAGCCGGCCGGGACCGGCACGAGCGCCGCGCATCCCGCGAAAGCGCCGTCGACCATGACGATCCACATGTGCTGCGGACTGAAGGTCGCATACAGATACCGCCGCAGCTCGTGCGGATCAAATGCTCCCAGCCGCTCCAGGTCGTCACGCACCACGACGGCCTGCAGGTCCACGATCAACTCGAGGTCGGACGCCTCCGCCTGGCGTAACGACCATTCGATCGGCTCGCACGCCGCGCTGTCGCTCTTTGCACCCTGGCTCACACCGTGATCAACGGCCCAGTCAAGGCGAGGGCACTGGCCCCGAGCCTGGTGGGCGCGCATCACCTGCCGGCACTCCGTGCCCTCGCCTGCGACGAGCGTGGCCGCCGCGACGTCGTATCCGGCGCAGAATGCGGGGTACCAGGACGGGATCCGGGACTGCGAGTGCGGCGCCGGAGACGCCGACCGCTGCACTCAGGGTCGCCCACTCGCCGACGTTACGGGCCGGGCTCCGCCGCGCCAGTGGGTAGATCCCGGCAGCGACCGTCAGCCCGGCCGCCCATGGCGCCCGCTGGAGTCGCTTTCGCATAGCGCCAGCCCAGGCCGGGCCACTTCACCCACAGGGACCGGCCTGATCAGCCCCCCCAGACCGTGACCGGACGCGCTGCCTTCCGTTGGTCATCTCTCCTCCGTCTCATCCGCGCTCCGCGATCCGGACGGCTCGCGGAGCTGCAGCTGAGCGTCAATGATGAAGGCGGCGCTGTTGATCATCTTGAAGGGGCGAGATTTGCTGCGCGCCCCGCCATGCAGCGACAGGCCCAGCCCGAGCGGTAGGGTCCAGCCCCGATCAGGGCCGCCGCCCAGGACGGCTGTCCGCCGGACCCGCCGGGGCTGGTCCGCGCCGCTACGCCGTATGCGACCTCTTCTACCGCCTCAACAGCAACGCCACCAGGCCTGCCCAACGCGACGACACGCTGGGCTGAGGCCGACGCTCAGTACGCCACCGGTTCGCGGACCAGTGGGCACGTCATGCAGTGGCCGCCGCCGCGGCCGCGGCCCAGTTCGGCGCCGACGATGGTGATGACCTCGATGCCGGCCTTGCGGAGGGAGGTGTTGGTCTGGGTGTTGCGGTCGTACGTGAAGACCACGCCCGGCTCCAGGGCGACGGCGTTGTTGCCGCTGTCCCATTGCTGGCGTTCGGAGGCGTATTCGTCGCCGCCGGTCTCGATCACGCGGAGGTCGGGGAGGCCTAGGGCTTCGGCGACGACCGTGGTGAAGGGGCGGGAGCCCTCGTCGGTGACCTCCAGGCCGGGGGCGGTGTCGCTGGGGCGGAGCGAGAAGGTGTGCACGTTGTCCATGATCTTCGGGTAGAGGGTGACGACGTCGCGGTCGACGAAGGTGAAGACCGTGTCCAGGTGCATCGCGGCGCGCAGTTTCGGCATGCCGGCCACCACCACGCGCTCGGCCGCGCCCTGCGCGAAGAGCGCGGCGGCGACCTGGGTGACGGCCTGGCGGGAGGTGCGCTCGCTCATGCCCATCAGCACCACCTTGTTGCCGACGGGCATGATGTCGCCGCCCTCGAAGGTGGCCTGGTCCCAGTCCTGTTCGGGGTCGCCCCACCACACGGTGGCGTCCCGGTAGTCCGGGTGGAAGGTGTAGACGGCCTTCATCAGCAGGGTCTCGTCGTGCCGGGCGGGCCAGTAGAGCGGGTTCAGCGTCACGCCGCCGTAGAGCCAGCAGGTGGTGTCGCGGGTGTAGAGGGTGTTGGGCAGCGGCGGCATCAGATACTCCCGCGCGCCGAGGGACTCGCGGGCGAGGTTGAGGTACTCCGAGCGGTAGTCGTCCGGGAGGTCGTTGGTGGCCAGGCCGCCGATCAAGTACTCGGCGAGCCGGCGGGGTTCGAGCGACTCCAGGTAGGCGCGGGTGTCGTCGACCAGGCCGAGGCCTACCTGGTTCGGGGTGATCTTGCGGTCCAGCAGCCAGGCCTTCGCCGCGCCGATGGCCATGGTCTCGGCCAGCAGCTCGTGCAGCTCGACGACCTCGACGCCGCGCTGGGTGAGCTTGTTGACGAAGTCGGCGTGGTCACGCTGGGCGTTCTCCACCCACATGACGTCGTCGAAGAGCAGGTCGTCGGCGTTGGTGGGGGTCAGCCTGCGGTGGGCCAGGCCGGGCGCGCAGACCAGCACCTTGTGCAGCCTGCCGACCTCGGAGTGGACGCCGAGGCGCTGCCCGGCTGCGGTGTCGTGGCTCGTCACGATCGGCCCTTTCTCAGTGCGGTCCTACGGATCCGGGAGGCGGTCACAGGCATCACAGACTGATCCACCCCGCGGCCAGTGCGATCACGCCCATTACCGCCCCGGCGACCGAGACGGCGAGGATGACCAACTCCCGCGGCGAGAACAGCCGTCGGCCCTGCTCCCGCCGGGCCATGACGAACAAGATCGTGGCCGGGGCGTAGACGATGAAGGACATCAGGAGGTACTTCGCGCCGGCCGCGTAGATGAGGAACGCGGTGTAGAGCGTCGCGAGCACCGCCACGACCAGGTCGCGGCCCTGGCCGCCGCCGTCCACGCTCTGGCTGCGCACCACCTTGACCGCGTACGCCGCCGCCAGCAGGAACGGGATCAGCGACAGCGCACTGGTCATGTTCAGCGCGAAGTTGAACGCGTCGTCCGAGAGCAGCGTGACGATCAGCACGACCTGGGACAGCAGCGTGGACAGCGCCAGCGCGGCCACCGGCACATCGTCCTTCGTGGACCGGGCCAGGAAGCGCGGCATGTCCTCGTCCTTGGCGGCGACGAACAGCACCTCCGCCGCCATCAGCGTCCAGGCCAGATAGGCGCCGAGGACGGAGACGATCAGGCCGACGCTGATGAAGACCTGTCCCCAGGTGCCCACGGCGTGCTCCAGCACCGCGGCCATGGACGGCTGCCGCAGCTCGGCGATCTCGCTCATCGGCATGATCCCGTACGAGACGATCGTCACCGAGGCGAAGATGGCGAAGACGCACAGAAAGCCGAGCACCGTGGCGCGTCCGACATCCTCGCGGCGCTTGGCGTGCCGGGAGTACACGCTGGCGCCCTCGACCCCGAGGAAGACGAAGACCGTCGCCAGCATGGTGCCGCGCACCTGATTGAAGAGCGATCCCGCGTAGTCGGCGCCGCCCCAATTCGCGGCGAACACATCCCATTTGAAGTAGAAGAGCGCCAGCACGATGAAGATCAGGATCGGCACGATTTTCGCCACCGTGACGATCCTGTTGATTGCCGCGGCTTCCTTCACACCCCGGCGGATGAGGAGGAAGAACGCCCACAATCCGATCGAGGAGAGTGCCACCGCCAGCAGGGTGTCGCCTTCGCCGAGCGCCGGCCAGATGGCGCCGACGGTGGACATGATGAGCACCCAGTAGGTGACATTGCCGACGCAGGCGCTGGCCCAATAGCCGAATGCCGAGAAGAAGCCCAGGTATTCGCCGAAGCCGGCCTTGGCGTAGGCGTACACACCGGCGTCCAGGTCCGGCCGGCGCATGGCCAGCATCTGGAAGACGAACGCCAGCATCAGCATGCCGGCACCCGCGATGGCCCAGGAGATCAGCGCACCGCTGACGCCGGTCTCCTCGGCGAACCGCCGCGGCAGCGAGAACACCCCGGCGCCGACCATCGACCCGACGACCATCGCCGTCAGGGTGGGCAGCGTCAGCTTGGCGGCCTTGCTGTCGCCTCCGGCGGGCGCCGCCGTGTCCGGCTCGGTGCTCGTCATGCGGCTTCCTGCCCCGCACCTGCCCCTGCACCCGCACCCGCCGCTCCGGCGGTGCCGCCGTGCTCGCGTACCGCGATCCGGGCCAGTTTCGTCAGCATCATGCCGTTACGGACGGCGACGACGTAATCCACCGGGAGCCCGTGCATACGGCTGCCCGGTCCGCGGAGGGGGTGCCATTCGAGGATGAAGAGCGTGTGCTCGCCCCACGGGGTGAGGTTCATGGCAATGCGGGCGGCGCCGAACGGCCCTGCCTTTGCTTCCAGTTCCAAGCGGCGCTGCGGTTCGCAGATACGGACGACGCATGTGTCGTCGAGGGTCAGCGGGCCGGCGCCGAAGCGGAATTTCAGGCGGGCGCCCACGTCCGGCCACTTCGGGTCGGCGAACAGCACCGACTGGGTTCCGCTCACCCATTCCCCGTAACGGTGGCCGTCGGACAGCAGGCCCCAGACCTCGGACGGTGAGCTGAGGATCAGGCAGCGGTTGCGGGCCACACTGATCACGCACCTTCCGGGATTCACGCGGCCATGCGAACGGTCGTTTCGATTTCATTCACCGTAGCCAGGTGCGGGAATGCATGAGCGGCTGGGATCGGCTGATCGAGTGACGCGGATTGCCGGTCAGTCGTCGATGGCCTGGTAGAGGGTCGTCCAGAAATCGTGGATGGCATGCATCGAGTCGGGGGTGGACATTCCGGTCTGGGTGAACAGGAATCCGGTGAGCTGATGGCCCGGGTCGGCGTAGGCGGTGGTGCCGGTGCCGCCGTCCCAGCCGAACTGGCCGACGGGCGCGTAGTCCCCGCGGAAGGTGCGCACCCCCATGCCAAAACCCCAGCCGCCGTGCTGCCCCTGACCGGGGGCAAGATGGGCGATGCGCCGGTACATGGCGGTGCGGGCGGCTTGCTGCTCGGGCGTGAGGCGGTTGGTGGTCATCAGCTCTACGGCGGGCCGGGACAGGATCCGCTCGCTGCCGTGCATGCCGCCGTTCAGCAGCATCCGGAAGTAGGCGTGGTAGTCGTCGACCGTGGAGGCCAGCCCGCCGCCGGCGCCCTGGAACTTCTGCGGGCGGCTGAATCTGCCGCCTTCCGCCTCGTCCCACACGTGGAACTCGCCCGTCTGCGGGTCGGGCCCGTACAAGGTCGGCAGCCGGTCGAGCTTGCCGGCGGGGACGTGGAAGGCGGTGTCCTTCATCCCCAGCGGATCCAGGACGCGTTCGCGCAGGAAGGTCTCCAGCGGCCGGCCCGTGACCCGGGAGACCAGCACGCCGGCGACCTCGTTGCCGAGGTCGTACTGCCACCGCTCGCCTGGCTGGTACGACAGCGGCAGCTCACCGAGGCGGCGCATCCACTCGTCCGGCTCGGGCGCCGGACCGGAGTCGACGCTGTAGTCGAGCCGCTCGAATGTCGCGGCCCTGATCGGGGAGGCCATCAGGTCGAAATCCATGCCGAGCCCGAACGTGCAGGTCAGCAGGTCGCGTACGGTGATCGGCCGGTTGGCGGGGACGGTGTCGTCCAGCGGGCCGTCGGGCCGCTTGAGCACCTGCCGGTCGGCGAGTTCGGGCAGCCACGGGTCCACCGGCTCGTCCAGCCGCAGTCGGCACTCGTCGAGCAGGACCATCGCCGCCGCCGTCGTGACCGGCTTGGACACCGACGCCATCCGGAAGATCGTGTCCCGGCGCATCGGCGCACCGCCGTCGGCGCGCATCGTCCCCATCGCCTCGACGTGCGTCCGGCCGCCGCGGCTGACCAGGGCGACGAGCCCGGGGATCTTCTGGGACTCGACATGCCGCGCGAGCACCTCGCGCAGGCGGCGCAGCCCTGCCTCGGAGAAGCCGTTCTTGCTTGTCCCCATCATGGATCTCCTGTTCACAGCGTTGACGTAGGACGAGCCTGCAGGCTTGACCCAAGGTCAAGGTCAAGTCGGCTCGAGGCGCGTCGAGGCGCGTTACGCTCACTGCGATCCGGAGGTGTGCTGGGCTGATGGCGGACGGACTCACGATCGGGCAGGCGGCCGCGTTCGTCGGGGTCACGATCAAGACGGTGCGGCACTATCACCGGCTCGGCCTGGTCGACGAGCCGGAACGCGACGCTTCCGGCTACCGCCGGTACCGGTCGGCCGACCTGTACCGGCTGGTCCAGGTCCGGACCCTGGCCGGGGCCGGCGTGCCGCTGGCCGAGATCGGTGGCCTGCTCGACGCCGGTCCCGAGCGGTTCGCCGCCACCCTGGACGACGTCCACCGCCGGCTCACCGAGAAGATCGCGGAGCTGACCGCACGCCGCGACCGACTGCACCGTCTCGACCACGGCGACCGCGCCATACTGCCCGACCGGGCCTGCGCCGTCCTGGCCCGGCTCGACGACCTCGGCTTCAGCCCCGATTACGTATCCGGGCAGCGGGAAGCTCTGGTACTGACCCGGGCGCTGGTCCCGGAGATCTTCGACAGCTTCCTGGTGCGGCTCGAACACTGGCTGGACGACCCCGAGTTCGTCGAGGCGACCAAGCGCGGCCTGGCGGCGAGGTCCTGGGATCCGGACGACCCGCGGATCGAGGAACTGGCGTCCACGCTGGCCGACAAGCTGCTGGCCGACCGCACGCTGCTGGAGATGCCGGCCGGATTCCAGGACCAGTCCGACGCCTCGTCCCGGTACGGAATGGTCAACCACCACCGGGAGGACCAGGCACCGTCCATCGCCCGGCTGAACACGCTCATCGAGGCGAAGCTGCGCGCGGCCGGGATCGACATCCCGCAGCAGTGAGGGGCGCCTGGGGCTTCATCGCAGGTCTGCGACGTCGTTCGCTGCGATGTACCCGAAGGTCATGGCCGGGCCGATGGTCGAGCCCGCGCCCGCGTAGCTGTGACCCATCACCGCGGCGCTGGCGTTTCCGGCGGCGTAGAGGGCGGGGATCGGCGTGCCGTCGGGGCGCAGGACGCGGGCGCGGGCGTCGGTCAGCAGGCCGCCCTTGGTGCCGAGGTCGCCGGGCACGATCTTCAGGGCGTAGAAGGGGGCGAGCCACAGCGGGGCCAGGCAGGAGTTCGGGGTGATCGCGGGGTCGGTGTAGTAGTGGTCGTACGCGCTGTCGCCGCGCTGGAAGTCCGTGTCCTTTCCGCCCCTGGCCAGGGAGTTGAAGCGGTTGACGGTGGCCTTGAGCGCGGCCGCGGGCACGCCGGTCGCGGTGGCGAGCTGGTCCAGGGTCCAGGCCTTTTTCACGGCCCCGGAGTCGTACCAGGAGCCAGGGAAGGGGAACGTCGGCGTGATGTCCTTGAACAGATACCGGTTGCGGTAGTTCTGGTCGACGATGAGCCACGCGGGGATGTCCGGCGCCGTCGGATTCTTGTCGTACATGACATGGACGACGTCGCTGTAGGGCGCCGCCTCGTTGACGAAGCGGGCCCCGGCCTGATTGATCATCAGGCCGCCGGGCAGGGTGCGTTCGGCCAGGCAGAAGTACGGCTCGCCCGGCGTCGGGATCGCCGGGCCCCACCAGGCGTCGTCCATCAGGGCGAGGGCGGCGCCGGCCCGGGCGCCCGCGCGGATGCCGTCGCCGGTGTTCTCCTTCGCGCCCACGGTCCAGGCGGTGCCGATCGGCTGGCGCTGGTACTGGGCGCGCATGGCCGCGTTGTGCTCGAACCCGCCCGAGCCGACGATCACGCCGCGGCGGGCCCGGACCAGGCCGGCGGCGCCGTTCCGGGTGACGACGACTCCCCGGGCGGCCCCGCCTTCGAAGTGCAGGTCGGTGAGCGGGGTGTTGAGCCACACCGGTACGCCGGCGGCGAGCAGTCCCGCGCGCAGCCCGCCCGCCAGGGACTGCCCCATGGTGAGGGGCTTCTGGCCGAGCAGCGCGGCCTTGGTGCCGCGGGCCAGGCATTCGGTCGCGACCGCCGTGCCCTTGGCGTTCACCGCGGACAGGGCGAGCCACTTGTAGTCGGCGCTGAAGACGACCATGCCGGCCGGGACGGGCAGATAGGGCGGGTTGAGGCGAGCGAGCTCGGCGCCGAGGATGTTCCCGTCGAGCTGGGCCGGTTCGATGGACCGGCCGCCGGGGAGGCCGCCGGGCAGCTCGGGGTAGTAGTCGCTGTAGCCGTCCATCCAGCGGAACCGCAGCGGGCTGTTGGCCATGACGAAGGAGAGCATGCCGGGCCCGTGGTCGAGGAACGCTCGCTGCCGTGCCGCGGGCACCTCGTCGCCCACGACCGCCGCCAGATACGCGGCGGCCTTGGCGGGGGTGTCGGGTACGCCCGCGGCCAGGATGACCGGGTTGTTGGGTATCCAGATCCCGGCGCCGGAGCGGGCCGCCGAGCCGCCGTAGGTGCCCGCCTTCTCGACGATCACGCAGCTCAGCCCGCGCTTGGCCGCGGTGAGCGCGGCGGTCATGCCGGCCGCTCCCGCGCCCACCACCACGACGTCGTACTCGCCGAGGACGGGCAGCTCGGCTCCGGCCGCGACGGTGGGGAGCCCGGCGATGGCGAGGGCGGCGGTGGTGGTGCCGATGACCTGGCGGCGCGAGGGGCGGGCGGTTCCGGGTCTGGATCTGGGTCTCGGAGGGTCTGCTGACGCGGAGTTTTTGGGCATGACGGATCGCTCCTGCGAGTGGCGGGGAAGTACGGCGAAGGGAGCCGATCGCAGCATTTCTGATGCTGCGTCAGGGAATGTTGCGCGAGGGTCTTGGGAAGTCAAGTGCCGCCGAGCGAGCGCCCCGTCAGGCTTCGCCGAAGGTGCGGCGGTACGCGCCGGGCGTGGTGCCGAGGTGGGCGTGGAAGTGGCGGCGCAGGTTGACCGCTGAGGCGAGTCCGACCTGGGCGGCGACCGCCCGCGCCAGGGATGGCGACGATCCGTGCCCCGCGCCGGTGGGCGGCCCGCGGCGCCTCGGTGACGGCCGGTGGCACCGGCGCCCCGCCTCCCTGCCAGCCGGGGACGATCACGGTGTCCGCCTCCCGTAGCGCCGCAAGCCCGTCGTCGACGAGCATCGCGAAGCCGGCAATGGTCCGCAGGGTGCCGGGGCGCTCGGCGCAGGCGAGCTCGAAGGGCGACTGCGGCGGGCTGAGCACGGCCACCCCGCGATGCGGGGTCATGGCAAGAATCTACCCAAGGATGTCTTTCTGGACTCTGGATCGGAGGGCTGCACCCCGGCCACAGTGGTCCCATGACGCACACCACCGACACCACAGTGCTCAGGACCGAAGTCGTGGTCGACGGCGAAGCGGCCAGTTACCTGACCGCGGGGGCGGACGGGCCCGTCGTGCTGATGCTGCACGGCACGTACTGGAGCCGGGTCTGGCTCCCGGTGCTGGGCCGCCTCGCCGGGGCGGGGCTGCGGCCCGTCGCGGTCGATCTCCCCGGACTGGGACGCTCGGGCGGCGAGCTCACCCCGGAGACGGCGACGGTCCCGGCCCTCGCGGACTGGGTCGGGCGATTCGCGTCGGCGCTGGGCATCTCCGGGCCGGTCGCGCTGGCGGGGCACGACATCGGGGGCGCCGTATCCCAGCATCTCCTCGTCCACGGCCAACTGGAGATCTCCCGGCTGGCCCTGGCCAATTCGGTCCTCTACGACTCCTGGCCGGCGCCGCACGTGGCCCGGTTCCGGGACCCGGACCCGGGCCCCGACCCGGCCACGGACGCGACCGAGGGCGTGCTCGCCGCCCGCCGGCAGGCGGTCACCAACGCGCTGGCCGGCGCCGCCACCGAGCCACTCGTCGCGGAGTATCTCGACCCGTGGACCGACCCGCGGGTCCGCCGCTCCTGGCTGGCACTGGCGGGCGCCGCCGACAGCCGCTACACCCTCGACCTCGTGCCCGCGCTGCGGCGCTCCACCATCCCCAAGCTGCTGATCTGGGGCGAGGACGACGCCCACGAAAAGGTCGAGTACGCCGAGCGGTTCGCCGCGGAGATCCCGCACACCACGCTCGTACGCATCCCGGAAGCGGACCACATCCCCACCGAGAACGCCCCCGACCGCATCGCCCGCGCGCTGGCCGGCTTCTTCGGGTCATTGAACATGGTCCAGGGGGGCCAACTTTCGTAGAAAGATACGAACTTGGGGCCCCAGCCCGCTCCCGTTTCATGTCTTTGACGCCTGGCCGCAGGCCGCTCACCGGCGATGTACTCCTCGGGCAAGCCGAACCAACGAACGGGAAAGCCTTGTCTGAGAAGCAGTCTCGCCGTCAGATCGAGATCTCGTGGCCCGACCTCGGTCTCATGGTCACCGCCGACCTTGACGACCGCAACCCGGCGCTGGCCGACGCCCTTTGGGATTCCCTGCCCTACCGGAGCCTTCAGGGACACGCCCTCATCGCGGGGGAACACCTCTACCACGTAGCGCCGATACCCAAGCTGCTGCACACCCCGCACACCACCCGCATCCCCGACCGGCGCGAGGCCCCCGACGGCACCGTGTTCTGCTCCGGCTTGCAGCACCTGGGCATCAAGTACGGCACCCTGACCGAGCCGATGCCCGCCAACCCCGTCGGCCGGATCCGGGAGGCGGACCTGCCCGCGCTGCGGGAGGCCGGAGGCGTCATCTGGGATGCCGTCTACTCCACGAAGAAGCAGATCGTCGCCGAAGTCCGGCGCGCGGGCGAGGCGGGCGGCCATCGCATCCCGGTCCTCGGCGCCACCGACGCGGACGCCAGCAGTCTGATCGCCGACGTCGCCGCCGAGACCGAGAAGATCTGGCTCGCGCCGCCGGTCGAGCTGGACGGCCTCCACCAGGGCATCATCCCCTCGCAGGCGGGCAACTTCGGCACCGTCCTGCCCACCCTGCTGTTCGTCAACGGCGAGACCCGGCCGCTGGGTTACGCCGCCTACGGCGGGCTGGTCCGGGCCGCCGTCCAGGGCATGCCGATGGACTCCCTCGTCCACATGGCGCGGCTGCTGGTCGGTGTCCCCGCCGAGTTCCTCGGCTACTGCGGCCTGGAGCCGCTGTGGGCGTTCACCCAGCGCTTCCTCGATGTCGTCGACCGGCTCGACCGCGACGACTTCTACGCGGTCACCAGCCAACTGGCCCTCTACATCAACTGCCTCGGCGGCTGGAACCTCCAGCTGTACCCGTGGGACACCGGAGACCACCTGCGTCAGCAGCAGGGCGTCAAGGCGGGCGCGTAGCCTTGAGCGTTCTGCCTGCCCGCGCCGACGCCGTCGTCATCGGCGGCGGAGTGATCGGCACCTCCGCCGCGTACCACCTCGCCGAAGCCGGCGTGAACACCGTGCTGCTGGAACGCGGAAGCCTCGGCGGCGGGGCCTCCGCGCACACGGCGGGCATGGTCCGCAGCTACTTCCCCGGCGACCCGGAGACGGGGCGCCGGGCCGTACGCAGCCTGCGGGCCTATCGCGACTTCGCCCGCCACACCGCGGCCCCGCTCGCGCTGAAACAGCTCGGATTCCTGGTGCTGTTCACCGACGAGCAGCAGATCGCCGACTTCGAGGCCGGGCGGCAGGCCCAGCAGGACGCCGGGGTCCAGGTCGGCCTGATCAGCGCCCGCGAGGCGTACGAACTCAACCCGCTGGTCAACGAGCGCGCCGTGCTGGGCGCCGCCTGGTCGCCCGAGGCGTATCACGTGGACGGTCTGGACATCGTGCGCGGCTATGCGGCCGCCGCCCGTAATCACGGCGCCCGCCTGTTCACGCACACCCCCGTCGTACGCATCGACGACGACAACACCGTCCACACGCCGCAGGGCAGCATCGCGGCGGACAGCATCGTGTGCACGGCCGGGCCCTGGTCCGGCGAGGTGGCGGCGATGGCGGCGGTCGAGCTGCCGCTGGCTCCGCACGCGATCGAGATGCTGTTCACCGACGTGCCGCCCGTCCCGCATCCCGATCTGCCGATGACGATGCACGCCGCCTCCGGGCTGCGGATCCGGTCGTGGAAGGACCGCATCCTGCTCGCCATGGGCGCGCCCAAGGCCGGCGAGGTGCGTGAAGCCTGGCTCGGCCGCATCGCCGGTCATCTCGGCACCCTCTTCCCCGCCTTGGACGGCATCGGCCTGCATCGCGCGTGGACCGGCGACTTCGACGCCAGCCCCCGTAACGCCGCCTTCATCGGCGAGCACCCCACCCGACGCTTCCTGTACGCGGCCGGCTTCACCGGCGCGGGCCTGTGCCAGGCGCCCGCGGCCGGGGAGCGGCTCCGCGACCTGCTGATCGTCACGTAGCCCCAGAACAGGAAAGAAAGCCGTGATCGTTCTCGGATGTAATGGTTTCAGCCGGGTGTCGGAGTTCTTCTCCGAACGCCTCGGCGCGACCGGCATCAACAAGCACTACCTCCTGGGCCACGACGCCGCCGCCGCGCTGCTGGTGGACGGCCGCCTGGTCGCCGCGGTGGAGGAAGAGCGGCTCAACCGGGAGAAGAAGACCACCGACTTCCCCGCGAACGCGGTCAACTGGTGCCTGGAGGAAGCCGGGATCACGTACGACGACGTCGACCTGTTCGCCTTTCCCTGGAACTGGTCCGCCGGGACGCTGGACGAGATCCTGGACGGCATCCGCGTAGCGCCGATGCCGCAGCCGGCGAAGACCCGGCTCATGGGCGACATGGTCGACCTGTTCGACGAGGTGGTCAGCCACGAGGCGATGCTCGCGGACTTCGAGGCCCGCACCGGGCACCGGCCGGACCCGGCCAAGGTCCGCTTCGTACCGCATCACCTCGCCCATGCCACCACCGGCTACTACCTCGGCGGCATGAAGGACTCGGCCTTCCTCGTCAGCGACGGCCGCGCCGAGCGCTTCTCGACCCTGACGGGCGAGATACGTGACGGCCGGATCACCGTCTTCGAGGACACCGTCACCGGCGCCCGGTTCTCGATCGGGACGCTGTTCTCCGCCATCACCCGCTTCCTCGGCTTCGTCCCCAACAACGACGAGTACAAGGTGATGGGCCTGGCCGGATACACCGCGCCGCCGGCCCCGAACCCGTTCGTCGAGCGCCTGCTGGTGCTGCACGACGACGGCCGCTACACCTTCACCAGGCCGCTGCAGACGGACCATCTGCACAGCCACGACGCCCTGTTCGAGGAGTACTTCGGGCCCTTCGAGGACACCCTCGAGTACAAGGCCCGGGTGGCCGCCGCGGCCCAGCAGATGCTGAATGCCGCCACCGCCCACCAGGTGCGCCATCTGGAGAAGCGGACGGATCTCGACCGGCTGCTGTTCGAGGGCGGCGTCGCCCTGAACTGCCTCAACAACACCCCGCTGTTCGAGGGCTCCCGCTTTACGGACATGCAGGTCAGCTTCGGCGCCTCCGACACCGGCATCACCATCGGGGCCGCGGCCCACGCCTGGCTCAACGATCCCGGCACAGGACCCGCGGACATCCACGCCGCCGCCGCGCCCGTCTCCCCGTATCTGGGACCGGCCTACGACGAGGCAGCGATCGAGGAAGCCCTCGCCGCCTTCGCCGGCCGCGTCACCGTCACGCGCCTGGACGACGACGAGGTCGTCGAGCAGGTGGCGAAGCTGCTCACGGAGAAGGTCGTCATCGGCTGGTTCGAAGGGCGCATCGAGCACGGGCCGCGCGCGCTGGGCCATCGCAGCATCCTCGCCAACCCCGGCTTCAGCGACATCAAGGACATCATCAACACCCGGGTCAAGCACCGCGAGCCGTTCCGCCCGTTCGCTCCGCTGGTCCTGGAGGAGCGGGCGCCGGAGATCTTCGAGATGGGGCGCAAGACCAGCTCCCCGTACATGACGTTCGTCTTCCCTGTACGCGACGCATACCGGGACCGCATCCCCGGCGCCGTACACGTGGACGGCACCTCCCGCATCCAGACGCTGACCGACGAGGGCACCCCGCGGCTTACGGCCCTGCTGCGGAGGTTCACCGAACTGACCGGCACCCCGTGCCTGATCAACACCTCGTTCAACGTCGCCGGCGAACCGATCGTCTGCACTCCCGCCGACGCCCTGAACTGCTTCCTGGGCACCGAGATCGACTACCTGATCCTCGGCAACCACCTCGTCGCCAAGAGCGCCTCCTAGAAAAGCGCGTTCCAGAAGAAGGAGCACCCGTGCCGATCCAGCGCAAGCACACCATGTACCACTCGACCATCCTCGACGCCGACCCGGACACCGTGTGGGCGACCATCCGCGACGCCATGAAGATCCTGGAGATCGTGTCCCCCGGCGACCTCGACGTCCACCGGGACACCAGCTGGGTCGACGGCGGCTCGGTCGAAACGGTCCCGGCGCGCTACGACTTCAAGCTCACGCTCAGCGGCAAGGTCGTCCAGCAGGAGATCGCCGCCCGCGACGAGATCAACAGGACCCAGTCCTACCGGGCCGTCGCGCCCACCAGCGGCGTCGCCAGCTACGAGGCCACCATCCGGGTCTTCCCCATCACCAACGACCCGGCCCGCAGCTTCTTCGACTGGTCCCGGACCCTGGAGATCGCCGAGGACGCCGACCTGACCGTGGTCGAGGGCATCGTCGCCATCATGGAGAAGCAGACCGACGCCGTACGCGACCACTTCGCGCAGCCCGCGACCGCGCGGTGAGCGACGTGACGACCCTCGTCCTGCTGCGGCACGGCGAAACCCTGCTCACCCCCGAGCGGCGGCTCTCCGGCAGCGGCGGAACCAACCCGGGCCTCTCCCCGGCCGGCCGCCGCCAGGCCGCGGCGACGGCGGACGCCCTCGCCCGCCGCGGCGGCATCGACGCGGTCGTCACGTCACCGATGCGGCGCTGCCGCGAGACCGCTCAGGCCGTGGCCACGCGCCTCGGCCTGAGCCTCCAGGTCGAACGGGACCTGCGGGAAGCGGACTTCGGCACCTGGGAAGGCCTGACCTTCGCCGAAGTCCGCGCCCGGTACCCGGACGACCTGGACGCATGGCTCGCCTCGCCCGAGATGCCACCCTCGGGCGCAGGCGAGACCATGCGGCAGGTGGCCGGCCGGGTCACCGCCGTCCGGGACGGGTTGACGGTCCGGTATGCGGGGGCCACGGTGCTGGTCGTCTCCCACGTCGGACCGCTCAGAACGCTGATCCGCCTCGCCCTGCAGGCACCGCCGCACAGCCTGTTCCGCATAGAGGTCGCGGCGGCTTCCCTGTCGACGGTCACGTACGAGAAGGACGGCACCGCCACGGTGCGGGCCCTGAACGACACCCATCACTTGAACTGACCTGTCGACCGGAAGTTCGAAGATGCGCGGGTGCAGGTGACTTGTGGCGATTGTCCGTGTGCCGTCGGCGGTGGGGTCGTTGAAGGGGGCATGGAGCATGTGACTCAGCAGACAGGTGCGGGACGGGAGCCGGCGGTGTCGGAGGCGCCGGCCGCGGCGACCGGCAGGTATTGGCTGGAGGCGGAGTCGCCGGTGTATGCCCGGCTGATGCAGCAGTGGCGCGAGCAGGGCCGGGAGACACCGAGGGGGCGGCCCGCGGGAGGTGAGCAAGACCGCTGATCGCGTTGCTAGGGTCGCTGCGCGTGGACGTGCGTGGTGAGCTGAGTGAGTTTCTGAAGTCGCGGCGGGCCCGGCTGCGGCCCGAGGATGTCGGGCTGCCGCGGTATGCCGGGCAGCGGCGGGTACCGGGGCTGCGGCGGGAGGAGCTGTCGCTGCTGGCCGGGGTCAGCGTGGCGCATTACACGCGGCTGGAGCAGGGGCACACCGAGAATGTCTCCGCCGATGTCCTCGACGCGATCGCGCGGACCCTGCGGCTCGATGACGACGAGCGGGCCTATCTGCACCGGCTTGCCCACGCCGCCGCGGGCTCCCGGCCCTCGCGTCCGGCGGCAGCGGCGGCCGCCATCCGGCTCCGGCCGGGGCTGCAGCGGATGCTGGACTCCCTGGACCGGACGCCGGTGTTCGTCCTGGGCCACCACACCGACATCGTCGCCTGGAACCGGGCCGCCGCGGCCCTGCTCGATCTCGCCGCCGTGCCGGCGGGCCGGCGCACCTGGTCGCACCAGGTCTTCCTGAGCGCGGACTTCAAGGGCATGCTCGGCGACGGCTGGGCCGAGTTCGCCCGGGCGCACGTCTCGTATCTGCGGGTGCTGCTGGCCCGTAATCCCGGCGACGCCCGGCTGCAGGCGCACATCGCGGCCATGCGGACCGCGAGCGCCGACTTCCGGCAGGTGTGGGGCGAGCAGAGCGTGTCGACCTGGAGCGGCCGGGATTACGTGTTCACGCACCCCGTGGTCGGCCGGCTCGAGCTCAGCGGGGAGACCATGCTGCTGCCCGCCGACGCGGAGCTGAGCGAGCTGGAGCTCCTCGTCGCCGAGCCGGGCTCGCCGTCCGCGGCCGGGCTGCACCGGCTGATCGCGGAGAGCGACCGCAAGGCGAGTGCCGAGCTCGGCTGAAGCGCCGCGCACCTGCCGCCGCGAGCCTGCTCAATCGATGCGTACGCAGGGCCGGGAACTGGTTGCTGATCAGGTCCCGCTCCAGGGTGGACAGTGCCCCGCCGGACCGGCCGGCGGGACACCGATAAGCCCGAGGAGTCAGCCATGCCCTTCGTTTCCACGGACACCGGCCAGGTCCACTACGAGATCGACGGCGACGGGCCCGGCCTGGTGCTGGTGCACGGCGTCGGCGGCGACGCCCAGAAGGTCTTCGGCAATGTCGTGGACCAGTTCAGCGGCGAGCACACGGTGGTGCGGCCGAACCTCAGCGGCAGCGGCCGCACCACCGACGACGGCGCGGAGCTGAGCCTTCCGGCGCTGGTCGGGCAGGTCGAGGCGGCCACCCGCGCGGCCGTTACGGGCCCCGTGGACCTGTTCGGCTTCTCGCTCGGCGCGGCGGTCGCGGCCGCCACCGCGGCCACGCACCCCGGCCTGGTGCGCCGGCTCATCCTGCTCGGCGGCGTCGCCGACATGACCGGGCCCCGGGCCGGGCTCGGCTTCGGTCTCTGGCGCGATCTGGCCGCCACGGACTTCGAGCTGTTCAAGCGCTTCGCGGCGCTCCAGGGCTTCTCCCCCGCGGTGCTGGACGGGTTCGGCCACGACGGTCTCGCCTGGTCGCTGAAGACGGACACCTGGCCGCCCGGCACCCGCCGCCAGATCGACCTGGCCGCCCGTATCGACATCCGCGAGCTGCTGCCGGCGATCCAGGTCCCGACGCTGGTGATCGGGCTCGGCGCCGACCAGATCGCCCCCATCGAGCAGTCTCACCTGCTGCACTCCGCCATCCCCGGCAGCCGGCTGGCCGAGATCGACGGCGCCGGCCACCTGGACTGGCTCACCGACCCGACCCCCGTCGTCAAGCTCGTCCAGGACTTCCTCACCACCGACCCGGCCTGAGCCCGGCCATCACGAAAGGACCAACCCATGCCTGCCTACGCCCTGTTCGACAACGTCGAGGTCACCGACGCCGAGGCCCTCGCCGCCTACGCGGCCGGCGTCGCCGAGGTCGTCGACCGATACGGCGGTCGCTACCTCTCGGTCGGCGGCAAGGTCGACACCGTCGAGGGCGAGCCCATCGTCGGCTATCCGGTGCTCATAGAATTCCCCGACCTCGCCACCGCCCACCGCTGGTACGACTCCCCCGACTACCGCGACTGGAAGAAGCTGCGCCACTCCGCCTCCAGGGCCAACGCCGTCTTCTTCGGGACGGACGACTGACCTGCCGGCCCGTCAGATCCAGCCCTCCTCCCACGCGCGATGGGCCGCCGCGTGGCGGGTGGTGACGCCGAGTTTGGACATGGCGGCGGAGAGGTAGTTGCGGACGGTGCCCGGGGCCAGGTGGACGCGGTCGGCGATCTGCGCCACCGAGGCGCCGGTGCGGGCCGCGCGGAGGACCTCCACCTCCCGGTCGGTGAGCGGGCAGGCGCCTTCGGTGAGGGCGGAGGCGGCGATGTCGGGGTCGACATAGCGGCGGCCGGCCGCGACATCGCGGATGATCTCGGCGAGGCGGGCGGCGGGCGTGGTCTTGGGTACGAAGCCGCTCACGCCCGCCGCCAGGGCACGCCGCAGCACCCCGGGCCGGGCGTGCCGGGTCACCAGCACCACCTTGATCCCGGGCGCCTCGGCCCGTATCCGCGCCGCCGCCTCCAGCCCGTCGGCCGGGGGCATCTCCAGGTCCAGTACGGCGATGTCCGGCCGGTGTTCGCGGGCCAGCCGCACCGCGTCGGTGGAGGTCGCGGCCTCGGCGGTGACGGTGAGGTCCGGCTCCAGTTCGAGCAGGGCGGACAGGGCGTCGCGCAGCAGGTCCTCGTCGTCGGCGAGGAGCAGCCGGATCACCGGTGCGGCGGTCCCGTCCACGGGCGTCATCCGCGCACCTCCCCGACCGGCAGCGTCGCCGTCACCGCGAAGGTGCCGTCCGCGTGCTCCCACGCCAGGTCGCCGCCGGCCGCCTCCAGGCGCTGCGCCAGGCCGGCGAGGCCGGTGCCGTCGCCGCCGGGCGGCGGGGCACCGTCGTTGGAGATACGGAGCCGGGCCCGCCCGTCCTCGTAACCGAAGCCGATCTCCGCCTCCACCGCCTGGCTGTGCCGCAGCATGTTGGTGGTGGCCTCGCGCATCACCAGCCCGAGGAGGTGCCGGGCGGGCTCGCGGAGGCGGTCGGTGGCGGGGGCCAGGCGCATGCGGGCGTCGATGCCGGCGGCGGCGAGCACCCGCGTGGCGTTGCGGATCTCCGCGTCCAGCGTGGTGCGGCGATAGCCCTGCACCACCGCCCGGGTGTCGGTGAGCGCGTCCGTGGCCAGCCGCTGCACCTCCTTCATCTCCGCGGCGGCCCGGTCCGGCTGGGCCACCGCGAGCCGCGCCGCGAGCTCGCTCTTGAGGGCGATCACCTGCAGGTGGTGCCCCTGGATGTCGTGCAAGTCGGCGGCAAACCGCAGGCGTTCGTCCTTCACCGCCAGCTCGGCGGCCAGCGCGCGGGCCGCGTTCAGGCGGCCGGCGACCTCCCAGGACCACAGCATGCCGAGCGTCACCCACGCGACGAAGACGACCATCCCGGCCGGAAAGCCGGCCGCGTACGCCACCCCGTCCCCCGTCGCCGCCCCCACGGTCCCGCCGAGCGCGGCCGACCCGACGACCGCGGCGCCGATCAGCCACCAGCGGCGCCGGGCGGGCAGGTAGGTCGCCGCGACCGCCACCATCGTCGCGGGCGGCAGCACCCACAGCCCGTAATCGCGCTCGGCCAGCACCACCGCACCGAGCACGGCCGCCGCCGTCCACCCGGCGACCGACCAACCCACCGGCAGCCGGGTCGAGTCGAGCCGCCGGCTCAGCAGCACGGCGACCGCGGCGACGGCGACGGCCAGCGCGGGCGCGGCGACGCCGCGGGCGAGGACCGGCACGTCGGGGTCGAGCAGCCAGGGGAAGGTGAAGAGGGCCAGCGAGAGGGTGACGGTGACCTCGAGGCTCCACCACGTGTAGCGGCGGAAGCCCGAAAGGCCCGCCGCCCCCGGTTCCACCCCCTGGGCCTGCACCGGGTCATTGTCGCAGCAACGGCGCCGCACAGACCGGTACTTGCGCGCGACCTGCGCGGATGACAGATGTCACGGATTCCCGTGACACCGCCACGCCCGGCGATGCACATCCGGCACTACGGCGGCCGCCGTGCGGCCACGAGCCTTGGGATACGGCGATACCCCGCCCCCGTATCCGAAGGAGCGAACCTCATGAACGCGACCGCCAAGCACCCCGCCCGCATCGGCAGGCACTTCCTGCGCCACTACGCCGAGATGCTCGTCGCCATGCTCGCCGGCATGCTGGTCCTCATCCCGCTGCTGCGCGGCCTAGCGTCGGTCACCGGCCTGCCGTACGAACCATCGGCGCATCCCGAACTCGCCGTCCTGGAGATGGCCTTCACCATGTCAGCGGGCATGGTGCTGTGGATGCGCCACCGCCGGCACGGCTGGCCGGCCACGCTGGAGATGACGGCCGCGATGTTCGCCCCGGCGCTCGCGCTTCTCCCGCTGCTGTGGCTGGGCGCCATCTCCGGGGACGCGCTGATGCTGCTGGAGCACGTCGTGATGCTCCCGCTGATGTTCGTCCTCATGCTGCGCCGCCGCTCCGAGTACGGAGGCTGAGCCGCCATGACCGCTCTCCTCCACGTGCTCCGCCGCTGGCCCACCGCCCTGGCCGTGGGCATGGCCGCCGCGACCTTCGGCGGCACCGACCTGCAAGCCAAGACGGCGGGCTACGGCGAGGCGCTGCTGATCCTGCCGCTGCTCTATCTGACCGCCGCCCGGCTCCACAACCCCCGGGCGGCCTGGCCGATCCTCGCCGTCTCCCTCGCGGCCGTCGTGGGCCTGGGCTTCGCCGAAGTACCCGCGCCGGCCGCCGTGTTCGCCGCCCTCGCCCTGGCCGTCCTGGTCTGGGGCGCCGTACGCGGCGAGCTGAACCGCCGCGACGAGTTCGGGCTGCAGGCGCTCGGCATGGTCGCCTTCGGCGCCCTCGCCCTCACCGGCCTCGTCATCGACGCCGAGGCCGGCCGGTACGTGGTCGCCGCCGGCTGGCTCCTGCACGGCGTCTGGGACTTCGTCCACCTGTACCGGGACCGGGTGGTGGTCCGGTCGTACGCGGAGTGGTGCGGGGTGATCGACATCCTGGTCGCCGTGGAGCTCGTCTTCCTGCTGTGAGCGCCGCCGCTTCAGGCCTCCGCGGTGAAGGAGTAGGAGACCGCGAACGGCCCGTGCCCGTACGACACCGTGACCTTGTCTCCGCCACGTGCCCGCAGCTCACCCAGATCGAGCGTCGCGCGGAACGTCCTGGCGTTCTGCCCGGTCTGGGTGACGGTCAGGGGCGTGGCGGCGCCGTCGCCCACCCGCACCTCGACCGTGCCGCGGTCGACGGCGCCGGCGTCCAGGTTCAGCGGTGCCGCCAGCTCCACGGTGACCTTCGCGTCGCGGGCCACCGTACGGGCGGCGCCGCCGTCGCGGGTGCGCACCCCGATACGGGTCTGGTCGGCGGCGCGCCAGGCGAGGGAGGCGTTCCAGGCGCTGTTGAACGCCACCCAGCCCTCGGTGTGGCCGATGTTCCCCTGGTCCGGGTTGAAGGGGTAGTGGCCGTTCTTCGGGCTGCCGTCGAGGACGCCGGGCAGGTCCTCCAGCAGGCCCGCGCCGCCCTTGTATTCGGAGAACCAGCCGCGCTCCACGCCCTCGAAGCCGGCTGTGGCACTGGGGGCGTCGAAGGAGGCGTGCCGGCCGGTGGGGTTGCGGCCGAAGATGTTGTCGACATGTGCCGCGGCGAGCTCGCGGAGCCGGCCGGACAGCGGGTCGTCGCCGAGCAGCCGGGCCGCGGCGAGCGCCGGGGCGGCGAAGCCGGCGACATTGCCGGTCTCGTTGGGGTCGTCGGCGCCGCCACCGGTGAAGGCGGGGATCGTCCAGCGGTCGTCGGAGTAGCGGCGGAAGTCCCAGAGATTGTCGGAGCGTTGGGTCATGGTCCGCGCCCAGTCGCGGACGAAGCCCTCGATTCCCTCGGGCGCCTGGTCCGGATACGTCTCGGCGAACTGCACCAGACCGGTGATCAGCACATGCTCGCTCATCCGCTGGCCCTTGGTGGTCCGCGGGTCGTCGAGGTCGAGGTTGCCGATCAGCCAGGCGGCCTGGTCCTGCGCGGCGCGCAGATAGCGCGGCGCGTCGGCGCGGCCCTCGCGCTTGGCGACCTCGTACATCATCAGGTTCGGCCACACCGAGTGGCCCGGTGCGAGTTCGCCCTTTCCGGTGCCGACCTCGGTGTACGTCTGGAACAGATCCCCGGTGTGCGGGGTGAAGGCCTGCCAGTAGTAGCGGTCGCGCTCCGGGCCGCCCCAGGTGGCGAAGAGGTGGTCGCGGGCGCGCTCGTAGACATCGGCCGGGATGTAATCGTCGAGCTGCGGATAGGCGTAGACGAAGGCCGCGAGCTGCTCCTTGAGCTGGGGGTCGTTGACCTCGGCCTCGAGCAGCAGCTCGACGCCCCAGTGGATGAGCCGCACGATCTCCGGGGTGTCCTCGGGGAGCGTGACCGGCAGCCCCTTGTAGACCGCGCCGTCCACCTTGATCTGCTCGAAGGCGCTCGGGTTCGCCAGATACAGGTCGACGAGCGTCTGGATCTCCTTCGAGTAGTGCGCCCCGTCCCGCCAGGTCACCGCCTTCATGCACTCGCGATGCCCGTATTCGTCGCTGACCAGGCCAGGACCCTCCGCCTTGCGCGTGAAGTCGCCGAAGTAGCAGCGGCTGCCCGACATGAACTCGATCGCCCGGCGATAGGACACCCGGTCGATCCAGTACGCCCCGATGCCGAACGGCACCGAAGCCCCCTCCCCGGCCTGGCCCTTGACGGTGACGGTGAAGTCCCCGCTGTCGCGCGGATCGAAGGCCGTGAAGTCCCCCACGCCGCCGGTGACCTTGCCCCGGTACCTGACCTTCCCGGCCGCGTCGCTGACCGTGAAGACCGCGCCGTCCTCGGCCCGCGGCGCGCTGAACCGCTTCGGCTCACCGAGCCCGAACCCGCTCTGATTCAGCAGCACCGGCTGCGCGGCCCGCGGATCGCCGGGAGCAGCCACAGCGCTGACGGCGGCCGGATCCGCCGTCGCCGCGACCGCGGTCCCCGGGACGGCCCCCAGGCAGAGCGCACCGATGACGATGAGTGCCCGGACCTTCATACGTGCCTCCAACTCGCTGACGCGCAACGGAATTTCACGATGCGCATGCTTCAAGCACATTGTGCATACGTCAACCCCTGCTGCAGGCGAAAGTGAAACTGGTGCTTCTACGTATGAGCACGGGCCCGCGACCTCACCCCTCCACCACCTTCAATCCGATCACCCCGGCCAGGATCAGCCCGAGGCAGGCCAGCCGCGCCGGCGACGCGCTCTCCCCCAGGGCCACGATCCCGGCGACCGCGACGCCGAGCGCGCCGAGGCCGACCCACACGGCGTACGCGGTGCCGACCGGCAACTGCCGCAGCGCCACGGTCAGGACGACGACGCTGAGCAGGCACACCGGCACGCCGATCAGCGTGGGCAGCAGCCGGGTGAAGCCCTCCGACTGCTTGAGCGCGCTCGCCCACACCAGCTCCAGCAGCGCGGCGACCACGAGCAGGACCCAGGGCATGGAGACTCCTTTCCGCCATAAGGCGACTCAGGCGGTGACGCCGCCGTCGACGGTGATCGTCGTGCCGGTGATGTACGCCCCGCCGGGCCCGGCCAGATACCCGACAGCGGCCGCGATCTCCTCCGGCCGCGCGTACCGCCCGAGCGCGGTGAACTCCCGCTCGGCGGCGGCCTCCGGGGCGTCCGCCGGGTTCATCTCGGTGTCGGTGGAGCCGGGCTGGACGAGCACGGCGGTGATCCCGCGCGGCCCGAGGTCGCGGGCCAGGCCCTTGGTGAGGCCGACCAGCGCGGACTTGCTCATCGAGTAGAGCGTCCAGCCGGGATACGGCACCCGCTCGGCGAGGCTGCTGCCGATGGTGATGATCCGCCCGCCGGCGCCCAGGTGCCGGGCGGCGGCCTGCGCGGTGAGGAAGGCGGCACGGGCGTGCACGGCGAGCGCGAGGTCGACCTCGTCCGCGGTCACCTCCGCCAGCGGGCCGTACGGACCGATGCCGGCGTTGCCGACGAGGACGTCCAGCCGGCCGAGCCGCCGCGCCGCCGTGTCCACCGCCTCGCGGATCGCGTCCGCGTCCGCGGCGTCGGCGCGGAGCGCGAGCCCGCGGCGGCCGGCGCCCTCGATGTCGCGGACCACCTCGGCGGCGCGGTCGGCGGAGCGGGCGTAGGTGAGGGCCACGTCGGCGCCCTGTTCGGCGAGGCGCCGGGCGATGGCGGCGCCGATGCCGCGGCTGCCGCCGGTGACGAGGGCGGCCTTGCCGGTGAGGTCGACGGGGGTGTCTGCGTGCATGGCTGTGCTCCCGGGGTCGTGTGCCGAACGCGGTCGAGGCAGTAAACGGAGAATCCTCCGCTTACCTTGTCGCCCAGCATAACCGGAGAGCTCTCCGCTTCATTCCGTCGCCTATCCTTCGGCCATGCCCCGCAAGACCCTCCCGGTGGCGGACGGCGGCCAGGCGCCGGAGCGCGCCGACGCCGCCGAGAACCGCCGCAAGATCCTCGCGGCCGCCGCCGAGCTGATCGAGGCACGCGGCGTCGAGGCGCTGTCCATGGACGAGGTCGCCCGCGCCGCGGGCGTCGGCGTCGGCACCGTCTACCGCCGCTTCGGCGACCGCGCCACGCTCGTGTACGCCGTGGTGGACGCCCGCGAACGGGACTTCCAGGCCGCCTTCCTCGGCGGCCCCGCACCGCTCGGGCCCGGCGCGGAGCCGCGGGCCCGGATCCGGGCGTTCCTGCACGCGCTCGTGGACCGCACCGAGGAGCAGCTGGAGCTGCTGCTGATGGCGGAGATGGACTCCGCGGACGCGCGCTTCAAGGAGGGCTCGTACGCCCTCTACCAGCAGCACCTCACCCTGCTGCTGTCCGAGGTGCGCCCGGACGCCGACGCCGCCTATCTCTCCGACGCCCTGTTGGCGCCGCTGGCCGCCAACCTCTACCGCTACCAGCGCCGGACCCGCGGCATGAGCGTGGCCCGTATCAAGAAGGGCTACGACGACCTGCTGGCGCAAGTCACAGGCTGACCGTTACGGCGCCTCCAGCCCGCCGTCGGGCTTGCGCACCTGCGCGGCCCAGCGCTCGAACAGCTGGTACGTCGGCGGGAACCCGGCCGCCGCCCGCTCGTCGAGGTCCACTCCCCAGCCGGGCTGGTCGCTGGGATGCAGATAGCCGCTGGAGACCACCGGCGTGCCGGGGAAGACCTCGTGCGTCGCGTCGTTGTACTCGTGCGACTCCTGGTATCCGAAGGCCGGGGTGGAGATGTCGACCGCGAGGTTGGCGGCCACCCCGACCGGCGTGATGTCGCCCGGCGAGTGGAACGCGGTGCGGACGCCGGAGAGTTCGGCCATCGCCACGACCTTCCGGGTGGGCGTCAGGCCGCCGATCGCCGACGTGTGCAGGCGGAGCAGGTCGACGGCGCCGGTGCGGATCAGCCGGGCGGCGCCCGTCACCGACCCGACCTGCTCGCCGACCGCGATCGGCACCGGCGACGCCGCGCGCACCTCGGGCAGCCGGTCGTAGAACTCCGGCGCGATCACATCCTCCAGGAACGCCAGGTGATACGGCTCCAGCGCCCGCGCCAGCACGATCGCCTGCTTCGGTGTCAGGCGGCTGTGCACGTCGTGCATCAGATTGACGCTGTCGCCCAGCCGCTCCCGCGCCGCCTCGAACAGCCGCGGCACCGTGCGCAGATACTCCTCCGGATCCCAGCCGTCGGGGTGCGGCGTGCCCGGGTAGCCGTTCCGCGTGCCGGGGGCGCCGTACGTGCCCAGGCCCTTGCCGCCGACCTGGAGGCGGATGTTGCGGTAGCCGGCGGCGATCTGCTGCTCGGCCTGCGCCAGGGTGGCGTCGATGGACGGCCCCGAGGCGTGGGTGTAGACCTCGACGCCGGCGCGGCTGCGGCCGCCGAGCAGCTCGTGCACCGGCATCCCGGCCCGCTTGCCCGCGATGTCCCACAGCGCCTGGTCGAGCCCGGACAGCGCGTTGTTCAGCACCGGCCCGCCGCGCCAGTACGAGGAGTAGTGCACCAGGCGGGTGAGGTCCTCGATGTCGGCCGGATGCCGTCCGATCGCGAGCGGCGCGACATGCTCGGTCACCGCCGCCACGACCGCGGCGAACCGCTGGGTGAAGGTCGCGCAGCCCAGTCCGTAGAGGCCGTCCTCCGACGTGTCGACCCTGACCACGACGAGCGGTATGCCCTCGGGCGCCGTCACGATGGCCCGGACCGCGGTGATCCGCAGCCGGTCGCGGCCGGTCCACGGCGGCGCGGCCTCGGGCAGTCCGCCCGCGGCGTCGAGCAGCTGGTGGGGGTCGTGCGCGGTCACTCGTTCTCCTGGGAGTCGGTGGTACGGGCGTAGGCGCGAAGGGAGATGACGTGGGCTCGCGGCGCGCCATTGGTGGCGTGCGCCCGGAGGCGGAGGTGGGTGAGCGGGGTGGGCTC
>NZ_JAAKZV010000077.1 GCF_011044975.1 Streptomyces coryli | reverse complement strand
GGTGAAGGTCGTGCATCCGCATTTTGCCGCGGATGAGCAGTTCCGCGCGCGGTTCCGGCGGGAGGTCGAGGCGGCGCGGCGGGTTGGTGGGGCGTGGACGGCGCCGGTGCTGGATGCGGGGCCCGATGACGAGGTGCCGTGGGTGGCGACCGGGTATGTGGCCGGGCCCGCGCTGAGCCAGGTGGTGGCGGAGTACGGGGCGCTGCCGGCCGCGAGTGTGCGGGCGCTGGGGGCGGGGCTCGCCGAGGCGCTCGAGGCGGTGCACGGCCTCGGGCTCGTGCACCGGGACGTAAAGCCGTCCAATGTGCTGCTGACCCTGGACGGGCCGCGGCTGATCGACTTCGGCATCGCGCGGGCCACAGACGGCACCGCCTCGCTGACCGCGACGGGTGTCTCGGTCGGGTCGCCCGGTTATATGGCGCCCGAGCAGATCCTCGGCCGGGGTGCGGCGGCCGCCAGCGACGTCTTCTCGCTCGGTGCGGTGCTGGTCTTCGCGGCTACGGGCCGGGCGCCGTTCCCCGGGGAGAGCGCGCACGCGCTGCTCTACCAGGTGGTGAACGAGGACCCCTATCTCTACGACCTCGACGAGACCGACGGCGAGCTGCGCGAGCTGGCCGAGCGCTGCCTCGCCAAGGACGCGGACGATCGCCCGCAGCCGCGCGAGCTGGCCCGGCGACTGGCGCCGGACGGGAATGCGGCCGGGCTCGTACGGGAGGGGTGGCTGCCGCAGCCGCTGGTCGAGCAGATCAGCCGGGCCGCGGTGCAGCTGCTCGACCTGGAGGCGGCGCAGGAGGCGGTGTCCGGTCTGGTGGAGGTGCCGGAGGCGGAGCATCCGGAGGAGCCGGTGGTGCCGCCGCCGGGCTTCGGGCCGCAGGCGCCGACTCCCGCGCAGCCCAAGGACGCCACCGCCACCGGCCGGGAGGTCCGCGCGGCCTGGCGGTCGCGGCGGCTCGGCTGCTCGGTGGTGCTGTCGGTGGCGGCGACCCTGGCGATCGCGATGCTCGGGCTCTACCTCGGCGGTGTCCTCCCCGGCGACGGCGGAGGCGGCGCCGATCACGCGGGCAAGCAGCCCCCGGCGACATCGGCCCCCGGCGACTCGACCGCGACGGGGGGCGGCGGCACCACCGGCGGCGATACGGGCGGCGGCTCCGCGGACCCGTCCCCCTCGGCGACCACCCGCCCCGACGACGGCGGCCGGGGCGAGGTCCCGCAGACCTTCGCCGGCATCTGGCGCGGCGACATCCAGCAGCGGGACGGCACCCCGAACGGGCAGGTCACGGTGGAGGTGCAGGAGGGCGCCGAGGGCGAGTACGTGGCGGAGCTGACGTACGACAACTACGGCATGAAGTGCTACAGCCGCGGCAAGCTCGACGAGGCGGCGGCGCGCGAGCTGTCGCTGACCGAGACGACGGACCCGGCGAAACAGAGCGACCCGGTGTGCACGGGCGCCGAGGCGACGGTCACGCTGACGGCGAAGGGCGGCGACGTGCTGGAGTACCGCTCGGACGACAAGGGCGGCGGCAACCCGCGGGCGACGCTGCAGCGCGCGGACTGATGTCGGCCGCCCGCCCTCCGGGCCTCGCCCGGGGCCCGCGTACGCTGAGGTAGGTACGCACCCGCACTGTGGAAGGGGCCCGCCCGGTGACCGAGCACGCCGACCTCACGTCCGTACTCGCCCGCGCCGCCGACGGCGGCCGTATCACGCCCGAGGAAGCCCTCGAGCTCTACCGGCACGCCCCGCTGCACGCCCTCGGATCCGCGGCCGACGCCGCCCGCCGCCGGCGCTACGCCGGCACCGAGGACATCGCGACGTACATCATCGAGCGCAACATCAACTACACGAACTCGTGCGTCACCGCGTGCAAGTTCTGCGCCTTCTTCGCCGCGCCGAAGAGCGACAAGGTCTGGGTGCGCGACCTCGACGAGATCCTGCGCCGGTGCGCGGAGACCGTGGAGCTGGGCGGGACTCAGATCATGTTCCAGGGCGGGCACCACCCGGACTTCGGGGTGGAGTACTACGAAGAGAGCTTCGGGGCGATCAAGCAGGCCTTCCCGCAGCTCGTCATCCACTCCCTCGGTGCCTCCGAGGTCGAGCACATGTCGAAGATCTCCGGCGTCTCCGCCGAGGAGGCCATCCGCCGCATCCACGCCGCGGGCCTCGACTCCTTCGCCGGCGCGGGCGCCGAGCTGCTGCCGGCCCGGCCGCGCAAGGCGATCGCCCCGCTGAAGGAATCCGGCGAGCGCTGGCTGGAGATCATGGAGATCGCGCACCGGATCGGCGTCGAGTCCACCTCCACGATGCTCATGGGCACGGGCGAGACCAACGCCGAGCGGATCGAGCACCTGCGCATGATCCGCGACGTCCAGGACCGTACGGGCGGCTTCCGCGCCTTCATCCCGTACACGTACCAGCCGCAGAACAACGCCCTGAAGGGCCGCACCCAGGCCACCGACCTGGAGTATCTGCGCCTGATCGCCGTCGCCCGGCTCTTCCTCGACAACGTCGCGCACATCCAGGGCTCCTGGCTGACCACCGGCAAGGAGATCGGCCAGCTGACCCTGCATTACGGGGCCGACGACCTCGGCTCCGTCATGCTGGAGGAGAACGTCGTCTCCTCGGCGGGTGCCAAGCACCGCTCCAACCTCCGCGAGATCATCGACATGATCCGCGGCGCGGACCGGATCCCGGCGCAGCGCGCGACGACGTACGAGCACCTGGTCGTGCACGACGACCCGGCGAACGACCCGGTCGACGAGCGGGTGGTCTCGCACTTCTCCTCGACGGCGATCGAGGGCGGCACCGCGCATCCCGAGCTGAAGCTCGTCGAAGCGAACTGACCCACCGCCGATGCTCACGCTGCACGTACCGGACATGGTGCTGACCGTGCCCGGGAAGCCCGCGCAGGCCGGCGCCGCGGTCCTCGTCGACGGACGGGAGATCGCGGCGGTCGGCCCGTACGAGGAGCTGGCCGCCGCGCACCCGGACGCGCGGATGCGCCGCTGGCCCGGCGCCCTGCTCACCCCTGGCCTGGTGAACCGCAAGGCTCCCGACCTGCTGGAGCGGCTCTACCACCCGGATCCGCGGGAGGCGGAGGAGCTGGGCACGGAGCCGGTGGATCCTTCCGGTCTCGCGATGGACGACGCCCGCTGGGGCGCCAGCGCGCGGCGCGGGCTGCAGCGGATGCTGGCGCACGGGACGACGGCGGTCGCGGGGGAGTTCCGGCGGCCTGCCGTACGGGAGGCGGTGGAGCGCTCGCCGCTGCGGCAGCTGACCCGGGCGGGGGTCCCTCCCCGCAGCGCCGACTTCGCGGTCTTCGACGTGCCCACGCAGGAAGACCTCGCCGCGAAGGGCGCCTCCACCTGCGTCGCCACCGTCATCGACGGCCGCCTGGTGTACCGCCGCCGCTGATGTCCGAGCCCCCTGCTTGAATGGGTGCCGTGACCCGCGCAACGCTCGACAAGCAGCCGCACGAAGTCGCCGCGATGTTCGACGACGTCGCCGCGAAGTACGACCTCACCAACGATGTGCTGTCGCTCGGCCAGGCCCGGCTGTGGCGGCGGGCGGTGGCGAAGGCCGTGGACGCCAAGCCCGGCGACAAGATCCTTGATCTCGCCGCCGGTACGGGGACGTCGTCGCTGCCCTTCGCGGCGGCGGGCGCGTACGTGGTCCCGTGCGACTTCTCGCTCGGGATGCTGCGCGAGGGCAAGCGGCGGCAGCCGGAGCTGCCGCTGACGGCCGGGGACGCCACCAAGCTGCCGTTCGCCGACGGGGTCTTCGACGCCGTCACCATCTCCTTCGGGCTGCGCAATGTGCAGGACACGAATGCCGCGCTGCGGGAGATGCTGCGGGTCACCCGGCCCGGCGGGCGGGTAGTGGTCTGCGAGTTCTCGCATCCCACCTGGGCGCCCTTCCGCACCGTTTACACCGAGTACCTGATGCGGGCTCTGCCGCCGGTCGCCACCGCGGTCAGCAGCAATCCGGACGCGTACGTCTACCTCGCCGACTCGATCCGCTCCTGGCCGGACCAGCCGGCCCTCGCCAGCAGGCTGCAGCAGGCCGGCTGGTCCAAGGTCGCCTGGCGCAATCTGACCGGCGGCATCGTGGCACTGCACCGCGGGTACGCCCCGGCGTAAGGCTGTCAGCGGCCGACCGTAGACTTTGGCCATGTCAGCCGAGACCGTGACCGACACCTCGCAGAGCGCCGACGTCATCGTCGTCGGCGCCGGGCCCGCCGGATCGACGACCGCCTACTACCTGGCCAAAGCCGGACTCGACGTCCTGCTGCTGGAGAAGACCGCGTTCCCGCGCGAGAAGGTCTGCGGTGACGGGCTGACCCCGCGCGCCACCAAGCAGCTCGTCTCGATGGGGATCGACATCTCCGAAGAGGCCGGCTGGCTGCGCAACAAGGGCCTGCGCATCATCGGCGGCGGCCACCGCCTCCAGCTCGACTGGCCGGACCTCGCCGCCTTCCCGGACTACGGCCTGGTGCGCAAGCGCGACGACTTCGACGAGCAGCTCGCCCGGCAGGCGCAGAAGGCCGGCGCCCGGCTGCACGAGCGCTGCAATGTCAGCGGGCCGCTCCTCGACGAGCGTACGGGCAAGATCACGGGCGTCACCGCGAAGATGGGCGAGGAGAAGACCCCCGCGTCCTTTCACGCCCCGCTGGTCATCGCCGCGGACGGCAACTCCTCGCGGCTGTCCCTGGCCATGAACCGGCACCGGGACGAGAGCCGCCCGATGGGCGTCGCGGTGCGCACCTACTTCCACTCGCCGCGGCACGAGGACGACTACCTCGAGTCCTGGCTGGAGCTGTGGGACAAGCGCGGCGCGCAGGACCGGCTGCTGCCCGGCTACGGCTGGATCTTCGGCATGGGCGACGGCACCTCCAACGTCGGCCTCGGCATCCTGAATTCGTCGTCCGCCTTCAAGGAGCTGGACTGGCGGGACGTGCTGAAGGCCTGGTGCGCCTCGATGCCGGAGGAGTGGGGCTACACCCCGGAGAACATGACCGGCCCCATCCGCGGCGCCGCCCTCCCGATGGCCTTCAACCGCAAGCCGCATTACGACCACGGCCTGATGCTGGTCGGCGACGCGGGCGGCCTCGTGAACCCGTTCAACGGCGAGGGCATCGCGTACGCGATGGAAAGCGGCCAGATCGCCGCCGACGTCGTCGTGCAGGCGCACGCGCGCGCCACGGCCGCGCAGCGCGAGCGGGCGCTGCACGCGTACCCGAAGGTGCTCAAGGAGACGTACGGCGGCTACTACTCGATGGGCCGCGCCTTCGTGAAGCTGATCGGCAACCCGAAGGTGATGCAGGTGGCCGCGCAGCGCGGGCTCTCGCATCCGATGCTGATGCGCTTCACGCTCAAGATGCTCGCCAACCTGACCGACCCGCGCGGCGGCGACGCGATGGACCGGATCATCAACGGCCTGGCGAAGGTGGCGCCGAAGGCGTAGCCGAGGCGACCGTGAACAGGCACGAGAAAGGGCCCCCGCCGCCAGGCCGGGGGCCCTTCCTCGTATGTATGCAGCCGTGCGGCGTCAGAGCACGCGGACCGCGCCGTCGGCCGGGTAGCCGGACAGGTCCTGGATCACGACGCCCTTGCTCGGGTTCGCGGCGTCCAGGTACTGGCCGCCGCCGATGTAGACGCCGGTGTGGTACGCGGAGCCCTTGCCGCCCCAGTACAGGATGTCGCCGACCTGGAGGTTGGAGGTGCCGACCTCGGTGCCGACGGTGGACTGGTCCTGGGAGACGCGCGGCAGGTCGACGCCCGCCTGCTTGAACGCGGCCTGGACGAGGCTGGAGCAGTCCCAGGAGTCGGGGCCGCTGGCGCCCATCACGTACGCGTCGCCGAGCTGGGCCTTCATGAAGGAGACGACGGTCGCGACGCTGCCGGAGCCGTTGGATGCCGGAGCGGCGAGCGTGGTGCGCTCCGAGGAGCGGCTGGCGGTCTGCTTGGCCTCGCGCTCGGCGGCGGCCTTGCGCGCGGCCTCGGCCTTGGCCTTCTTCTCGGCCTTCTCCTTGGCCTCGGCGGCGGCCTTGCGGGCGTCCTGAGCGGCGTCCGACTGCTCGGCCTGCAGCGCGTACTTGAGCGCGGCCTGCTCGGTGGCCTCCGCGGTCCGCTCGGCCGGCGCGGTGACGGCGTCTGCGACGGGGATGGCGGGGATCTGAGCGGTGGTCTCGGAGGCTCCGGCCGGTGCCTTGTCGCCCAGAGCGGGGGCGGCGGCGCCGGTCGTCACCATCGTCGTGAGTGCGCCACCGGTGATCCCGGCGCGGACAACCCACTTGGTGGCGGGGTTGCTGCTCCGGGGCTTCCGGTGGCTGCGTATCTGAGCATTCGGGGACATGGAGCACATGGCTACCAGTCCCCTAAGGGGCGGTTCAAGCAAGTGGGGTGCGTCACATTTGACGTGTACGCGCCTTGAAATCTTCGAACGGGAGGGGGAATTGGGGGACTTTCGTCCTGGGTGGGTCGGAGTGATCAAGCCTGTGCGCACGGGATTTCGGGTGTCGGAGGGGTCGATATCATTTCCCGGGGGTTACAGCCAAGCGGTTCGCTCGGATTGATGGTTGAGCCGTGATGCAACGTGGCGGACGTCACTTTCCTTGTGGAGCTTGGGTGTTGACGGCGCCGGGTATGCGCGGCGTTTCGCGGGCGGTCAACTGCCGCTTCGGGCGGCACTATTGAGAGTAATGCGATAATTGCCCGATTTGCACTTCACATCCCCCTCACAAGCTCCTACATCTCGCTCCCATATGAGGGGTCCACGGTGGGTGCTGCGCGCCACGACGGCGCGCACCGCACCGGCTGCTCTGGAGTGAAGATGATCGAAGTCCGCGGGCTCACCAAGCGCTACGGCGACGTCCTCGCGGTGGACGACCTGACGTTCGCGGTCCGTACGGGAGAGGTGACCGGGTTCCTCGGGCCCAACGGCGCCGGGAAGTCCACCACGCTGCGGATGGTGCTCGGCCTCGACGCCGCCACCTCGGGCACCGCCACCGTCGGCGGCCGCCCGTACGCGGACCAGCCCGCCCCGCTCAAGGCGGTCGGCGCGCTGCTCGACGCGGGCGCCGTGCTGCCCAGCCGCACCGCCTACCACCACCTGCTCGCCCTGGCCGCCGGCAACGGCCTTCCGCGCGGCCGGGTCGCCGAGGTGCTCGCCGAGGTCGGCCTGGAGAAGGTGGCCGGGCGCCGCACCGGGACGTACTCGCTCGGCATGCGCCAGCGCCTCGGCATCGCCGCCGCGCTGCTCGGCGACCCACCCGTGCTGATCTTCGACGAGCCGCTCAACGGCCTCGACCCCGAAGGCATCGTCTGGATCCGCGGCCTGATGCGCCGCATGGCCGCCGAGGGCCGGGCGGTCCTCATGTCCAGCCATCTGATGAGCGAGATGGCGCTGACCGCCGACCACCTCATCGTCATCGGCCGCGGCCGGCTGGTCGCGGACACCGGCATGAAGGACTTCATCGAGGCGCATTCGGTCCGGGAGGTCTTCGTACGGACCCCGCGGCCGGCCGCGCTCCGGCGGCTGCTGGCGGCGGGCACGGACGTACGCGCGGACGGCGCTGACGGCCTCGTGGTCTCCGGCCTGGAAGCGGCCGAGGTCGGGGCCCTGGCCGCGGCCGCGGGCATCGAGCTGCACGAGCTCACCCCGCGGCAGCCGTCGCTGGAGCAGGCCTTCATGGACCTGACCCGGGACAGCGTCGAGTACCAGGCGGAGGTGGCGTGATGACCTTCCGGCACGCCCTCCACGCCGAGTGGATCAAGATCCGTACGATGCGCTCCACCCTCTGGATCGTGCTCGGCACGCTCGCCTTCTGCGCCGGGCTCGCCGCGCTGAACGGCACCTCCGCGGGCGACGAGTACGCGCGGCTGTCCGCCGCCGACCGGGCCGCCTTCGACCCCCTGGCGACCAGCCTGCGCGGCTACCTGCTGGCACAGATCAGCGTCGGGCTGCTCGGCGGCCTCGTCATCACCTCCGAGTACGGCGCCCGCACCATCGTCGGCACCCTGACCGCCGTGCCGCACCGGGCCCGGGTGCTGGCCGCCAAGGCCGCGGTGCTGACCGGCCTCGCGCTGCCGGTGGGCGTGCTGGTGTCCCTCACCGGCTTCCTCATCGGGCAGGGCACCCTCGCGGGCGCGGGCGTCCCGCACCTGGCGCTGTCCGACCCGGAGGCGCTGCGCGGCGTCCTCGGCGGCGGGCTCTATCTGGCGCTGGCCGGGCTGTTCGGGCTGGCGCTCGGCACCGTCATCCGCAGCACCACCGCGACCGTGACGACGCTCTTCGGCGTCCTGCTGATCGTGCAGGCCTTCGCGCCCGCGCTGCCGGGCGCGGTCGGGGACTGGGTGGCGAAGTACTGGCCGCCGATGGCGGGCGGGCAGATCATCACCGCCTACCGCGACCCCGCACTGCTGTCCCCGTGGGCCGGCCTCGCCGTCATGGCCGGGTGCGTCGCGGCGCTGCTCGCGGCGGGCTTCCTCGCCTTCCGTCGCCGCGACGCGTAAGAGAGGTGTACGGATAAAGAGGAGAGGCGGAGGGGCATGGCACCGGAACGGCTGCTGGTCGTCGAGGACGACCCCACGCTGCGCGAGCTGCTCTCCGCGAGCCTGCGGCTGGCCGGCTTCGACGTCGCCGCGGCGGAGAGCGGCGCGCAGGCGCTCGCGTCCGTACGGGAGCAGCGGCCGGAGCTGATCGTCCTGGATGTGATGCTGCCCGATATCGACGGTTTCGAGGTGGTACGGCGCCTACGGGCCCAACAAGCGGACCCGCCCGTCCTCTTCCTCACCGCCCGGGACGCGCCCGAGGACCGCATCGGCGGCCTGCGGGCGGGCGGCGACGACTACGTCACCAAGCCCTTCAACCTCGAGGAGCTGGTGCTCCGCATCCGCGCGATCCTGCGCCGTGCGGGCGGCCGGCAGCCCGACGGCCGGATCACCGTCGGCGACCTGGAGCTGGACCCGGACAGCCACCAGGTCAGCCGCGGCGGGCAGCCGGTCGAGCTGTCGCCGACCGAGTTCAGCCTGCTGCGGGTGCTGATGGAGCACGCCGGGCAGGTGCTGTCGAAGGACCAGCTGCTGCAGCTGGTCTGGCAGTACGACTTCGGCGGCGACGACTCCATCGTGGCCTCGTACATCAGCTACTTGCGGCGCAAGGTGGACGCGACCGAGCCGAAGCTCATCCATACGGTGCGCGGCACGGGTTACGTCCTGCGGAGGCCGCGGCGGTGAAAGCGTACGGGCGGCTCTCGCTGCGCGGGCGGCTGCTGGCGATCGCCCTGCTGCTGGTCGTCGCGGCGCTCATCACCAGCAACGCCCTTCTCGTCAGCGTGCTCCAGCGCGACCTGGTGGGTCAGCTCGACGACCGGCTGCGTACCGCCGCGACCGTCGCTGCGCGGCTGCCCGGCGCCGCCCAGGCGGCGGGGGAGCGGGCCCCGCAGCTGCGCGACACAGTGGAGCGAGAGCTGACCGGCGACGTCCAACTCGCCTACGTCGGCCCGGACGGCGACGTCCGCCGGGTGCTGCGCCCCGCGTCGGGCCCGGTGCCCGAGCTGCCCCGCCTCGACGCCCGGGAGGTGACCGAGCGCGCCGGCCGCCCCTTCGAGGTGCCGGCGACGGGCGACGGCCCGGACTGGCGGGTGATCGCCCTGCCGCTGGACGGAGCGGACGGCGGCGCCGACACCGGGGACAGCGGCCGAGCCGCCCGGGCAGGCGCCGTCGTCGCGGCCGGCTCGCGCGCGCAAGTGGATGCCACCATCCGGCAGCTCGGCGTCCGCGTCCTGGCCATCGACGCCGCGGTGCTCGCGCTCCTCGGCGCGGTCGGCTGGTTCGCCGTACGGGCCGGGCTGCGGCCGCTGCGCCGGATCGAGACCACCGCCGCCGCCATCGCGGCCGGCGACCTGGCCGACCGCGTACCGGAGCTGGCCCCGCCCCGTACCGAACTCGGCCGCCTGTCCGCCGCCCTCAACGGCATGCTCGACCGCATCGAGGCGAGCGACGCCGAACGCGCGGCCGCCGCCGACCGGATGCGCCGCTTCATCGCGGACGCCGGGCATGAGCTGCGCACGCCGCTCTTCGGCATCAAGGGCTATACCGAGTTGTACCGAATGGGTGGAATGCCGGAACAGGCCGATATTGACGCGGCGATGAGTCGTATCGAAGGAGAAGCGGGCCGCCTGGTCCGTCTGGTCGAGGACCTGCTGCTGCTGGCCCGCCTCGACGAGCAGTCCGCCGCCGCCGGACTCCCGCTCAAGCTGACCCCCATGGACCTGCGCACCCTCGCCGCCGACGCCCTGCACGACCTGCGCGCCCTCGCCCCCGGCCGCCCGGTCACCCTCACCGGTCCCGGCGGCGGCCCGCCGGGCGGCGCTCCCGTGCTCGGCGACGAGGCGCGGCTGCGGCAGGTGACGTCCAATCTCGTCGGCAACGCCGTCGCGCATACCCCGCCCGGCAGCCCGGTCCGTATCGGCGTCGGGAGCGAAGACGGCATGGCGGTGCTGGAATTGGCGGACGAGGGGCCGGGGATGGCGCCGGAGCAGGCGGCCCGCGTCTTCGACCGCTTCTACCGGGCGGACGACGCCCGCGGCCGCGCCGGGGACGCGGGCCGGCCGGACGGCGGGGGTGGCGCCGGCGGCGCCGGGCTCGGCCTCGCCATCGTCGAGTCGCTCGTCGCCGCCCACGGCGGCCGGGTCGAGCTGCGTACCGCTCCGGGCGCGGGTGCGGTCTTCCGGGTGCTGCTTCCCCTGCACCGCTGAGCCTCTATCAAGCCGCCACGTCCAGCGCCAATTTGGCAAGTAAGGCTTGCCTTTGATAGCGGAGCCACCCCGCTGACCTGCCCTGACCAGCATGAATGTCACGCCTCGTGATCATCGTGCCACTTCGCGCACGATGATCATCGATCATCCACTCTCATGATCATTCGTCAGGTGGCAGAGATCACAAAGGCGTTGGGTGACCCCGTGTCGCAGATCACAGAGGGACAGGCATAGGATGCGCCTACGCGGGCTTGTGAACTGCCTCACATAAGCGCGATCTTCATCGGGACGTAACCCGAAGAGGAGCCCAAGAGGTAGACCGCAGGCCCATCGCAGTCAGTGTCGACTGAGAGGAGCGAGGCAGCGGTGAACGCTTATGTACCCATCCTCGTGCTAGGGGCCATCGCGACGGCTTTCGCGGTCTTCTCCGTGGTCATGGCCGCGATCATCGGCCCAAAGCGCTACAACCGGGCAAAACTCGAGGCCTATGAATGCGGCGTCGAGGCCACCCCGCAGCCGGCCGGCGGCGGGCGTTTTCCGATCAAGTACTACCTGACGGCGATGCTCTTCATCGTCTTCGATATCGAGATCGTCTTCCTGTATCCCTGGGCCGTCTCGTTCGACGCCCTGGGGCTGTTCGGGCTCGTGGAGATGCTGCTCTTCGTGCTCACCGTCTTCGTCGCCTACGCGTATGTGTGGCGGCGCGGCGGGCTGGAATGGGACTAGGGGCACATTTATGGGGATCGAAGAAAAACTGCCCAGCGGCTTCCTGCTGACCACCGTCGAGCAGGCCGCCGGATGGACGCGCAAGGCGTCGGTCTTCCCGGCCACCTTCGGGCTCGCCTGCTGCGCGATCGAGATGATGACCACGGGCGCCGGTCGCTACGACCTCGCCCGCTTCGGCATGGAGGTCTTCCGCGGCTCGCCGCGGCAGGCGGATCTGATGATCGTCGCCGGCCGGGTCAGCCAGAAGATGGCGCCGGTGGTGCGGCAGGTCTACGACCAGATGCCGAACCCCAAGTGGGTCATCTCCATGGGCGTCTGCGCGTCGTCCGGCGGCATGTTCAACAACTACGCGATCGTGCAGGGCGTCGATCACATCCTGCCCGTCGACATCTACCTGCCCGGCTGCCCGCCGCGGCCCGAGATGCTCATGGACGCGATTCTCAAGCTGCACGAGAAGATCCAGACCTCGAAGCTGGGCGTGAACCGCGAGGAGGCGGCCCGCGAGGCCGAAGAAGCCGCTCGCAACGCGCTGCCCACCATCGAGATGAAGGGGCTGCTCCGGTGAGCGACAACAACGGGGTCAACCCCGAAAAGGACCTCAGCGCCCAGAACCTCCCGGGCCAGCGCGGCGACACCGGCGAGGAGATCCGCGTCCAGCGCGGCATGTTCGGCGCCAACAACGGCGGCGACACCTCCGGTTACGGCGGCCTGGTCCGGTCGATCCGGCTGCCCGGCGAGAGCAGCCGCCCGTACGGCGGCTATTTCGACGAAGTCGCCGACGAGCTCGAGGGCGCGCTGGAGGAGCAGGGCCTGGTCCCGGAGAACGTCATCGAGAAGACCGTGATCGACCGCGGCGAGATGACCATGCACATCGCCCGCGAGTTCCTCCCGGCGGTGGCGAAGACGCTCCGCGACGACCCGGCGCTGCGCTTCGAGCTGTGTACGGGCGTCAGCGGCGTGCACTACCCCGGCGACAAGGGCCGCGAGCTGCACGCCGTCTACCACCTGCGGTCGCTCACCCACGGCCGGCTGATCCGGCTGGAGGTCTCCGCGCCGGACAGCGATCCGCACATCCCGTCCGTCGTCTCCGTCTACCCGACCAACGACTGGCACGAGCGCGAGACGTACGACTTCTTCGGCCTGATCTTCGACGGCCATCCCGCGCTGACGCGGATCATGATGCCCGACGACTGGCAGGGCCACCCGCAGCGCAAGGACTACCCGCTCGGCGGCATCCCCGTCGAGTACAAGGGCGCCCAGATCCCGGCTCCCGACCAGCGGAGGTCGTACAGCTGATGAGCACGTCTGAAGCAACCGCCCGCGAGACGACCGAGGGCAAGGTCTACACCGTCACCGGCGGCGACTGGGACGAGGTCGTCCAGGCCGCGCACCGCGCCGACGACGAGCGGATCGTCGTCAACATGGGCCCGCAGCACCCGTCCACGCACGGCGTGCTCCGGCTGATCCTGGAGATCGACGGCGAGACGGTGACCGAGGCCCGCTGCGGCATCGGCTATCTGCACACCGGCATCGAGAAGAACCTCGAGTACCGGACCTGGACGCAGGGCACCACCTTCGTCACGCGCATGGACTACCTGACCTCGTTCTTCAACGAGACCGGGTACTGCCTCGCGGTCGAGAAGCTGCTCGGCATCGAGGACGAGATCCCGGACCGGGCCACGATCATCCGCGTGCTGCTGATGGAGCTGAACCGGCTCTCCTCGCACCTGGTGTGCATCGCCACCGGCGGCATGGAGCTCGGCGCCACCACCGTGATGATCTACGGCTTCCGCGACCGTGAACTGATTCTCGATCTCTACGAGTTGATCACCGGCCTGCGGATGAACCACGCGTACATCCGCCCGGGCGGCCTCGCCCAGGACCTCCCGCCGGGCGCCGTGGACGCCGTCCGGGAGACGGTGAAGAAGCTCCGCAAGAACCTCGTCGAATACGACCAGCTGGCCACCGGCAACCCGGTCTTCAAGGCCCGGATGCAGGACATCGGCTACCTGGACCTGACCGGCTGCATGGCGCTCGGCGCCACCGGTCCTGTGCTGCGCTCGGCCGGACTGCCGCACGACCTGCGCAAGTCCGACCCGTACTGCGGCTACGAGACGTACGACTTCGAGGTGCCGACCACCGATACCTGCGATTCGTACGGGCGCTTCCTCATCCGGCTGGAAGAGATGCGGCAGTCGCTGAACATCGTCGAGCAGTGCCTGGACCGGCTGGAGCCGGGCCCCATCATGGTCGGCGACAAGAAGATCGCCTGGCCGGCGCAGCTGGCGCTGGGCCCCGATGGTCTCGGCAACTCGCTGGACCACATCAGGAACATCATGGGCACCTCGATGGAGGCCCTGATCCACCACTTCAAGCTGGTGACGGAGGGCTTCCGGGTCCCGCCGGGCCAGGCCTACACGGCCGTCGAGTCCGCCAAGGGCGAGCTCGGCGTGCACGCGGTCAGCGACGGCGGCACCCGGCCCTACCGGGTCCACTACCGCGACCCCTCCTTCACCAACCTGCAGGCCATGGCGGCGATGTGCGAGGGCGGCCAGGTCGCCGACGTGATCGTCGCGGTGGCGTCCATCGACCCCGTGATGGGAGGCGTCGACCGGTGACCACGGCCGATCAGAGCATCCAGCTGGGGATGCCACAGCTGCCGGCTCCCGCATACGAGCCCGAGGTGCAGGAACGGCTCGCGGCGGACGCGAAGGAGATCATCTCCCGCTACCCCGACAGCCGCTCCGCGCTGCTCCCGATGCTGCACCTGGTGCAGTCGGAGGAGGGCCATGTCACCCGCACCGGCATGCAGTTCTGCGCGGACCAGCTCGGCCTGACCACGGCGGAGGTGACCGCGGTGGCCACCTTCTACACGATGTACCGCCGCAAGCCCTCCGGCGACTACCAGGTCGGCGTCTGCACCAACACGCTCTGCGCGGTGATGGGCGGCGACGCCATCTTCGAGGAGCTGCAGACCCACCTGGGCGTCGGCAACGGCGAGACCACCGACGACGGCAAGGTCACCGTGGAGCACATCGAGTGCAACGCGGCCTGCGACTACGCGCCCGTCGTGATGGTCAACTGGGAGTTCTTCGACAACCAGACCGTCGAATCGGCGAAGCAGCTGGTCGACGACCTGCGCGCGGGCCGCGACGTGCAGCCGACGCGCGGCGCCAAGCTGTGCACCTTCAAGGACACCGCACGCATCCTCGCCGGCTTCCCCGACCAGCGCGAGGGCGCCGTGGCGGAGAGCGGCGGCGCGGGACCGGCCTCGCTCGCCGGGCTGAAGCTCGCCAAGGGCGAGTCGGCGCCCGGCCGGGTCGTCTCCCCGCGCGACGCAGAGGAGGGGGAGTGATGACCGTGACCACTGAAGTCAACGAGCACAGCCCGGAGAAGCTGCTCACCCCGGTCCTGTCCTCCTTCTGGGACGCGGAGGACGCCTGGACGCTGGACGCGTACCACCGCCACGAGGGCTACGAGGGTCTGCGCAAGGCCCTGCAGATGCCGCCGGACGACGTCATCGCGTACGTGAAGGACTCGGGCCTGCGCGGCCGCGGCGGCGCGGGCTTCCCGACCGGCATGAAGTGGCAGTTCATCCCGCAGGGCGACGGCAAGCCGCACTACCTCGTGGTGAACGCGGACGAGTCCGAGCCGGGGACGTGCAAAGACATCCCGCTGCTCTTCGCCAACCCGCACTCGCTGGTCGAGGGCATCGTGATCGCCTGCCACGCGATCCGCTCCAACCACGCCTTCATCTACCTGCGCGGCGAGGCCGTGCCGGTGCTGCGCCGCCTGCACGAGGCGGTCCGGGAGGCGTATGCGGCGGGCTACCTCGGCAAGAACATCCTCGGCTCGGGCCTGGACCTGGAGCTGACGGTGCACGCCGGCGCCGGCGCGTACATCTGCGGCGAGGAAACGGCGCTGCTCGACTCCCTCGAGGGCCGGCGCGGACAGCCGCGCCTGCGGCCGCCGTTCCCGGCGGTCGAGGGGCTCTACGCCTGCCCCACTGTGGTGAACAACGTCGAGTCCATCGCCTCGGTGCCCGCGATCATGAACAAGGGCAAGGAGTGGTTCCGCTCCATGGGCAGCGAGAAGTCCCCGGGCTTCACGCTGTACTCGCTGAGCGGCCACGTCGCCCGCCCCGGCCAGTACGAGGCGCCGCTCGGCATCACGCTGCGGCAGCTGCTCGACATGAGCGGCGGCATGCGCCCTGGCCACCGCCTGAAGTTCTGGACGCCGGGCGGCTCTTCGACCCCGATGCTCACCGACGAGCACCTTGATGTGCCGTTGGATTACGAGGGCGTCGGCGGTGCAGGGTCGATGCTCGGCACCAAGGCGCTGCAGTGCTTCGACGAGACCACGTGTGTCGTACGGGCCGTCACCCGCTGGACCGAGTTCTACGCCCACGAGTCCTGCGGCAAGTGCACGCCCTGCCGCGAGGGCACGTACTGGCTGGTCCAGCTGCTGCGCGACATCGAGGCCGGCAAGGGCGAGATGGCCGACCTCGACAAGGTCGCGGACATCGCCGACAACATCAACGGCAAGTCCTTCTGCGCCCTCGGCGACGGCGCCGCGGCCCCCATCGCCTCGTCCTTCAAGCACTTCCGCGCGGAGTACGAGCAGCACATCACGGGCAAGGGCTGCCCCTTCGACCCGAGAAAGTCGACCCTGTGGTCCGACCAGGAGGTGGACGCATGACCGTCACCACGTCCGCTCCAACCGGGGGCGGGGAGGCGGCGATCCCGCCCGAGGATCTTGTCTCGCTGACCATCGACGGCGTCGAGCTCAGCGTCCCCAAGGGCACGCTGGTGATCCGCGCCGCCGAGCAGCTCGGCATCGAGATCCCGCGCTTCTGCGACCATCCGCTCCTCGACCCGGCCGGCGCCTGCCGGCAGTGCATCGTCGAGGTCGAGGGCCAGCGCAAGCCGATGGCCTCCTGCACCATCACCTGCACCGACGGCATGGTCGTCAAGACCCAGCTGTCCTCCCAGGTCGCGGAGAAGGCGCAGAAGGGCGTGATGGAGCTGCTGCTCATCAATCACCCCCTCGACTGCCCGGTCTGCGACAAGGGCGGCGAATGCCCGCTGCAGAACCAGGCGATGTCGCACGGCCAGGCCGACAGCCGCTTCGACGGCAAGAAGCGCACCTTCGAGAAGCCGGTGCCGATCAGCGAGCAGGTGCTGCTGGACCGCGAGCGCTGCGTGCTCTGCGCCCGCTGCACCCGCTTCTCGAACCAGATCGCCGGCGACCCGATGATCGAGCTGCTGGAGCGCGGCGCGCTGCAGCAGGTGGGTACGGGCCAGGGCGACCCCTTCGAGTCGTACTTCTCGGGCAACACGATTCAGATCTGCCCGGTGGGTGCGCTGACGTCGAAGGCGTATCGCTTCCGCTCGCGGCCCTTCGACCTGACGTCGTCGCCTTCCGTGTGCGAGCACTGCGCCGGCGGCTGCGCCACCCGTACCGACCACCGGCGCGGCAAGGTGCTCCGGCGGCTGGCGCAGAACGACCCCGAGGTCAACGAGGAGTGGATGTGCGACAAGGGCCGCTTCGGCTTCCGCTACGCACAGCTGCCCGACCGTTTGACCACCCCGCTGGTACGGGACGCCGAGACCGGCTCGCTGCGCGAGGCGAGCTGGCCGGAGGCGCTCGCGGCCGCGGCTGAAGGTCTTACGGCGGCGCGCGGCCGGTCCGCGATGCTGACCGGCGGCCGGCTGACGGCTGAAGACGCCTACGCCTACGCGAAGTTCGCCCGGGTCGCGCTGAACACGAACGACATCGACTTCCGCGCGCGGGTGCACTCCGCCGAGGAGGCCGAGTTCCTGGCGGCGAAGGTCGCCGGGCGCGGCCGCGACCTCGACGGCAGCGGTCTTACGTACCAGAAGCTGGAGTCCGCCCCCGCCGTGCTGCTCGTCGGCCTGGAGGCGGAGGAGGAGGCGCCCGGCGTCTTCCTGAAGCTGCGCAAGGCCTGGAAGAAGCACGGCCAGAAGGTCTACGCCCTCGCCACCCACACCACCCGCGGCCTGGAGAAGGCGGGCGGCACCCTGCTGCCGGCCGGACCGGGTACGGAGCCCGGGTGGCTGGACGCGCTGGTCACCGGCGCGGGTCTGGGCGATGACGGCAAGGCGGCGTCGGACGCGATTCGTACCGAAGGCGCGGTCGTCATCGTCGGCGAGCGGCTCGCGGCCGTGCCCGGCGGGCTGACCGCCGCGGCCCGCGCCGCCGAAGCCACCGGGGCCACGCTCGCGTGGATCCCGCGCCGGGCTGGCGAGCGCGCCGCGATCGAGGCGGGCGCGCTGCCCGGGCTGCTGCCCGGCGGCCGCCCCGCCACCGACCCGGACGCGCGGGCGCAGACCGCGGCCGCCTGGGGCCTCGGCGAACTCCCGTCCCGGGCAGGCCGGGACACCGGCCAGATCCTGTCGGCCGCCGAGAACGGCGAGCTCGCCGCGCTGGTCGTCGGCGGTGTCGAGGTCGCGGACCTGCCGGACCCGGCGGAGGCCCGCCGGGCGCTCGACGCGGTCGGCTTCCTGATCAGCCTGGAGCAGCGGCCGAGCGAGGTCACCGAGCGGGCGGACGTCGTCTTCCCGGTGGCGGCGGTCGCCGAGAAGTCGGGCACCTTCCTCAACTGGGAAGGCAGGGCGCGGCCGTTCGAGGCCTCGCTCAAGCCGGACCAGATGACGCGGCGGACCTCGCCGGTGGACGCGCGGGTGCTGAACATGCTCGCCGACGAGATGGACCTCCACCTCGGCCTCCCCGACCTCCGCACCATCCGCGCCGAATACGGCCGGCTCGGCTCCTGGACCGGCGCCCGCGCCGTCGTCCCGGCCGAGATCCCGCGCCCGCTGCGGGAGCCCGGCACCGGCGAGGCGGTACTGGCGGGCCACCGCCTGCTGCTGGACCAGGGCCGGCTGCAGGACGGCGACTCGGCCCTCGCCGGCACCCGGCACGCCGCCCTCGCGCGGCTGTCGGAGGCCACGGCGGCGCAGGTCGGCGCGGCGGACGGCGACACGGTGACGGTGACAGGACCGGCGGGCGCGGTGCAGTTCCCGCTCGCCGTAACGCCGGAGATGCCGGACCAGGTGGTCTGGCTGCCGCTGCAGTCGGCGGGCGACGGCGTCGCCTCGGACACGGGTGCCGTACCGGGCGATGTCGTGAAGATCGGCAAGACCGGCAGTGAGGTGCAGGCATGAACACGTTCCTGGCCGCCGAGGACCTCAGCATGTTCGGGCGCGACCCGTGGTGGCTGATCGCCATCAAAGCGGTCTTCTGCTTCGCCCTGATCATGCTGACCGTGCTCATCTCCATCGTGGCCGAGCGCAAGGTCCTCGGCTGGATGCAGCTGCGCATCGGCCCCAACCGGCACGGCCCCTGGGGGCTGCTGCAGTCCCTCGCCGACGGCGTCAAGCTGATGCTGAAGGAGGACATCGTCGTCAAGGGCGCGCACAAGTTCGTCTACTTGCTCGCGCCCATCCTCGCCGCCGTCCCCGCCTTCATGGCCGTCGCCGTCATCCCCTTCGGCCCGGCCGACAACCAGATCTCGATCTTCGGCGAGCGCACCACGATGCAGCTCACCGACATCCCGGTGTCGATGCTGTACGTGCTCGCCACGGCGTCCATCGCCGCGTACGGCGTGGTGCTGGCCGGCTGGGCGTCGGGCTCGACCTACCCGCTGCTCGGCGGCGTCCGCGCCACCGCCCAGGTGATCTCGTACGAGGTCGCGATGGGGCTGAGCTTCGCCGCGGTGTTCATGTACAGCGGCTCGCTGTCCACGTCCACCATCGTCGAGGGCCAGGGGGACCGCTGGTACGCGGTGCTGCTGCCGGTCTCGTTCCTGATCTATCTGGTCGCGATGGTCGGCGAATCGCACCGCCCGCCCTTCGACATGCCGGAGTCCGAGGGCGACCTGGTCGGCGGCTACAACACCGAGTATTCGTCGATCAAGTTCGCGCTCTTCATGCTCTCCGAGTACGTCCACCTGGTCACCGTCTCGATGATCGCGGTGACCATGTTCCTCGGCGGCTGGCGGGCGCCCGCGCCCATCAGCACCGTCTGGGCGGGCGCCAACGAGGGCTGGTGGCCGTTGCTGTGGTTCCTCGGCAAGCTGGTGCTGCTGATCTTCGGCTTCGTCTGGATCAGGGCCGCGCTGCCCCGGGTCCGCTACGACCAGTTCATGAAGCTGGGGTGGAAGGTCCTCATCCCGGTCTCGATGGTGTGGCTGATGCTCGTCGCCACGGTGCGCGCGCTGCGCAACGAGAACTACGACTTCGCCGACATCGTGATGTACGTCGCCGGCGCCGTCATCGCGCTGCTGCTCATCTCCTTCGTCATCGACTTCTTCCGGAGCGGCGAGAAGGAGGCCGAGCCGGAGCCCGCCTTCGACCCGGTCGCCGGCGGATTCCCCGTACCCCCGCTGCCGGGGCAGTCCCTGCCGCCCGTACCGCGCCGTCCCTCGCGCCACAAGCAGGAGCGCGAGCTGGTCGGCTCGGGCGCCGAGACCACAGCTGATGGCACCTCTATTGATAAGCAGGAGGCCGAGGGTGTCTGACGACAAGCCCAAGAGGCTCAACCCCGTCGCCGGCTTCGGCGTGACCTTCAAGGCCATGTTCAAGAAGCGGCTGACCGAGCAGTACCCGGAGTACAAGAAGCCGACGGCGCCCCGCTTCCACGGCCGCCACCAGCTCAACCGGCACCCGGACGGGCTGGAGAAGTGCATCGGCTGCGAGCTGTGCGCCTGGGCCTGTCCCGCCGACGCGATCTACGTGGAGGGCGCGGACAACACCGAGGAGGAGCGCTACTCGCCGGGTGAGCGCTACGGCCGGACGTACCAGATCAACTATCTGCGCTGCATCCTGTGCGGCCTGTGCGTCGAGGCGTGCCCCACCCGGGCGCTCACCATGACGAACGAGTACGAACTGGCCGACCGCAGCCGCGAGTCGCTCATCTACACCAAGGACGAGCTGCTCGTCGGCCTGACCGAGGGCATGGTCGACTCGCCGCACGCGATCTTCCCGGGGATGACCGAGAAGGACTACTACAGCGGGCTCGTCACCGAGGCCGCGCCGGGGACCGAGCAGCAGGTGGCGGTCAGCAAGGGCGAGACAGCTGAGGAGGCCTCGGCATGAACGCTCTGGCCGCCTACCAGACCTCGAGCGGCGAAGCCGCCCAGTTCTGGGTCCTGGCGATCTTCGCGGTCGCGGGCGCGCTCGGCACCGTGCTGATGCGCCGCTCCGTGCACTCCGCGCTCTGCCTCGCCGGGACGATGGTGATCCTCGCCGTCTTCTACCTCGCCAACGGGGCCTACTTCCTCGGCGTCGTCCAGATCGTCGTCTACACGGGCGCGGTCATGATGCTCTTCCTCTTCGTGCTGATGCTGGTCGGCATTACGGCGACCGACTCGCTGAAGGAGACCATCAAGGGCCAGCGCTGGTGGGCCGCCGCCTGCGGCATCGGCTTCGGCATCCTGCTGATGGCCGGCATCGGCAACGCGGGCCTGAAGGACTTCAACGGCCTGGCCGCCGCCAACAAGCCTGGCAACGTCCACGGCCTGGCCGAGCTCATCTTCACCAAGTACGTCTTCGCCTTCGAGCTCACCGGCGCGCTGCTGATCACCGCGGCCGTCGCCGGCATGGTGCTCACCCACAAGGAGAAGACCGAGAAGCCGCTCAGCCAGCGCGAGCAGGCCGCCAACCGGGTCAAGGAGGGCACGCACGTGCCGCCGCTGCCCGCCCCCGGCGTCTACGCCCGGCACAACGCGGTCGACATCGCGGGCCTGCTGCCCGACGGCAGCACCTCCGACCTCACCGTCATCAAGACGCTGCGCGACCGCGGCCAGATCCGCGACGTCTCCCAGGAGGCGGTCAACGACCTGGCGGCGCTGGAGAACCGGACGTCCGCTTACCAGGGCCGGACGACGCTGCCGGGCCAGGCGCAGCAGGACCACCAGCGGGCCGCGGCCGAGGGTGCCGACAAGGCCGAGACCGAGAAGGAGGTGACCAAGTAGATGAACCCGGTCAACTACCTCTTCCTCTCCGCGCTGCTCTTCACCATCGGCGCGGCAGGGGTGCTGATCCGGCGGAACGCGATCGTGGTCTTCATGTGCGTCGAGCTGATGCTGAACGCCTGCAACCTGGCGTTCGTCACCTTCTCGCGGATGCACGGCAACCTCGACGGCCAGATCATCGCGTTCTTCACGATGGTCGTCGCGGCCGCGGAGGTGGTCGTGGGCCTCGCGATCATCGTGACGGTCTACCGCTCCCGCCACTCGGCCTCGGTCGACGACGCCTCTCTGATGAAGCTGTAAGGGGACGCACCAGTGGAGTCACTCATCGGACTGCTCGTCGCGGCGCCGCTGCTGGGCGCGGCGGTGCTGCTCTGCGGCGGGCGTCGCCTGGACCGTACGGGCCACTGGCTCGGCACCGGTCTCGCCTTTCTTTCCTTCGCGTTCGGCCTCGTCCTCTTCACCGACATGCTCGGCAAGGACGGGGAGCACCGGGCGCTGCACAGCCACCTGTTCAGCTGGGTGCCGGTCGGCGATTTCCAGGCCGACGTCGCCTTCCAGCTCGATCAGCTGTCGATGACGTTCGTGCTGCTGATCACCGGCGTCGGCTCGCTCATCCACCTGTACTCGGTCGGGTACATGGAGCACGACGAGCGCCGCCGCCGGTTCTTCGGCTATCTGAACCTCTTCCTGGCAGCCATGCTGCTGCTGGTCATCGCCGACAACTACCTGCTGCTGTACGTCGGCTGGGAGGGCGTCGGCCTCGCCTCGTACCTGCTGATCGGCTTCTGGCAGCACAAGCCGAGCGCGGCGACGGCGGCGAAGAAGGCGTTCATCGTCAACCGGGTCGGCGACTTCGGTCTTTCGGTCGCGATCATGCTGATGTTCACCACGTTCGGCACCTTCGCCTTCGGGCCGGTGCTGGCAAACGCCACCGAGGCGGGCGAGTCGAAGCTGACGGCCATCGGCCTGATGCTGCTCCTCGCGGCCTGCGGCAAGTCGGCCCAGGTGCCGCTGCAGTCGTGGCTCGGCGACGCGATGGAGGGCCCGACGCCGGTGTCGGCGCTGATCCACGCGGCGACGATGGTGACGGCGGGCGTGTATCTGATCGTCCGCTCCGGAGCCATCTTCAACGGGGCTCCGGACGCGCAGACGGCGGTCATGGTGGTCGGGGCCGTAACGCTCCTCTTCGGTGCGATCGTCGGTTGCGCGAAGGACGACATCAAGAAGGGCCTGGCCGGCTCGACGATGTCGCAGATCGGCTACATGGTGCTGGCCGCGGGCCTCGGCCCGATCGGCTACGTCTTCGCGATCATGCACCTGGTCACCCACGGCTTCTTCAAGGCCGGGCTCTTCCTCGGCGCCGGCTCCGTCATGCACGGCATGAACGACGAGGTCGACATGCGGAAGTACGGGGGCCTGCGGAAGTACATGCCGGTCACCTTCGTCACCTTCGGGCTCGGCTATCTGGCCATCATCGGCTTCCCGTTCCTGTCCGGCTTCTACTCCAAGGACCACCTCATCGAGGCGGCCTTCGCCCGGGGTGCGACGCAGGGCTGGATCTTCGGCTCTGTGGCCCTGCTGGGTGCGGCGATCACCGCGTTCTACATGACGCGCATGATGCTGATGACGTTCTTCGGCGAGAAGCGCTGGCAGCCGGACGAGAACGGCGAGCTGCCGCACCCGCACGAGTCGCCGAAGACCATGACCATCCCGATGGTGATCCTGGCGGCCGGCTCGGTCGCGGCCGGCTTCATCTTCAACCTCGGCGAGCGGTTCGTGCACTGGCTGGAGCCGGTCACCGGCTACGAGCACGGGCACCTGCCCGAACCCCTGAACGTCCCGCTGATCACCGGCTCCGCGGTCACCGCGATGGTGCTCGGCGTGGCGCTGGCCTGGGTGAAGTACGGCCGCCGGCCCGTTCCGGCCGTCGCCCCGCGCGGCAACGCGCTCACCTGGGCCGCCCGCCGCGACCTGCTCCAGGACGACGTCAACCACGTGGTCCTGGTCCGCGGCGGCGAGCACCTCACCCGCAGCCTCGTCTACCTCGACCACAAGGTCGTGGACGGCGTGGTCAACGGCACCGCCGCCACCGTCGGAGGCCTCTCCGGCCGGATGCGGCGGGTGCAGAACGGCTTCGTCCGCTCGTATGCGGTCTCGATGTTCGGCGGTGCCGCGGTGCTGATCGCCGCCACCTTGTTCATGAGGGCGGTCTGACATGTCCTTCCCACTCCTGACGGCCACCGCCGCGCTGCCCGCCCTCGGCGCGGTGGCGACGGCCGCCGTACCGGCCGAGAAGCGGACGGTCGCCAAGTGGCTGGCGCTGCTGGTCTCGCTGGGGACGCTGGTCCTCGCGGCGATTGTCGCCATCCGCTTCGACCCGGACGGCGCCCGCTTTCAGCTCACCGAATCGCACGCCTGGATCGCGGACTTCGGGGTCCGGTACGAGCTCGGGGTCGACGGCATCGCGGTCGCCCTGGTCGGGCTGACGGCGCTGCTGATCCCGTTCATCATCGCGGCCGGCTGGCACGACGCCGACCCGCTCGCCGAGAAGACGACCTCCCGGTGGCGGCCGACGCAGGGCTTCTTCGCCCTGATTCTGCTGGTCGAGGCGATGGTGGTGATCAGCTTCCTGGCCACCGACGTCTTCCTCTTCTACATCTTCTTCGAAGCCATGCTCATCCCGATGTACTTCCTCATCGGCGGCTTCGGGGACCGTGCCCACCAGCACGGCGAGGAAGAGGCCGGCCGGCAGCGCTCGTACGCCGCCGTGAAGTTCCTGCTCTACAACCTCGCCGGCGGCCTCATCATGCTGGCCGCGGTCATCGGCCTGTACGCGGTGACCAGCGACCAGCTCGGCTCGGGCACCTTCTCCCTCCAGGAGATCCTGCAGGCCCGCGCCGACCGCGACCTGGACATCGCCACCTCCACCGAGCGCTGGCTCTTCCTCGGCTTCTTCTTCGCCTTTGCCGTGAAGGCCCCGCTGTGGCCGCTGCACACCTGGCTGCCCAACGCCATGGGGGAGTCGACGGCCCCGATCGCGGTGCTCATCACCGCCGTGGTCGACAAGGTCGGCACCTTCGCGATGCTCCGCTTCTGCCTCGGCCTCTTCCCGGAGGCGAGCCAGTGGGCGACGCCCGTCATCCTGGTGCTGGCGCTGATCAGCATCGTCTACGGGGCGCTGCTCGCCGTCGGCCAGCGGGACATCAAGCGGCTGATCGCCTTCGCGTCGATCTCGCACTTCGGCTTCATCGTGATGGGCATCTTCGCGATGACGTCGCAGGGCCAGTCGGGCGCGACGCTCTACATGGTCAACCACGGCATCTCCACCGCCGCGCTGATGCTGGTGATCGGCTTCCTGATCTCCCGCCGCGGCTCGCGGCTGATCGCGGATTACGGCGGGGTGCAGAAGGTCGCGCCGGTGCTGGCGGGCACCTTCCTCATCGGCGGTCTGGCGACGCTCTCGCTGCCGGGTCTGGCGCCGTTCGTCAGTGAATTCCTGGTCCTGGTCGGCACGTTCGCCCGCTATCCGGTGATCGGCATCATCGCCACCGTCGGCATCGTCCTCGCCGCCGTGTACGTCCTCGTCCTCTACCAGCGGACGATGACCGGGCCGGTGAAGTCGGGCCTGGAGAAGCTGCCCGACCTGCGGGTGCGCGAGGTCCTGGTGGTGGCTCCGCTCATCGCCCTGCTGATCGGCCTCGGGGTCTACCCGAAGCCGCTCACGGACATCGTCAACCCGGCGGTCGGCCACACGCTCTCCGACGTGGGCGAGAAGGACCCGAAGCCCGAGCACGACGCACGCGGAGGCGACAAGTGAGCACCATGAACACTGTCCACAGCCTGTGGACAATGGCGGCCGAACCGGCGGGGAAGATCGACTCCCCGCACATCGAGTACGCCCAGCTCTCCCCGACGCTGATCGTGCTCGGCGCGGCCATCATCGGCGTGCTGGCCGAGGCGTTCGTGCCGCGCAAGTCCCGCTATGCCGTGCAGATCGGCATCGCGCTGCTCGGCTTCGCCGCCGCCTTCGCCGCGGTGATCGCCCTGGCGGCCGGCGGGCACGCGAAGGAGGAGGCGCAGATCGCCGCGATGGGCGCCATCGCGGTCGACGGCCCCGCGCTCTTCCTGCAGGGCACGATCCTGCTGGTCGCGCTGGTGGCGGTCTTCACCTTCGCCGAGCGCCGGCTCGACCCGCAGGAGCACGGCAAGCACGTCGACTCCTTCGCCGCGCAGGGCTCGGCGGTCCCCGGCGGGCCGGCCGAACAGGCCGCGGTCAAGGCCGGGTTCACCACCACGGAGGTCTTCCCGCTGCTGGCGTTCGCCGTCGGCGGCATGCTGATCTTCCCGGCGGCGAACGACCTGCTGACCCTCTTCATCGCGCTCGAGGTCTTCTCCCTCCCGCTCTACGTGCTCTGCGCCCTGGCCCGCCGCAAGCGGCTGATGTCGCAGGAAGCGGCCGTGAAGTACTTCCTCCTGGGAGCCTTCTCCTCGGCCTTCTTCCTCTTCGGCGTCGCGCTGCTCTACGGCTACGCGGGCACCGTCTCGTACGCGGGGATCGCGGAGGTCGTCGAGGGCACCCGGCAGGCGTCGGACCCGGCGCTCGCCCAGACCATGGGCAATGACGCGCTGCTGCTGATCGGCGGCGCCATGCTGCTGATGGGCCTGCTGTTCAAGGTCGGCGCGGTCCCGTTCCACCAGTGGACCCCGGATGTCTACCAGGGCGCTCCGACCCCGGTGACCGGCTTCATGGCTGCTGCCACCAAGGTGGCCGCCTTCGGCGCGCTGCTGCGGCTGCTGTACGTGGTGCTGCCCGGCCTGCGCTGGGACTGGCGCCCGGTGATGTGGGGCGTGGCCATCGCCACGATGGTGATCGGCGCGATCCTGGCCGTGACCCAGACGGACGTGAAGCGGCTGCTCGCCTACTCTTCCGTCGCGCACGCGGGCTTCATCCTCGCGGGTGTGACGGCGGCGACGCCGGACGGCATCTCGTCGGTGCTCTTCTACCTGGCGGCGTACTCGTTCGTCACGCTGGGCGCCTTCGCGGTGGTCACGCTCGTCCGGGACGCGGGCGGCGAGGCCACGCACCTGTCCAAGTGGGCGGGGCTGGGGCGGCGTTCGCCGCTGGTGGCCGCGGTCTTCGCGGTCTTCCTGCTGGCCTTCGCGGGCATCCCGCTGACCTCCGGCTTCGCCGGGAAGTTCGCCGTCTTCAAGGCGGCGGCCGAAGGCGGGGCGACGCCGCTGGTCGTCATCGGCGTGATCTCGTCCGCCATCGCGGCGTTCTTCTACGTCCGCGTGATCGTCCTGATGTTCTTCAGCGAGCCGAAGCCGGAGGGCCCGTCGGTGGTCATCCCGAGCGTGCTGACGTCGACGGCGATCGCGGTGGGCGTGGCGGTGACGCTGGTGCTGGGTCTGGCGCCGCAGTACTTCCTGGATCTGGCGGGCGACGCGGGCGTGTTCGTCCGCTGACGCCGCTGTACGTAACGACGCCCCCGCGCTGCCCGGCAGCGCGGGGGCGTCTGCTTGTCCCTGTTACGGGTTGGTCAGGCCCAGCGTGTAGGCGCCGGAGCCGGAGTAGGCGTCCACCACGTAGCGGTAGTAGCCCGCGGTGCCGCTGTAGGTGATGTCCTCGTTCTCGTCAGCGCTCGTCGACTCGCGCACGGTCGCCCAGCCGGACCCGCTCCACTTCTGCAGATACAGGTCGAAGTCGGTGCCGGAAGGACCGCGCAGGCAGCCGATGTGCTGTCCTGAGCTGCCCGAGTAGTAGTACGAGCCGTCGGGCTGCACCTCGGACTGGCCGTCCGCGAGCGTCCCTTGGTACGTGGCCTCGGAGCTGCTGCAGCCGGACGGGCCGCCGCTGCCGACCGTCAGGGTGTACGTGACCGAGTGCGAGGTCTTCCCGGTCCCCTTCACCGTGATCGGATACGAGCCGTTGGCCGCACCCGCGGCGACCGCCACCGTCATGGTGGACGAGGCCCCGGACGTCACCGACGCCGGCGCGAACGACACCGTCACGCCGCTCGGCTGGCCGGTCGCGGACAGCGCCACCGTCTGCGCGGCACCCTGCGTCGTGGTCGTGCCGACCGTCGACGTCGCCGAGGAGCCCGGCTGGACGCTGCCCGACGTCGGGTTCAGCGACATCGAGAAGTCGTCCGTAGCGGTGCCGCCGCAGTCGGTCTCGCCGGACTGGGCCGGCATGGCGATGGCGTTCCAGGCCGCCTTGACCGCGTTGCACTCGGTGGCGCCGTACGTGTTCTTGGCGACCGACAGGGTGGCCTTGCGGGCGGCCGCGTGGTTCCAGGACGAGGTCTTCATCATCAGCGCGCCCATGAAGATCTTGCCGGCCTTCTGGATGCCGATGCCCGTCACGGACGACGGACCGCCGCTGCAGATCGGGCTGTTGGGCTTGCCGCCGCCGGGGCTCGAGCCCTCGGCCAGCAGATAGAACCAGTGGTTCTGCGGTCCTGCCGCCGCGTGCACCTCGGTGCCGGAGCTCAGCTGCGGGTAGCAGTTGGGGTCGCCGAGTGCCCCGGGGTTGTACATGTTGCGGATGGGGCCCTGGCCGACCAGGTCGACCATTTCGCCGACGAGATAGTCGGGGGCGTCGTTGGCGTTGTTGGCGTACGCCTCGGTCAGGGCGCCGAAGATGTCGCCGGTGGACTCGTTCAGGCCGCCGTTCTCATTGGAGGAGCCCGCGCTGCCCGGGGTGCGGTCGAAGATGTTGTGGCCGTACTCGTGCGCCACCACGTCGATCGGTGTGGCCTGCTCCGTGTTCGCCTGGTTGTGGCCGTAGTTGGTCTTGGTGCCGTCGTAGAAGGCGTTGACCTGGTTCAGGCCGACCCGGGCCGGGACCATGCCGCCCTGCCCGTCCTGGCCGTTGCGCCCCAGCCACTCCTTCAGCATGTCGAACTCGCGCTGCGCCGCGTACATCACGTCCACGCACGCGGTCTCCAGATTGGTGCCGCCCCCGTTGCCCCACACCGCGTCCGTGCCGGTGTAGGCCGTACCATTCTGGCCGCCGCACTGCAGCCCTGACCTGGTCGGGTCGACCATCCGGTGCGAGGTGCCCGAGCCGCTGGTGTCGATGGTGACGTCGCCGTTGTGATAGCCGTGTCCGGTCGCGTCCCGGACCTGCTCGCGGGCCTCGGCGACCTTGCCGGACGCGGCGTCCACGTAGGTCCGTAAGACGCTGGGCTTGCCGGCGGCGGTGCTGCCGGTGACGGTCGTACGCCAGGTGAGCAGGGCCTTCTTGCCCTCGTCGATCAGGACGGTCAGCTCGGGCGCGGTGGCCTTCTCCACCTTGGCCAGCTGCTTGCGGGCGGTGGCTTCGGCGGCCGCCTTCGCGACCTTCGCCTTCGTGCCGACCGTGATGAGCGGGGCCTTCGCCGCGGCGACGTCGCGGACCCGGCCCTTGCCGTCCGCGACCACGACCGCGTCGGCGCCGTCGACGTCCAGGCCGCGGTAGGTCGTTTCGTACGAGCTGAAGTACAGGCCATTGGCCCAGGGCTGCACCGAGGTGCGGACGAGGTCCTCGTCGGGGCCGTGGCGCAGCCCGTCGAGTCCGCTGAAGGCGGCCCGGTCGGAGGCCGCCACGGCGGCGGCCTTGCCGGACGGCGGCTCGGGTGGTGGCTCCTCGGCGGCCGCGGTGGCGGTGCCGAGCGCGCCGGCGAGGCCGGCTGCCAGGGTGCAGGCAGCCAGGCTCGCCATGAATCTGTTGGGTTTCACCGTCTGCTCCGATCGCGATGTTCCGGGTGGGGAAGTCGGGCAGGTGCGCATCGGAGTATGGATGTGGACATGACGCTTTCGGACATCTCAGTGGCCATAAGGCGCGAGTTATGGCGACCATCGAGGCGGGTTCGTACCCTGCGGCTATGCAGCTTGAGCTGAGGCACCTGCACGCGGTCTGCCGGATCGCGGAGGCGGGCAGTCTGATGCGCGCCGCGGCGCTGCTGGGCGTCTCGCAGCCCGCGCTGTCCGCGCAGCTGCGCCGCATCGAACGGGTCGCGGGCGGCGAGCTGTTCGTCCGCGGCCGGCGCGGCGTGGAACCGACGCCGCTGGGCCAGTTCGTGCTCGACAAGGCGCGCCGGGTGCTGGGGGAGATGGACGCGCTCGCCGCGGGGGCGCGGGCGGCCGAGCCGGACCGGCCGCTGCGGCTCGGCAGCATCTTCCTGGTGCTGCTCGACCACCTCTTCGACCAGCTCGATCTCGCCCTGGAGGGGCGGGAGTTCGCGGTGGACCTGGAGGATTCGGTCACGGCGCTGACCCGGATGCTGGGCGCGGGCCAGTACGACGCGATCGTCTACGGCGAGGTGAACGGCTACGAGGCGCCGCTCCCCGCGGGCACGGCGGCCCGTACGCTCGTCGCCCGCGAGCCGTTCTGCGTACGGATGGCGGCGGACCACCGGCTCGCCGGGCGGGCCGCCGTGGAGCTGGCGGAGCTGGCCGGCGAGCAGTGGATGACGATGGTCGAGGACGACGACGGCGGCCGCGAGGCCTTCGCCGAGGCGTGCGAGCGGGCGGGCTTCACGCCGTCACTGCGCTACCGCATCGGCGACCGCACCCTTTACCTCGGCGTGGTCGCCGCCGGCCGGGCGGTCGCCCTCACCCAGCCGACGGCGCCGCCCGCGCCCGGCACCGTGATCCGGCCGCTCGCCGGCGACCCGGTCACCGGGCGGATCAAGCTGGCGTGGCGGCGCTCGGCGGTGTCCGCGCAGGTGGCGCGGCAGTTGTACGGGGCGGCGGCGCGGGCGTATCTCGAAGGTGTCGACAACAACCCGCACCACCGCGCCTGGTGGGACGCGCACCGGGAGGCGCACCCCGTACTGGAGTAGCGTCGGGCGGCTACTCCGGGGTGGGCAGGTCCTCCGGGTTCTCCGGGAGGTCGCCGAGGTCCGTGGGGATGTCGTTCGGGGTCTTGGTGAAGGTGTCCTCCTTGCCGGAGGCCCACTTGATCACCAGCTTCTTGCCCTCGAGGGACTGGACCTGGCCGGTGGCGAAGTCCGTGTTGCCGTCGTTGCACTTCAGGGCGAGGCCGGCGTCGGTGGCCTTGCCGGTGCAGGTGGACTTCCCGGTGAGCATCGCCGATCCCTTGCTCACCGCGAGGATCCGCAGGCCCTCGTCGGCGTGCGTGGCGTCGGTGCTCCAGCCGCCCTCCAGCTGGTCCGCGCCGACCTTGGCGTCCCCGCCGCCGTCGGGCGCCTTGGTCTGGTCGGCCTTGGGAGTCTCGCTCCCCTTGTCCCCGCCGTCGTCGCTGCCACTGCTGCAGCCACTCACCAGCAATGCCGCGACCGCGGCCGCCGCGACCCCGGCAAACCGTGCTGACGTACGCACGTACTTTCCCCCTCAGTAGGTTGCTTGGGCTGGCGACCCTAGCAGCAGCCACCTTCGCCCGAGGCCGAAGGACGTAGCCGGGGCCGCGGACGGGGCGGCAGGCTGGGAAAACGACTTCGGGGGAAGGGACCAACTCATGCGCTCAGCACCGCGCTTGCTCATCGTCGCCGCGGCCGGTCTGGCACTCGCGGCGGGCACGGGGACTCCGGCCCAGGCCGCCAGTTACGAGACCACCGTCGACCGGTACACCGACGACGGCGATGACGGCGGCAGCAGCGGAAGCATCGACCTGCACGAGCCCGATAACTACGAGAACACCTACTACTCGGCCCAGTTCTGGGCCAAGGGGGAGGACTTCCACCTCTGGGACTTCGTGACCGACGGCCGCGAGGCGCAAGCCGTGGTCATCGTCTACCACCCCAGGACCGGCGAGCAGCTCGACGTGGACCGCTTCAAGGTCTCGCCCGACCGCCACTACAAGCTCGGCACCCCCGACGGCAGCGGCAACATCCCCGAGGGCTACAAGGTAACGGTCCGGCTCAAGGCCGAAGGCCTGGACTGGGCGCCGGGGATTCTGCGGGTCACGGCCTGAGGCTGTCGTCGGTCAGTCGCCGTCGCTTGAGGTCGGGCTGGTGGTCCAACCAGGGCTGAGGGGGGATCGTTTGCTCTGTTTGACGGCGCGGATGACCGTGTCCGCGTACCAGGTCTCGCGGGCCAGGCGGCCCAGGTCGCGGCGTTCGCGGCTCAGTGGGCCGCCCGCGCACAGCCAGGCGTCGAGGCCGGTGGCCGAGACGAGGGCGGCGAGGGCGATGTCGCGGGGGTCGGAGAGGCCGTCGCGGAGGCCGGTGCGGAGGCGGGCGCGGGCCGGGGTGGCCAGGTCGGTCGAGCCCGCAGAGTGGCGGGTGACCGGGATGATGCCGAGGGCGCGGCGGGCCTCGATCCGGACGGCGCCGCGCCGCCGCAGCAGCGTCCAGCACATGTCCTCCATGTCCACGCCCGCCTGCCGCACCCAGCGCTGGGCCGGGGTGCCCTCGGGGGAGAGGGTGGAGAGCGCGGCGTCCAGCAACTGGTTGCCGAGCGGCTGGGAGTTCACCACCGCGGCCCGGCTGCCGGTGAGCCGGCCGTGGTGCTCCGCGACCCGCCCCGCCAGCTCCAGCTCCGCGAGCGCCGCGGCGGCCAGCCCGTAACGCAGCGGCTGCCGCGGCCCGACCGCGGTGCCGCGGGACGGCTCCAGCGCGAGCAGCAGCAACTCCTCGGGGAGCGTGAGGCCTTCGGGGCGGGCGGCGGTCATGCGG